>JBGPUU010000001.1:0-79705 GCA_041491305.1 Candidatus Methanoperedens sp.
CCCAAGGTCGTCCTGACCGCCCCTGCTACTGCCCTGGCAGCCATGATATTGTTATGCTGCGCGTCTCTTCCTTTTGTTCTTTGACTGCCTTCTCTTAGAATATAGATTTGCTGTCCTGCTAATTGTCCTGCCATAATTAACCTCCATCTCGATAGCGACCCGGTCTTCAACCTTCGTGCCGGGCACAAAAATAACAAAGATCTGAGTGCTTAGAAAGGATACAAGCCCGGGCGGGAACGAATTCCATAGTTATTCCGCACACAGTTTTACCTGTGTTTGGTATTTCTATATCATTTTAAACTTACGAGATTACCACGTAGGTTTAGATAATGATTGCCCGGTTTACTCTCCATGTAATATGTTAACATTAATGGCATTTATATGTTTTGATGGATTGAATTTTGCATCTATGGGGTCAATAATGTTTCTGGGAAGTTGATCCGAAAACAATCCTGTTTTATCTTTTTCGTACCTTCTCTGGAGGTTCTTTCCGTATTTCTGAGAGCTCAGATTTCAGTTCCAAGATGGTTTTTTCGAGTTTTCCCACACGCTCTGTTAAACGAGCTTGCTCTTGCTCTATACTTTCATAAACGTGCCTCTGGATAATATTATTAATTCTGCCCATAGCCATTCCTCGAATCAATATATGGTTAGTATCTATCAAATACCTTGGCCATTATGAAGTATTAACATGTGATCTTGAGAGCATAGTTACCCATGCACCGTGCCAAGCACAAAAGGTTATTTAATGCATGTACTATCTAATATTTAAAGAGGTTAGATGTATGGACATATTCTGGGCAATCGTCGGTTCACGCTAATCAGTTGTTAGGGAGAAAAACAGAATGACTAAGCCACAGGTAGCTCCATATGGTTCCTGGAAATCACCGATTACATCGGATCTTGTTGCCTCTGGAACGATTCGGGTTGAGCAGATAATTCTTGATGGGGAGAATATCTATTGGATAGAGATGCGACCTGCAGAAGGTGGCAGGTGCGTTGTTGTGCGGCGTTCCCCGGAAGGGCAGATAACAGATATAACTCCTTCTCCCTTCAACGCCAGAACCCGGGCGCACGAGTACGGTGGCGGTGCTTACACAATAAAAGATGGCACAGCATACTTTACCAATTTCACCGATCAGCGCATTTACTGCTATGACTCTGGAAGCTCGCCACGACTAATCACCCCTGAAGGAAAAACGCGCTATGCAGACATGGTCGTAGATCGCCATCGCGACAGGTTGGTCTGCGTGTGCGAAGACCACACTGATGCCGGGAACGAACCGGTCAACTCTCTAATAAGCATAGGTCTTCATGGAAACGAAAGAGAAAAAATACTTGCCTCAGGAAACGACTTTTACTCGTCGCCCCGTCTAAGTCCGGACGGATCCCACCTGGCATGGCTCACCTGGAATCATCCCAACTTGCCCTGGGATGGAACTGAGCTGTGGGTAGCCGAACTAAAGGCAGAAGAGACTCTTGGCCATATCAAACGGGTTGCAGGCGGCGCTTACGAATCCATTTTCCAGCCGGAATGGTCTCCGGATGGCATCCTTCACTTCGTCTCTGACCGGACTGGTTGGTGGAATCTCTACCGCTGGGGCAAAGGGCATATTGAACCTATCACCAAGATGGAGGTCGAGTTCGGAGCACCGCAGTGGTTCTTTGGAATGTCCACCTATGCCTTCGCGTCATCTGATAATATAATTTGTACATATGACGAGAAGGGAATCTGGAAGCTTGCAAACCTGGATACCGCTACACAAAAGCTCCAGCCGATAAAGACACCATACACCGATATCTCCTATCTTCGAACAAAGAATGATCGGGTTGTATTTGTCGCCGGATCACCGACCGAAACCACTTCAATAGTTCAACTTGACCTGCACTCAGGGGGCATGGAGGTTCTTCGCCACTCGACCGAAACGGTCATTGATACCGGTTATTTATCCATTCCCCGCGCTATAGAATTTCCAACTGAGCACGGGCTCACAGCGCATGCTTTCTATTATCCGCAAAAGAATCAGGACTACATTGCTCCGCAAAGTGAGCAGCCACCGCTTTTGGTCATAAGCCACGGCGGGCCGACATCTTCAGTTTCGAATAAGTTAGACCTCCAGATTCAGTACTGGACAAGCCGGGGGATGGCCGTCCTCAACGTGAATTATGGTGGCAGTACTGGTTATGGCCGACAATATCGTTCGCGTCTCAATGGTCAATGGGGTGTCGTCGATGTTGATGACTGCGTAAATGGGGCCAGATACATGGTTGAGATGGGTGAAGTGGATGGAACCCGCCTTACCATTCGTGGTGCAAGCGCAGGAGGCTATACGACGCTATGTGCTCTTACTTTCCGGGACATCTTCAAGGCAGGAGCAGACTATTACGGCGTAAGCGATCTGGATGCAATGAGAAAGGAGACACACAAATTTGAGTCGCGGTACCTAGACAGGTTGATTGGCCCTTATCCTGAATCCCGTGACCTTTACCAAGAGCGCTCGCCAATAAACTTCGTAAATAATCTGTCATGTCCGGTCATCTTTTTCCAGGGACTTGAAGATAAAGTTGTCCCGCCAGATCAGACTGAAAAGATGTTCAATGCTTTGAGTCGCAAGGGATTGCCTGTGTCTTACTTACCGTTCGAAGGAGAACAGCATGGATTCCGTCGTTCCAAGAATATCAAACGAGCCCTTGATGCCGAACTCTACTTCTACTCGAAGGTTTTCTCGTTCAGGCTCGCCGATCAGATAGAACCAGTGCCAATCAAGAATATGCAATAAAAAGAATATATTTTAATTAGATTGAAATATACCATAAAGGTCAAGGTACTTGGAAAGAGTCTGGCTGGCGAAAAAGAGTATCGCGATGCAGTCAAGGCGATTTGAAAAATGAGAGCGTCGGGAGCCCGCTGAAAATCTTTAAATAATCATCTGTTCAATCCCTTATAATAAAAGTAGTGGAGGAAAATATGAACATAAAAAATATACAATGGCCGATAATGCGCTTTAAGCATATACTGCTCGCAGCGATGTTTCTCGTCGTATTTGCCAATGCTGCCTACGCAGCCGAAGAACTCAAAGTAGACAGTGGCGACACCGCATGGGTTCTTGCAAGTGCTGCGCTCGTGATGATAATGACACCTGCCCTGGGCTTGTTCTACGGCGGAATGGTTCGACAGAAAAATGCGCTCTCAACCATAATGTTCAGCTTTGCAATACTTGCTTTGATAAGCGTTCAGTGGGTGTTATTTGGCTACAGCCTTGCCTTTGGTCCTGACGTGCATGGTGTGATTGGCAGCCTTGAATGGTTAGGACTCAATGGCGTAGGCCAGACGCCGAATGCCGACTATGCAGCCACGATTCCTGCCCTGGCATATATGATATTCCAGGCGATGTTTGCGATAATTACAGTTGCGCTTATTTCAGGTGCATTCGTTGAGCGCATAAAGTTCAAAGCTTTCCTGGTGTTCTCCCTGCTTTGGTCGACTCTTGTGTATGACCCCATAGCGCACTGGGTATGGGGTGCAGGAGGCTGGCTTCACAACTTGGGTGTGCTTGATTTCGCAGGAGGCACGGTTGTGCACATCAGCTCAGGAGTTTCGGCTCTAGCAATTGCCTTTGTAATTGGCTCACGCAAGGGCTATGGAAAGCAGGCAATGGAGCCGCACAACATACCAATGGTTATCCTTGGCGCAGCGCTCCTGTGGTTCGGCTGGTTCGGATTCAACGGCGGCAGCGCAGTAGCAAGCAACGGACTTGCAACAAGCGCCTTTGTAGTAACCAATACAGCAGCAGCGGCAGCAGCGTTGATGTGGATACTTCTTAGCTGGTACCATAAGAGACCGAGCGTCCTGGGCGCGGCTACCGGTGGTGTTGTCGGCCTGGTAGCAATCACGCCCGCCTCGGGTTTCGTTACGCCGATGGCAGCGATAGTAATAGGAGTTGTTGCAGCGGCTATCAGTTACTATGCAATGCTTTTCAGGAGTAAGCAGAGTGTTGATGATTCCCTGGACGTCTGGGCTTGCCACGCGCTGGGTGGAACCTGGGGTGCAATAGCCACAGGAATATTCGCAACCGTTGCTGTAAATTCCGCAGGTGCAAATGGCTGGTTCTACGGCAACCAGGGACAGTTTACGATACAGCTAACTGCGGTAGCAGCTACGTGGATATATGCTTTCGTTATGACCTTTGTACTTGCAAAGATTATAGATGCAACCATAGGATTGCGAGTCACAGATAAAGAGGAATCCGTCGGTTTAGACATATCCCAGCATGCAGAGAAGGCTTATTCATGGGGTGTGCAAGATAAGAAAATTGAGGCAACAATAAGACCTGAAAAGCTTGATGACGTCCGTAAAGCGCTTGAAGAAAAGGGTTTCCTGGAAATGACTATGGCAGAAGTAAAGGGGCGCGGTGTGGATCCCAGGCTCAAGCTGGATATAATAGTGAACGACAAAGACCTTGAGACAGCAGTAACGGCGATAACCAGATCTGCCGGACAGAATGGAGACTGCAGGATTTTCGTAAGTACAGGTGAACGAGGAATGGAAGCCATTTAATTTGGCTTCCTGATCTCTACCGCTAATCTACCGTTCTTCTTTTTAACCTTGGTTCCAAATTCCCATGAAAGATTGATCATTCTTTCGCTTATCTCCTTATGCACATCTCCCTTAGCGATGTTGACCTGGCACCTTGAGATTTCCACCGGAATAATCTCCACACGTTTTATCTTTCCGCGCGATACCGCCACGAGGAAGAGAAGCTGCCGGTCATTTTTCTCTTCGCCGACATAGTAGTCATCGATAAAGTCTCCAGTATCGTACATTATGACCTTCTCCCCGTATATTTCAATTCCCTGAAAAATATGGGAGCTGTGGCCATGGAAGATATCCACACCCATATCGATCACCGCATGCGCAAACTCCCTGAAGCTTTTTGTGGGTCTCACTCGCATATTCGGCCCCCAGTGTATGGAGAACACCACGAGGTCGGCGACCGAGCGCGCCTCGTCGATGGCTGCACGCACCCGCTGTACCATTTCGTTTGCAAGCGTAATAGGAATATAGTTTGTGCCAGGCGAGGTTTCCGTGGCAGCAAAAGCGGGTTCGTTGTCCGTGAATGAAACTATTCCCACCCTCAGGCCTCCTGCCTCAATCACAGCAGGTTTTGATGCCTCGCGCAGGTTGCGGCCGGCCCCGGCATGAGCGATTCCCGCCTCATCGAGCCGATTAATCGTTTCCAGCAGAGCCTCCTCGCCGAAGTCAAGTGTATGGTTATTGGCAAGCGACACATAATTTACTTGGGCTTCTTTGAGAACATCGATTGCGTCAGGCTCTGCCCTGAAGAAGAACATCTTTGGGGTCTTATCCCACGGCGTACCATCTTTCGCAATCACGCACTCAAGGTTTATTAACATCAGGTCGACTTTTTTTATAAGCGGCAGTGTGTCTCCCCATACGTAAGAAGCTTCCTTGCGCCCTATCATCTTGTTTACAAGCCGCCCAAGCATCACGTCCCCGGTGAAGGCAAGGATAATCTCCCCTTCGATATTCATAAAAGTATGATTGATGCTTTCCTTATTAACAATTATCTTACGCGAACCGTAAGCTTTTATTATCACAGGACAATATTGATTTGAGATACACTAAGTGGGAATATGATTCTTGTCACCGGGGGAACGGGATTTGTGGGTGGCCATCTGGTAAGAAGGATGGCTCAGGAAAAGATGCAGACACGATGTCTTGTGAGAAGGGGCTCGAACATTAAACTATTAAAGGAACTTGGAATAGAAGTAGCATACGGAGATGTACTTGATAAAGAATCCCTGAGAAAAGCGTTGGAAGATGTGGAGACTGTGATACATCTTGTGGGCATTATCGTTGAGAAAAAGGGAGCAACCTTCGAGATAATCCATACCCAGGGAACAAAAAACCTCGTAGAGGTGAGCAGAGCGGCAGGCGTTTTACGTTTTATCTACATCAGCGCCCTGGGCGCGCGGGAAAACGCCAGAAGCAGGTACCATAAAACAAAGTGGGAAGCAGAGAAAGCGGTGATAAATAGCGGAATGGAATACGTCATCTTCAGGCCTTCGATAATGATTGGCGAGGGGGGTGAATTTGTTACCATGCTTTCCAAAATAGTACGCTGGGCGCCGATAATACCCATAATAGACGGGGACAGCAAGGTGCAGCCGATATACGTGGAAAATACAGTGGACTGTATCCTGAAAGCGCTGGCTGATCCGAAAACAACCAACCGGATATTTGAGATTGCCGGACCTGACCGGATAACATATAAAGAGCTTTTTCTTACGCTGATGGAAGTTCTTGGAATCGACAACCCGACTTTCCAGATACCAATTTCCTTCATGTGGCCTGCGGCATATATTCTTGAGGGAATAATGGAAAAACCGCCTATAACAACCCAGCAGTTGACCATGCTGCAGGAAGATAACATCTGCGATATAAGGGAAATGCAGGAAGTTTTTAACCTTAAACTCGTGCCTTTCAAGGCGGCTTTAAAGACATTTTTGAAGCCAAAAACAGGGGAGAAAAATTAATGTACATACCAAAAGCAGCATTCTTAACAAAAGGAGTAGGCATCCACAAAGACAGACTTGCCTCTTTTGAGCTTGCATTGAGGGATGCCGGTATAGAAAAATGTAACCTGGTGTCTGTGTCAAGTATCCTCCCCCCAAAATGCAAAATAATCCCAAAAGATGACGGGTTAAAGAATCTCTCGCCCGGCCAGATAACCTTCTGTGTGTTTGCAAGAAATGATACAAACGAACCCAATCGCCTGATTGCCGCCGCAATCGGGGTCGCAGTACCAAAAGATACCAGTATTTATGGATATTTATCGGAACATCATTCTTTTGGAGAAGTAGCAAAAAAAGCTGGTGAATATGCTGAGGACCTTGCAGCTACCATGCTTGCTACTGCTCTGGGTATTGATTTTGATATTAACAAGGCATGGGATGAAAGAAAGCAGATATACAAAGCAAGCGGTCACATTTTCAGGGCAACCCATATTTGCCAGACTGAAGAAGGAAATAAGGACGGATTATGGACAACTGTTTTTGCAGCAGTTGTTTTTCTGGAAGATGAGAAAAATCCATGAGTGAGATTGAACTTTCGGGTGAAGATATTAAAGGATACCTTGAAGCGAGGAGTTTTGCCAAAGCTATTGGTGATGAGATAATAAAAAATATCAAAGTCGGCATGACTGAAAAGGAGGTAGAGAATGTTGCATCAGAAGTTTTTAAAAAAAATGGCGTCAAGCAGCACTGGCACATGCCTATCATTGGTGTGGGTGAAGGAAGTACAAAATTAAAAAGCGCATACGCCCTGGCATCGAGCTATTTTACCAGACATACGCGAATTCTCCGGGAGAATGATATCGTCTTGATAGACATAGCTCCGGTATACAACGGCTACCCGGCGGATTATACAATAAACCATGTGATGGGCAGTAATCCAGATCTTGAGGCCCTGGCTGCTTATGCGCGTGACGTTTCAATCAAGATTGCCGGGCTTGTAAAAGAGGGAATGGTCGTAGCAGATGTGTTCCGCCGGGCACAGGAGTTCATAGGCAAAAACCCTGATTACACTCTGGCATATCCTCCATTTATTTCCATGGGGCACCGTTTATGCAGGATACCTCCAATATGGCAGAAATTTCCAGAACCCGGGCTTAATTATTTGCTTTTCAAAACCAGTGGGCCCTTCATCGCGTCAGGCAATAACACCCTGATGAATGGACTCTGGACAATCGAGCCGTACCTGATACACAAAGAGCGGGCGGCTAAATTTGAGGCGCTTGTATTTATCGGAAAAGAAACTGTAATTCTTGAGCCGGGTCAGGATAAATTATGAAAACAATAATAACAGACGCCCTGTGCCCTTTTTGCGGCTGCTTATGCGACGATATCATGATTGTAGTGGAGGATAACAGGATAATTGAAGCAAAACATGCCTGTATCCTCGGCTCTGCAAAAATACTGGGACATTGCAGGCTCGGGGCAAAAAACATAGAGACGCATCACACGATAAAAGAACCTCTGATGCGGGCTGATAAGAATGAAGATTTCAAGGAAGTATCTTATGATGAAGCCATCAATGAAGCAGCAAAGATACTTGTGGGGTCAAAGAGACCGCTTCTTTATGGCTGGGCTTCGACATCATGCGAAGCGCATGAAAAAGGAATCCTTCTGGCAGAAGAACTCGGCGCTATCATAGACAATACTTCATCCGTGTGCCATGGCCCAACCGGGCTTGCAGTTCATGAAAAAGGCATGCCCAGCGCCACGCTTGGACAGATAAAGAACCGCTCGGATGTCATTGTGTTCTGGGGCTGCAATCCAGTACAAGCGCATCCAAGGCACATGAGCCGCTATTCGACGTTTGCCAAAGGATTTTTCACAGAGAAAGGAAGGAAAGGACGCAAGATTATTTCTGTCGATGTACGAAAAACCCATACGTCTGGCGTGGCTGATGAATATGTGGAAGTGCAGCAGGGAAGCGATTACCTTGTAATTTCAGCACTCAGGGCGATACTTTCAGGCCATACAGATGTCGTACCCGATAAAGTGGGCAATGTTGCTAAAGACCAGCTTATAAAAATTATTGATATCTTAAAATCTGCAAAGTTCGGCGTGATATTCTTTGGAATGGGACTCACCCAGAGTAAATCAAGATATAAGAATATTGATAATGCTATTTCGCTGGTCACGGAATTGAACTCATTTACAAAATTCGTGCTCATGCCTATGAGAGGTCACTACAATGTGACGGGATTCAATCAGGTGTGCACCTGGGAAACCGGTTTTGCCACTGCAGTTGATTTCTCGCGCGGTGCACCTTATTATAATCCGGGCGAGACAGCAGCCAATGATGTACTTTACAGGAAGGAAGTGGATGCCGCCATGATAATAGCGGCAGATGCTGGTGCACATTTCCCTGCAAATTCAGTACGAGAGCTTGCAAAAATCCCGCTCATTCAGATAGACCCTCATTGGAATCCGACAACCGAGATAGCGAACGTAGTTATACCTACGGCTATCTGCGGTATTGAGGCTGAAGGCACGGCTTACAGGATGGACGGAGTCTCTCTCAGACTCAGGAAAATGATTGAACCGAAACATCCAGGCGATGAAGAAGTACTTGAGAAAATAATCAGGCGTGTGAGAGAGAAAATAGGAGTACCTTAAATAGTTCTTGCAATACCGCTTGAGGATGCACTAGTGGGTCACCATGCCGATTTTGATTAATGAAAGCGATGGGGGTTTGAAGTTTAATGCTCCTATGCTTAAGCATGGCTTCTGCACCTACCATAATCACGATGGTACACAGCTAGTTATTTTTTTTGGGGAATTTAATACGGTCTGATGCTAGTTGTGTGATCTTAATCAACAGAGTAAGAGGTACTTGCTATCACTTTATCGTTACAGGTCGTTCTGCAGCATACAGCTATGGACTCTTTCTGCGAGAAAGAAAGGAGAGCAACATGTATATATATGAATTAGTTTAATCATTAAATAACACGATTAATTAGTATATTTTATTGTTATCGAGAGTGGACAATACGGTACAAGGAGAAATTCAATTTTCTAAATTGATTTCAGGCGAAAGAAATAAAAAATGACTGACGAAGATAAGACAAAAGAACAACCTATAACTGAATTAGTAGAATTGCGCAAAAGAATTGCTGAACTGGAAAAATCAGAAACGCGCCACAAGCAGACGGAAGAAGCACTCCGTGAAGCTGAAGCGAGATATCGTGGCATTTTTGAAAATGCAGTTGAAGGTATCTTCCAGACCACGCCCGATGGCTATTTCCTGGCGATTAACCCTGCGCTAGCCCGCAGGCAGGCAAAGGTTCGACTTTCTACTTCACAATACCTGCCAGAAAAGGTGAAAGAGAACGAACATGAAGAAACCCAGCGAAGTTGCAAAGCCTGAGATATTTCGCCAGCTCGGCGAGCCCGGTATATCTGAAAAACTGCATAATCACTTTATTACAGGGGATATTTATAGCCGCACTGCACAGGTATGCAGCGCGATCACATTGATCCTCGGTACCCTGGTGATGATAGGCTGGATGACAGGTATGTATTATCTTGCCAGCTTGGGCTTGAGTTCTATCCCTATGGCTCCCGGCACATCACTGGCATTTATCCTTCTGGGAGGCTCATGGTTCTTTTATCTCCGCGCACCCTTACGTAAGTTGACCAGGGTTAGCGTTCTGGCTTCTGTACTTTTTGTTTTGCTTTTAGCCCTCCTGAACCTCATCCAGTTTTTTACAGGCGTTAATACAGGTATTGAAGAGTTTTTTGTTCGCAGAGTTCTTGTCCTCGGTCCTAATATATACGGCGCCGGCCTCATGTCTCCCCTCACTGCTTTCAACTTTGTTCTCGCTTGCGCTGCAATGATTTTGTTACTTAAGCCCACGCGTGGTGCGGAGGGGTTATCAGGCGGCTTTGCCTCTGTTGTAACCTCGATGAATCTGGTAGTTCTGCTTGGGTATTTATATGGCACGCCGCTACTCTATGGCGGTGAGATAAGACCAGTGGCGCTCCATACGGGAATAACGTTTTTGTTTCTGAACATGGGACTTATCGCCACCATAGGTCCAAATCACTTTCCCCTGAGATTGCTGGTCGGGCCATCGGTGCGTGCGCTTTTACTTCGCTCTTTTCTTCTGGTGATATTTGTCTTTGCTCTGACTCATGCTGTTATTGAAAACCTGTTCTCAGAGCGAATTATAAACGCGGCACTGAGAACAGCACTGGCTCTATTAATTTCTACAGTAGCTACCATCGCCGTTGTTTTGCGGCTATCGCGAACTATTGGCGGCACGATAGAGCGCGAAAAGACAGGACGCAAGAGATCTGATGGGGCGCTGAGCAAGGCATATGATGAGTTAGAGATGCGGATTCAGGAACGTACGGCTGAGTTAGCAAAGACTAACGAGACCTTGCAGGCTGAAATCACAAAGCGTAGGTGGGCTGAGGAAGAACTAAGAAAAGAGAGGGATAAAGCACAAAAATATCTTGACATTGCAGGGGTTATGATTGTAGCTATTGATATTGACCAAAAAATTACTCTTGTAAATAAAAAGTGCTGTGAGGTATTAGTCTGCGGTGAGCAGGAGATTATCCGCAAGAACTGGTTTGATACTTTCATTCCTGAAAGAGTAAGGGATGAAGTAAAAGCTGTTTTTGAAAAGTTAATGGCTGGAAAGATCGAGTCTGTTGAATCTTTTGAAAATCCTGTTCTGACAAGGAGAGGCGAGGAGAGATTGATTGCCTGGCATAACACTATACTGAGAGATGAGGCAGGTAATATCACAGGTACTCTGAGTTCAGGAGAAGATATAACAGAGCGCAAGGGGGCTGAAAAGAGACTTTCTCTCCTGGCATCCATTGTAGATTCCTCAGACGATGCAATCATCGGCATGACGCTGGATGGCATCATGGTGAGCTGGAACCGGGGTGCCCAGAAGATATACGGCTACTCAGCCGATGAGGTCAAGGGTCAGTCAATTTCTATTCTGGTCCCGCCAGGTCGCCCAAATGAATTTCCCCAACTTCTCGAAAAAATAAGGCAGGGACAGCGCATCGAGCACCATGAAACCATACGTATGAGTAAAGATGGTAAAAAAATCTGCTCCTCCTTAACCATTTCTCCAATTAAGGATGCCAATGGCAAGATTATAGGTGCCTCAACGATTGCATGGGATATAACAGAGCAAAAGCGAATAGAGATAGCCCTACGTGAGTCAGAAGCAAGATTCCGTTCAATAACACAGTCAGCGACAGATGCAATTATTTCCGCAGATAGTGATGATAATATTATTTCATGGAATAAAAGTGCACAAACCATCTTTGGCTATACGGAAGAAGAAGCTTTAGGCAAATCACTTATCATGATAATACCTGAAAGATATAGGGATGCCCACAAAAAGGGACTGGAGCGAGTTAATTCTACAGGTGAAACACGGATTATTGGAAAAACGGTTGAATTGGTTGGAATGAGGAAAGACGGCAGTGAATTTCCTTTGGAGCTTTCCCTATCTACCTGGAAAATTGGAATAAGAAGACTTTATAGTGCCGTCATCAGAGATATTACCGAAAGCAAACAAGCAGAGGAAAAGTTGAAACAAACATTAACGGAGTTAGAACGCTCCAATAAGGATCTGGAGCAGTTTGCCTATGCTGCCTCTCATGATCTTCAGGAACCGCTACGCACTGTATCAAATTTCAGTCAGCTCCTGGCAAAGCGCTATAGAGGCGAATTAGATGAGAAAGCTGATCAGTTCATCGGTTTCATAGTAGATGGGTCCACAAGGATGCAGGAAATGATCGATAACTTGCTTGCATACTCACGAGTTAGTACACGCGCTAAACCATTCGAACCGACCAATTGTGAAACCGTATTTGATCAGGCATTGATTAATGTTAAGATGGCTATTGAGGAAAGTGCAGCCCTGGTGACTCATGATCCTCTGCCTACCGTAATTGCTGATGCTTCACAGATGGTTCAGTTATTTCAAAACCTCCTCAGTAATGCAATTAAATTCCGAAAAGAAAAACCACGTATAAGAGTATCGGCTGTTCAAAAAGGAAATGAATGGCTTTTCTCGGTGGAAGACAATGGGATAGGAATAGCTCCTGAATTCATGGAACATATCTTCAAAGTGTTCCAGCGCGAACACGCAAGTGCCGAGTACTCAGGTACAGGCGTTGGTCTTGCGATTTGTAAGAAGATCGTGGAACGTCATGGCGGCAGGATATGGGTTGAGTCTCAGGCAGGCAAAGGTTCGACTTTCTACTTCACAATACCTGCAAGGAAAGGTGAAAGAGAACGAACATGAAGGAATCGCATAATCACTTTATTACAGGGGATATTTACAGCCGCACTGCACAGGTATGCAGCGCGATCACATTAATCCTCGGCACCCTGGCCATGATCGGCTGGTTGATGGGTATTCGCAGTCTTGCCAGCTTTGTACCGGGGTACATCCCGATAGCGCCAAGTGCTGCAATGGCATTTATCCTGCTGGGTAGTGCGTGGTATCTTTATGCCCGTGTGCCCTCGCGATGGTTCACCAGGATATACGTACTGGTTTCGGTGTTTTCCAGTTCACTTATTGCACTGCTCAACCTCGTCCAGTTTCTCACTGGTGCTAATGTAGGCATTGAAGTGTATTTCACTCGCGATTTTCTTGCCATTGATCCTGGGACTTATGGTGCCGGGCCCATGTCTCCTATTGCCGCTGCCGCCTTTCTTCTTATTTGCGCTGCTACGGTTCTGCTATTATTCGCGCCTAGGCATCGTGTAGCAGGGTTATCATCTGGCCTGGCATCTGTTGTTGTAGCGATGGGCCTGGTAGTCTTTCTGGGATATTTGTATGGGACGCCGCAGCTCTACGGCGAAGGATACAGATATGTGGCTCTTCCTGCGGGGGTTATGTTCGTGTCTCTGGGCACCGGGCTTATAGCTGCTGCGGGTCCGGAGCATTTTCCCCTGCGATTGCTGGTCGGTCCCTCAATACGCGCACTTTTAATGCGCTCTTTTCTCCTGGTGATATTTGTCGTTATCCTTATTGAGGGCACATTCCGTAACCTGTTCTCACGATTAGGGCTAACTATGGGGCTCAGGGCAACGGTGTCGGCGTTAATCGCTATGGCAATAGCCAGCATTGTTATTTCGCAAATATCACGCGTCATGGGTGGTGCTATGGATCGAGCAGAAGCAGAGCGCAAGCGGACCGAGCAGGCGTTGCTGAATAGCGAGATGCACTACCGTTCGCTATTTGAAAACATGTTGGACGGGTTCGCATACTGCAAGATGCTTTTTGATGACAGAGGCCGACCGATAGATTTTGTCTATCTTGAAGTCAATAGTGCGTTCGAAAGGTTGACTGGCTTGAAAAAAGTAATAGGCAAAAAAGTTACTGAGGTAATTCCGGGAATCAAAGAGTCGTATCCAGAGCTGCTTGAGATTTATGGCCGGGTCGCGTTGACGGGCGTGCCTGAGAAATTCGAAATCGATTTCAAGCCTTTGGAGGCATGGTTTTCCATCTCAGTTTATAGTACGGAAAGAGAATACTTTGCAGCTGTTTTTGATAATATCACGGAGCGTAAAAGGGCTGAGGACGAACTGAAGATGAGAACTGAGGAATTAGCCCGTTCGAATGCAGAGCTTGAGCAGTTCATTTACATAGCCTCTCATTACCTTCAGGAACCGCTACGCACTGTTTCAAATTTCAGCCAGCTTCTGGCAAAGCGCTATAAAGGTGAATTAGATGAGAAAGCTAATCAGTTCATAGGCTTCATAGTAGATGGAACTACAAGGATGCAGGAAATGATCGATGACTTGCTTGAATACTCACGAGTAAGTACACGCAATAAACCATTCGAATCGACCGATTGCGAAACCGTATTTGATCAGGCATTGGCTAATGTGAAGGAGGCAGTTGAAGAAAGTGGCGCCCTGGTGACTCACGATCCTCTGCCCACTGTAATGGCTGACGCTTCACAGATGGTTCAGTTATTTCAAAACCTCCTCAGTAACGCTATTAAATTCCGAAAAGAAAAACCACTTATTATGGTATCGGCTGTTCAAAGAGAAAATGAATGGTTATTCTCGGTAAAAGACAATGGGATAGGTATAGCTCCAGAATTCATGGAACATATCTTCAAAATGTTCGAGCGCGAACATGCAAGTGCCGAATATCCAGGCACAGGCGTTGGTCTTGCAATTTGTAAGAAAATTGTAGAACGTCATGGTGGTCGAATCTGGGTTGAATCTGAGCAGGGTAATGGATCAACGTTCTATTTCACAATACCAGCGAAAAGAGTTGAATAAGTATGAAAGCATTTGAGATTTTGTTAGTTGAGGACAACCAAAGCTTTGTGAGCCTGATGATGGAAGCACTTGAGGAAAGTCAGGTGCTTACTAATATGAACGTGGTGATGGATGGCGCGGAAGCAATGGCTTTCATGCGCCGGGAAAGTAAGTATGCCCATGCGCCTCGACCTGATCTTATCGTGTTAGACCTGAACATTCCCAAGAAAAAAGGCCAAAAGGTGCTGGAAGAAATTAAGAATGATCCTGACCTGAAACGCATTCCGGTAGTGATCTTTACAGTTTCAAGTGCAGAACAGGATATTCTAATGAGTTATAATCTTCATGCTAACAGCTACATCATTAAGCCAAAGAACCTGGACCAGTTTATGGCAACAGTGAAATGTACAATAAATTATTGGTTCACTGTAGTTAAGCTTCCACCAGGTGAATGAAATGGAACGAGTCAGGGTCTTGCATATCGAGGATAACCCGGCAGATGCCGCATTTATAAAGGAAATGTTATCTGAAGCAGAAAATATTTCTTTTGATTTGGAATGTAAATACAGTCTTTCGACAGGACTTGAGCGCCTTACTAAAATAGAGACTGATGTAGTTTTATTGGATCTCAATTTGCCTGACAGCAGGGGTTTTGTTACTTTTACCAAGACGTATGCTCAAGCACCAGAAATACCGATCGTGATATTGACCGGTATTCCTGATGAAAAACTTGCATTAAAGGCGGTTCATGAAGGTGCACAGGATTATTTGATCAAGAGTCATATTGACAGCGATCTGCTGATACGCACTATTCGTTATGCCATTGAGCGAAAATATGCTGAGAGGGAACTAAAAAACTATGCAACAAAGCTCGAAAAGGCAAACCAACTCAAAGACCTTTTCACAGATATAATGCGTCATGACATATTAAATCCATTGGGTGTTATAAAATTAGCATCTGAACAACTGCTTGTGAAAGGCGTGGATACAGAGTCATCTAATAGCCTTCTGATGATAAAGCGCAACGCTGATAAACTAATCGACATGGTCAAAAGCGCCAGTATGTATACTATACTGATGGAAGCTGAAAAATGGGAGAAGTCGATGTTAGATTTGAATTATATTTTCAGAGCAACAGCAAATGACTTCATGTCACAGATCGAAGAGAAAAACATGAAGCTGGGGTACTTAGCGAAGGGTGAATGTTATGTAATGGCAAATCCGATGATCGAGTCCATTTTTTCAAACCTTTTGAGCAATGCCATAAAGTATTCTCCTTCTGGCGGGAAAATTGAGGCCAGCATTATAGACGAGAATGAACATTGTAAGATTTACGTTAAAGACTGGGGTTATGGAATAAAAGATGAGGACAAGGGAAAGCTCTTTACCCGCCTCACGAGAGTGGATAAGAAAGGGGTGAAAGGTACAGGACTGGGGCTTGCAATCGTGAAGCGTGTTGCAGAATTACATGATGGAAAGGTCTGGGTAGAAGATAATCCGGAAGGTGGGAGTGTGTTTTATGTGCAAATTCCAAAGAAATGAACCTTATCTTATAGGTAAAAGTTTTATTCTTTCATTGCATTGGCTTATAAAATGAGGAAATTGAAGGGGGGTCTTTAAATTCACAATAGGTGAACGAAATGGAACGTATCAAGGTCTTGCTAATTGAAGATAACCCGCCAGATGCTGTATTTATAGAGGAAATGCTGGCCGAAGCAAAGGATTTTTCATTCGATGTGGAATGGAAGGAAAGACTTTCTATTGGACTTGAACGCCTTGCTAAGAAAGGGGTGGATGTGGTTCTATTGGATCTCAATCTACCTGACAGCAAGGGTTTTAATACTTTTACAAAGACGCTTGCTCAAGCACCTGAAATACCGATCATAATATTAACTGGTCTTGATGATGAAACACTTGCAATCAGAGCCGTTAGAACAGGCGCACAGGATTACCTGATCAAGAAACATGTGAACAGCAGCCTGCTGGTACGTACCATTCGCTACGCCATTGCGCGCAGGATGGGAGGAGAGAGGCGCTTTACAATCGAAGAGTTAAAAGAATATGATGGAAAAGAAGGAAAGCCTGCGTATGCAGTCTTCAAAGGAAAAGTCTATGACATTTCAAACAGTCCTCTCTGGAAAAATGGAATTCATGCAGGTAAACACTCCGCAGGTGTTGATCTAACAGAGAGCATATTAAGTGCACCTCATAGTGAAGAAATATTAATAAAATTCCGCATTGTCGGAGAATTGGGCAAGGAAAAGTCTTTCGGACAGAAACTGTTGCTGAAATTAGAGGAGTTGCATCCTCATCCAATATTGGTTCATTTTCCCATAGCTTATTCTATCGGTGTTTCATTATTATCGCTTCTATATGTTTTCACGGGCAAAATTCCTTTTGAAATAGGATCATATTACATGCTTTTTCTGGGATTTTTAGCAACTCCTTTTGCTGGAATCTCTGGCTTTTTTTCCTGGAAAGTCACTTACGAAGGGAAGATGACCAAAATTTTCGCAAGAAAAATAATATTTACTGTAGTATTGATTGCTGTTATCACTACATGTTTTGTATGGCGAACTCTGAATCCAGATATACTCGTACCAACAGGCTTAAACTACATTTACTTAATATTGGTATTGAGTCTATTGCCCATAGTCACTATTCTTGGATATGATGGTGGAGAGATAGTTTATACTTAAATTGTTGTGTTGCATAACCGCTACTGCTATCGATTCTTTTAACATTGCAAGTAAATGCAAGAAATCGATCATGGAAGCTATATTTTTACTTCATTTTTATGTGTGTATTTGTGCAATATAATAGTAATTACTGGGTGTTATAACTCTCGTCCAGAGGTTCATACAAGTTTTCATTCAGTAAACTTACTTAATTTTTAGCTCGCTCCATTTCTTCCATTTCACGTAGCTGTTCAGCTCTTTGTAAAACTCGGATGATTCGAAGCGTCTCTTTAGTGCTCCGCCCGACTTCTATGGGATATATCATTGCAATTCTTAAAATGCCTTGAGGATTGATGATAAAAAGCCCTCTATATGCAATATTCTTCTTCTTATGAAGGGACGCCACACTTTCTTGCCAGTTCTCTTTCAGTATCGGCTATAAGAGGATAGGTTATCTTCACACCTGTTTTCTTGTATCAACTATGTAAGGGGAACATCGCCACTTTATCGTTACAGTTATTTTCTATTTCAGATGTAATAGATTGTTTGTCGGTCCAGAATTAATTATCACAAAAGGTATTAATAAGCAACTTCTAATTTATGTAATATATTTTGCAGGGGGAAGAAATAAAAATAGATAAAATAATAAAAGTTTAGGATAAAAATATGGTCGAGATTACAATCATAGTTGCATTCATCGGGGGATTGGTATCTTTCTTATCGCCATGCATGCTGCCGATTATTCCAACGTTCTTAGCATATCTGGCTGGAGTCTCCCTGACGGAAACAAAATCGAAACAGAAACATATTTTTCTTAATAGTTTATTTTTTGTCCTTGGATTTTCAGTGGTCTTTGCACTCCTGGGTATCTTGCTCAATACCATTTTGCAGGCATTTGCCTATAATGTTCAGGTATGGCTTGCCCGGATCGGGGGCATTATTGTCATCTTCTTTGGACTTTATCTTGTCGGGCTTATTGAGATACCGTTTCTTGAACGGGAGTATAAATTTAAGATCGGATTAAAGTTCAAATCCAAATATTTCACATCATTCCTGTTCGGGTCTGCTCTTGCAGCTGGCTGGACACCATGCGTCGGGGTTGCGTTCGGAAGCATTCTGGGGCTTGCTGCTATAAAGCCAGGACTGGCATTTTACCTGTTGCTCTCCTATTCATTTGGGCTTGGTGTTCCTTTCCTTATTGTAGGCTTATTCACGTCGCAGGCATCAAATCTCATTACCAATGTCACCATTCGCCATGCAAAAATATTTAAATATATAAACATTTTTTTCGGTACCATCCTTATTATTCTTGGTATCCTTGCCTTCACACAGAACTTAAATCTTATCGCCAATTTCGGCCCTCTTAACCGGTGGCTCTTAGGACAATGAAACAGAAAACAATCGTACTTATCCTGGTTTTAATTGCAATCGCGGCATCGATCTTTTATTTGGAGTCGCTAAAACCTGTAAGGATATCGCCAGGAGAAGCACAGATCAAACCTTTGAACAGTGCAAAAATCGGTAAATACCCTGTGGCAAAGGAAATTGTAAATCCTTCAGGTTTTATCAACACCAATAATATCACGGTGGGAGAGCTAATTGGCAAGAAGGTTATACTTATTGATTTCTGGACTTATAGTTGTATTAACTGTCTTCGGACCTTACCCTATCTCAATAGCTGGTATGAAAAATATAAGGATAAAGGGCTTGTGATTATTGGAGTCCACACACCTGAGTTCCAGTTTGAACAAACCTATGACAATGTGCTTGCTGCAACGCAAAAATTCGGAATTAAGTATCCTATTGTTTTGGATAATAATTACTCAACATGGGTTGCCTATGGCAATCTTTATTGGCCACATGATTATCTCATCGACATAGATGGTTTCATAGTCCATGACCATATTGGCGAGGGAGATTATGAAGCGACTGAGAAAAATATCCAAGATGCTTTAAAAGAAAGGATGGCGGTTTTAAAAATCAATGAAAATATCAGCACTGAAGTTTCAAAACCTGCCGGGGCTGTTAATGTTGATTTTACGAAAGTAAATAGCCCTGAAATTTATTTCGGTGCAAGCAAGAATACTTATTTAGGAAATGGAAAATCAAATACGGTTGGTCTTCAAAATCTTTCCGAACCCCCCGAAATTAATACAAATACATTGTATCTTGTAGGTGATTGGGAATTTCAAGATCAATTTGCTGAAAATAAAAATCCGGGGGCAAAAATCATTTTCCGTTATAACGCAAAAAATGTTAATTTTGTAGCCAGCGCAACAAATAATGTAACAGTCCAGGTTTTTCGTGATGGCAAGCCGCTTGGTAATGAGTCTGGAAAAGATGTTTCGATAAGAAATGGTTCAAGTTTCGTTACTATTAGCGAACCTCGACTCTATACACTTATCGAAGATCCCCAAGGTTATGGTGAACATACACTTGAGATAACTATAGAAAATCTCGGTCTTCGTGCATTCACTTTCACTTTCGGTTAATTTTCATAAACCAATGGACTGTTATGAAATAAGTTGAATAAGTTGACAATAATTGGGTACGAAAGTGTTAGCTGCTGAGGAGAGGAGACAAGAATTTCATCTTATCAATAACATATTTACGCCTCAAAATCCATTATACTTTTGCGGTTAGTTACTGTTAGAAAATTAATTGTATTATATTATCAGGAGATTAAACATGAAACCGATTATCACAGCGGAACTTGAGATTGTCGCTCTGGGCACGGGAAGCACAAGCATGAGTTCTCATATTTCCGAGGCTGTAAAAGCTCTCGAAAAGTCTGGTATCAAATACCAGTTAACCCCGATGGGGACAGTAATAGAGGTATCTTCCATCGATGAAGCTTTCAATGCAATGAGAGCAGCGCACGAAGCGGTTATTAAGAAAGGCGTAAAGAGGGTAGTCATGCACATTACGATCGATGACAGAAGGGATGCTCCAAAGGGTATGGACGAGAAAATAGAATCTGTAAAAAGTAAAATTTAGACCACTTCTTCCCATTCATAGGCGGGAGGAAGTCACGGGGAACATGGTAGACAAAATCCGCAAAAGGGACGGAAGAATAGCAGATTTCGATAAGTCCAAAATAGCCAATGCGGTCTTCAAGGCTTTCCTCGCCACAAAAAGCAAAGATGGGAAGAAAGCCGAGAAAACAGCGAACTAGGTTGTAGAAATTATAGAGAAAAGAATCCCCGGAATGCCTGGCGTTGAGGATGTGCAAAATATCGTGGAAGAGGTTTTAATTAAAAACGGCTATACGGCAGTAGCTAAGGCATACATTCTCTACAGGGAGAAACGCGCCCAGATAAGGAGAGCAAAACAATTCTTCGGCGTCAGTGACGAATTAAAGTTAGGTATTAATGCGGTACACGTACTTGAGCGGCGCTACCTGCTAAAAGATGAAAACGGGAATGTAGTAGAAACGCCTCTTGAACTTTTCCGGCGTATTGCTAAAGCCATAGCCCTTGACCCAGAATCCGAGGAGGATTTCTTTAACATGCTCGTCCGGCTTGAGTTCCTTCCTAACACCCCCACCCTTATGAATGCAGGAACAGACCTCGGGCAGCTTTCCGCCTGTTTTGTCATTCCTGTCGAGGACTCGCTGGTGAGAATTTTCGATGCAGTGAAGCACATGGTGCTCATCCAGCAATCCGGAGGAGGCACGGGTTTCTCATTCACGCGCCTGCGACCGAAAGGCGACATTGTGCGGTCCACCAAAGGCGTGGCTTCAGGTCCGGTCTCTTTTATGCGTGTGTTCGATACTACTACTGATATCATCAAACAGGGCGGCAAGCGGCGCGGCGCCAATATGGGGATACTCAGGGCTGACCATCCAGACATTATTGAATTCATAACCTCAAAAACTAAGGAAGGGTTCCTTACGAATTTCAACATCTCTGTTGCTGTAGATGATAAATTCATGAAAGCAGTAATTGAAGATTTGGAGTACGAGCTAATAAACCCGCGGAACAGGGAAGCAGTGAGAAAAGTGTGGGCGAGGGAGATATGGAACCTTATAATAATAATGGCGTGGAGAACCGGGGATCCGGGTGTAGTGTTTATCGATGAGATAAACAGGCGCAATCCTACGCCGCATATCGGGATGATGGAGAGTACAAATCCCTGTGGTGAATTGCCCCTATTACCTTATGAGTCCTGCAATCTAGGCTCATTAAACCTTGCAAGCATGATAAAGGACGGCTCAATCGACTGGGAGAAATTTGATAAAACAATACCGTCAGCTGTCAAGTTCCTCGATAACGTAATAGATGTAAATAAATATCCTCTTCGTGAGATAGATGAAATTACACATGCGAACAGGAAAATAGGTCTGGGTGTAATGGGTTTTGCAGATATGCTTGTGCAGATTGGTATTCCTTACAACTCAGAGGATGCCCTGAAAACCGGAGAGGAGATAATGCGATTCCTTGAAGAAAAATCACATGCGGCATCCGAGAGGCTGGCGGAAGAGCGGGGAGTGTTCCCCAATTTCCCTGGCAGTATCTTCAAAAAGGCCATTCGCAACTCCACCGTGACAACGATTGCCCCCACTGGCACAATCAGCATCATAGCAGGCTGCTCAAGCGGAATAGAGCCTCTGTTCGCAATATCCTTTGTACGCAATGTCCTTGAAGGGACAAAGCTCCTTGAGGTAAATCCTTATTTTGAGGCTGTGGCAAAAGAAAGAGAATTCTACAGCGAGGAACTTATGATGAAAATCGCAAAACAGGGAAATCTTGCCGGGATCGATGAGGTACTTGAGGACGTGAAGCGTGTGTTCGTGACGGCATTTGACGTTGCGCCAGAGTGGCATGTAAGGATGCAGGCTGTTTTCCAGAAATATTGCGACAATGCGGTGTCAAAGACCATCAATTTCCCGAACGATGTGGATATCAAGGAAGTTGAGACGGCGTACATGCTTGCCTACCAACTGAAATGCAAGGGAATTACAGTTTACAGGTACGGCAGCAAGGAGGAGCAGGTATTGTACCTAGGGGATAGGCTGGAAAAATATGTATCTGCGGATGCTGAATATGCTGGCGGGTGCGCTGCGCCTGTGTGCCCAGTGTAGATTGAACTGAAGCCAAATAACCAATGTTAGATAAAAATGCTCATTGTGAACTATCCAATCTTTTCCATCCAGATTTCAAGCTCGAAATTAACGAAAGTCCACTCCCTTGTATCTCGTAATTCAGCCAAAAGAGTCCTGAAATCTTTTTCGTAAACATCCTTGAATTCGAAATAGGTCAGGAAATCATAGCTGAGCGCATCATTAAGACAGCGTGAATAGTAGAGCTTACGAAAAATTCGATCCACATACTTAAGTCCAATTGCCGTGTGGCCCTCGCTGATGCCGGTATTTTGGAAATGAGCTTGCCTCTGGTCATGTGCAAGTTTCCACCAATCTTCCGATTTTCCAATTGGAATCAAAACTGCTGTGGTGTGTTCTGATGGTTCCAGTTCTGAGATAGAACGCCTGTTTAGTTCCTGAAGCTGGGCATCATCGGTGTACTGAAAATGTCGGGTGACACCTTGAAACTGAATTAATGATGGGCGGATAGGAAACCTGGATTGCTCCGGGAATGATAACGGTGTTGATGCCTCAATGCGCACACAATCTGAAACCCGGGCGAGGTTGTATGAAACTTCACCTTTCACGGGGACAACCTTTCGTACACGGTAGCGACTGAGATAGCGTATGTGATAATTATTCAACTGCTTCAAAGATGTTTCTTTCATGCCAAAAAGAAAATATACCCATGTTCGCATTTGAGGACTCATAAACATTTTAGTTTGTATTTTTGGTCTAAATAGTCAAATTATTTCGCAAAGCCTGATTGCTAACTCTTTATTAGCAATTTTCGAGTACGGGTAAAGCGCAGGTATTTCATAATTCTGTAATGACTGCAATATTGATTAAGAATTCATGGGATTAAAGCTTTGCCGCAGCGCCATGTTTATTTGCTCGATAAAAACCTCTATCGGCTGCGCACCCGTAAACGCAGTATCCTCATTGATCACGATATGAGGAACGCTCATAATTCTGTACTTCTGAACAAGATAGGGGAACTCTATCATCTCTATGACATCTGACCGTATAAACTCGCTCTCGATGGCCAATTGATGCGCCATACGTGCAGCTCTCGGGCAGAAAGGGCATGTAGGAGAAACAAATATTTGTAAATGGACTGGTTTTTTTATTTCTGAAAGTCTCTTCTTGATGCTATCCGGCAGGGAGGTGGCACCCCTTGAGACGTCTATTATGTCTTCCACAATGACGGGAAACTCATATCCTGCTGGCACACCATAGTACCTGATGCCATAATCTTTGTTTCCAACGATCGCAATGGCAGGGATCCTCTTGATGTTGTATTTTATATCTTCGTCACCGTTCTTGACAAAGTCATAGACTTTTGTCTTTATTTTCGGAGATAATGTCCCAAGTTCCAGAACCAGTTCCCTTGTATCCTTGCAGAACAGGCACTCATTTTCCTGGGAGAAAACAATCAGTTCAACGTCTCCTGTAAGTTTTTCGAATTGTTTTTTTATTTGTTCTTTTTGGATATCATTGAGGACCATATGCTTCAACCAACGGATTTCAGAAATTTTTCCACTCTCTCAAAAACCATTCTCACCTATTTCATTCTTCCCACTGTAAAAGGACCTGCCATCCTGTACATAACTTAAATCCACATTTAACGATAACAACTTCCCCGGCCCTCACCTCTTCCCGTAGTGCTCTCCAATTATCTTCTTGTAAAATGTTCTCCCTCCCATGTTTTCTAACCTCTACTTAAATATATGTTATTCATCGTATTAACCAAATGGATTTCTGTTTCGGGGTGAATTTATTAATGCCGAGTCCTTCCAAAAAGCAGGGTTAGGTATACATGCTGGAAACCCGCAGCATAGTACCCTGCTCTACGGCCTTGATCTGAAAAACGATGTTCAGCGTGCTTAATGTGAGCAAGCAGAAAATATCTGGTAAGATGAATTTAAAGTAATGGTTTAGAATAATTTATATGAGTAATAATCATACAAACTACTTCATGGAAAAACTTGTTATAATCGGAAGTGGTTCCGGGGGCCTACCTATAGCTTCTACGGTAGCTAAATTTAGAAAAAACCAATATGATGTTACGGTTATCACACAAGACACAGATATTGCTTACTCTCCCTGCGGCATCCCATACGCGCTTAAAGGTGACATCCATTCGTATAAAGACCTTATAATGCATTCTAAAGAACACTATACAGAGTCTGGAATAAAAATATTCACGAATACTTCTGTGGAGGAAATTGATCCTCAAAAGAAGAGAATACGCTATAAAAGTACATGGCTTGATTACAATTACCTTGTAATTGCCACAGGAACAACCCAGAGAGTACCGAAAGTTGAAGGCATAGATCTTAATGGTGTGTTCAGTGCGCACATAAAAACCTTAAAAGAAGCTGAAAAATTTGAGGAATTTATTTCGAATTCAAAAAAATCATTAAAGGTTATAATGACAGGCTCAAGTTCCATCGATCTTGAATTTGCAGTAGGACTAAAAGAGCGCGGTCATGATATCATAATTGTTGAAAAAGCAGCACATTTGATGCCAGATAGACTAGATACCGATATGGCAGAATACGTTCATAAATATCTGCATAGAATGGGTATCACGGTAATCACTATGCAAAAGCTATCCGAAATAACAGGAACCGAGGCAATAGAATCGGTGAATTTTGGTGATTTAACCCTTCCTGCGGATTTATTGATGCTTGGAACAGATTTTAAGCCAGAGATAGCTCTTGCAAAAAGTGCAGGTTTTGACATAGACAAGGATGGAATAAATATTGATGAAAAAGCGCGAGCGCTTATGAAAGGGAAAGCTGTAAATGGAGTTTATGCTTCAGGGGCATGTGCTCACGCGATCAACATAGTGACTGGAAAACGAGATTTCATGTACACAGGATCAACATCAATACAAAAATCAAGAATAATATCAGAGCAACTTCTTGGCATAGATGCCAGCATAAAAGGAAGTACTAACCCAATGATTGCTGTGCTCCGGGATCTGAATATTGGCACAGTAGGATTAACAAAAGAGGAGGCAGAAAAAAACAATATCGAAGTAAAAACTTGTGTTACTGAAGAAAAAAGCACAGCAAGATATTATCCTGGCGGTACCCCTGTTCATATGAAACTGCTTTTTGAAAAAAATTCTCTCAGGCTTATTGGAGCCCAGATTATATCCGAAGGATATGGAATTAAAGAACGGGTTGATGCCCTGTCGATTGCAATGAGCTGCAAGCTTACCGCAAAAGAACTGGCGCACCTTGAAACCGGATATTCTCCTCCAGTATCACATATCTTTGATATAATGGTTGAATTGGCAAACAGTGTGTGGCTTGAAAATAACATGAGATAAAGCATGTAAATCTTTTATTTGCTTCAGGTTTAAACCCAAATCCGAAAAGTACATAAGATTTTAGAACACAATGTATTTCGTGAGATTTTTTTGGGGTAATCAATATGAAATTCAATGGAGTAAATCATCTTGCAATGGCAACAGGTAATATGGATAAAACCATACTTTTCTGGCGTGATTTTCTTGGCATGAGCCTTGTAGCTGGTCTTGGTCAGCCAGGGTATAGACATTACTTTTTTGAGATACCACCCTTCGACCTGATAGCATTCTTTGAGTGGGAAGGCGTTGAGGCTATGGTAAAAAAGGAACATGGAAGGCCTGTAAGCGGCATGTTTGGTTTTGATCATATATCATTTGGGTTGAAGAAGAAGACGACCTGTGGGAACTAATGGATAAGCTTGAAGCCGCGGGTTTCTGGGTATCGGATTTAATCGACCATGGTTTCATTCAATCTATTTGCAGCTATGACCCTGATAACATTTCAGTTGAGTTCAGCCATAATGTGAGCGGCATCGATACCAAAAAGAATCCTAGAATGGGAGATGCGCAACCAGCAAATTTAGCACTTGAAGGCTCGGAACCTCATAAGAATAAATGGCCAAAAGTCAAACGTGCAACGCCCCGTGGAGTGGAGACCCGGAAAATCCACGCTGGGAAAAGTATAGGTATATGATAAAACCCGAGTGGCTTAAAATAGGAGTATAATATGTCAGAAGGATTACCAATATTCGGAAAAGAAGTGTTTGATACACTTTTCATAGATTACAGAATTATGGTCACATTTGCGATCATCTCTATAATCATGTTCCTTTCAGGAATGTACATGCAGTTAGCTAAATGGGGACAGGGCATCCCCGAAGGTGCAACAAAACCCCTTGGAGCATGGAGCACACTTAAATTAATCATTCATAGAATTTTTGAGAAAGGTATTTACCCTGCTCTTGGAGTAATAGTCTTCGATGGTTTATTCCAGCGCAGAACATGGCGAAGAAGAAAGACCGAATGGTTGATGCATATATTTATTTTCTGGGGATGGTTCGGGTTGTTTATATTGACAATAACTGCTGCTGCAGCCGAATTCTATGGGCCGTTCATCCTGAATGAACCTGTAGGCCAGCCAAAATTATTTATCGATACATTTGCGGCTCTGAAAACCCCGAATCTCATATTTTCTTCAATGTTAACTATTGGAATAATTATAGCGATTGTGAGAAGAATCTTTTTTGCAGATGTCCCACCCGCAAGATTCACAAGCGTTGATTGGATATCAATTACCGGGATTGCTATAGTTATAATATCTGGATTCCTTGCTTATTATCTCAGGATAGATTATTATGGAATAACGGGGCGAATGTTAATTGGTCAATATGTATTTACAGTTCCAAAATTCTTTAATAATCCTGCAGTTCTTTTTCATGAGGTATTTACCCTGCTGTTCTGTGTTGGTTATTTACCATTCAGCAAACTCTTCCATATGTTTGTTACCCCGCTTGTAATTATGATGAACAAAGGTGGCTATGTTGAAGTTAATGAAGTTAATGTATAGGGAATTACTTGTTAGTCATATAACGAACAATATTTAAGCATAAATCAATATATACTAAAATCATGGCTAAAAATAAACCTGCAATCTCGCTTGAAAATTTTACCCCCACACAACTGATGGAGTATGACGCTTGCACACGATGTGGTGAATGCGTCAAGTATTGTCCTACATATGAGGGCCGAAATAAAGACCAGAATATCGAGCCCAGAGATAAGATCCTGCGGTGGAGAGAGTTTGTAATAAGGAGTTATGGCTGGAAAGCCAAGCTCTTCGGACCTGCAGCTATTCCCCCTGAGGAAATTAAAAAGTACACGGATGACCTCTACAACTGCACAACTTGTGGAATGTGCGGCACTGTTTGCTGCGCTGGCATAGATACCATAGAACTCTGGGAATCAAACCGCGCCAATCTCGTGAAGCATGGGACAGGACCTTATGGTAAGCAGAACCTCTTCCCAAAGCTAATAGGAGAAGGACATAATCCTTATATGAAACTGCAAAAAGACAGGCTTGCATGGATGACCCCTGATATCAAGGTAGCTGAAAAATCCGATATTGCATATTTCATAGGATGCACAGCAGGATACAACCAGCAGGTGCTTGGTGTCAGCACGGCAAGGATTTTGAACAAACTCAATGTTCCATTTATGGTACTTGGTGAAGATGAATGGTGCTGTGCCTCTGCGCTCATAAGGACAGGGCAACAACATTTAGGTGATGTGCCAAAACAAGCTGCACTGCATAATATTGAAGCGCTCAAAGCAAGAGGTGCAAAGAGAGTTATATTCGCATGCGCCGGATGTTTCAGGGCCGCCAGGATAGACTGGCCGCGAGCATATGGAAAAGAATTACCCTTTGAGGCAATTCACATGTCACAGTTCCTTGCAGAGCAGCTTAATGATGGAAAGATTAAATGGGAAAAGACGTTGAACAAGACCGTGGCCTATCATGACCCCTGCCATCTCGGAAGACATGTAGGCGTGTTTGAGGAGCCCAGAAACGTCCTTAAGAGCATGCCGGGCATCAAGCTTGTAGAAATGGAGAGAAACCGCAATGAACAGCGCTGCTGTGGTGCTGGTGGAGGCGTTAAAGCTGGTCTCCCTGACCTTGCACTTGCTGTTGCTAAAGATCGCATGAATGATGCCAAAGCAACCGGCGCCATGGTATTGATCAGCACATGCCCGTTCTGCAGGCGTAACCTTCTTGATGGTAGAGATGACCTCAAGATGGATATGTACGTAGACGATCTTGTGGTTCTAACTGCAAACCTGATGGGGCTCTCAACAGATGTCAAACCACCAGCACCGGGTGCCCCAAAAGAGAGCATCAGCGACCTGTTCAGGACCCAGACAATACCACCAAAAATAAAATGATAAGAATTTATTAAAAGGAGGTTTTTAAATGAAGAAAATGACAGAACAGCATCTTATCAATGCATTTGGAGGAGAAAGCCAGGCAAATATGAGGTATTTGCATTTTGCAAACCAGGCTGAAAAAGAAAAACTCAATAATACGGCACGCTTATTTCGTGCAATCGCCCATGCTGAATATATACATGCAGGGGACCATTACCAGGAGCTAAAACACCTGGATGGGGGATTTGTCGCAAATAGCATGGCCGCTTTTGGCCCTGGTGATTCCAGGAAAAATCTCAAACTTGCCATCGCGGGGGAGACATTTGAAATCGAGGAAATGTATCCTGTATACCTGGAAGTAGCAAAATTCCAGGGAGAAAAGGGTGCCCAGAAAAGTTTTGAATGGGCGTATGGCACTGAAAAAATGCATAAGCAGCTTTATGAAAAAGCACTGGATTCGGTCAACTCTGGAAAGGACGTTAAACTCGGCCCGATCCAGGTTTGCGAAGTTTGCGGATATACACTGGAAGGAGAAGCACCTGATAAATGTCCACTGTGCAATGCATCCAAAGACAAATTTAGTGCATTTAAATAGCAGGCGGTGTCCTCACCGGGCTAGGGCAAGAAAGTGCAGATGTACATGATAAAGAGAAGGGTTGAAACGGGCGCCTTACCCATTTAACCCTTTATCGTGGATGGAGAAACCGTACCATGAACCCTCCTGGCCCAGATGATACAGTGCAGCTTCAAGAATCTCTTTGTGACCTTTCTCAAAAATCACGAGCTTTAAAAAAAGGTCTTTGCTTGATCTAATGTCTGTTTTTTGAGCACTCTTTGAATATAATTCAATAGACCTCTCTTCAGTTCTGATCCCAATTTTCAGAGCTTCCTGTGTTTCGGTTATGGTCATCTGCTCAAGTGATTCCCGGAAAACCCGCCTGGCTTGTTCCCTTTTCTTTTCATCCATCACCCCTTCTTCAATGGGTTTTCCTGATATCTGCCGGTACTCTTTCTCAAGGAGCTGTTTGTGGTCCCCTTCATCCCTGGAAAGCCTTTTGAAAATCGATTTAGCATTTTCTTCCTCAACGATGTCGCTAAATATCGAATAGTATTCCTGGCCATAGATCTCGATCGAAATAGCTTCTTTCAGAATATCAAGAATATTGCTTTGATTGTCCGTATTATTCACCCATTAAAGGTTGATTTCAAACGATAATAAAGATAGTGTAATGATTGAAATTTTTTTGGATATTTTAATATGTTCTTGCATTTATCAAAGTAGAAATGCGGTTCTTAAAGTCTGTTTTATTTCTTCAGATAGTTAGCAATAATTAAATAGTTTGCACACCATGCAATATTCTGGGAGTTTTTATGGCAAAAAATAAATTGAACATACTTATCGTCTTCTACAGCATGACCGGAAATGTTGCAAAACTGGCAAAAGCGGTAGCTGAAGGGGCGAGGAGCGTTAATGATACAGAAGTGAGAATTAGACAGGTTGAAGAGCTTATTCCCAAAGAGAAGTGGAACGACATTATGAAGAAAGTGAAAGAAGAACTGAAAGATATTCCAATTGCTTCAATGGGTGATCTGGAGTGGGCTGATGGCATAGCATTCGGAACTCCAACAAGATATGGCAATATGACGGCTCAGATGAAGGAATATATAGATGAGACTGGGGGCCTCTGGCAAAAAGGTGCTCTTGAGAACAAGGTGGCAGGCATCTTTACAAGCACAAGCACCCAGCACGGGGGTCAGGAAACAACAATAATTACTTCGATGGTACCACTATTTCATCTGGGAATGATCGTCGTGGGAATTCCATATTCTGAACAGAGGTTGTTCGTATTTGATTCGATATCAGGCGGCTCTCCATATGGTGCCTCTTCAATATCTGGACCGATGGCCGATAGATCCCCTACTTCCAATGAACTCGAAATTGCAAAAACACTTGGCAGGAGAATAGCTGAGGTTAGCAGAAAGATTTCAGGTAAATAAATCATTTTATTTCACTATCTATCTCGGGAAGAGGAAGGAGCTTCTAACAGCAGAAGAGATAATGAAGCTATCAGACCTGAAAATACGCTGGTGACCTGCAGAGGTGATGCAGAAAAAGTATATCCATAGGTTGCAGGTATTCTGCAAGACTTCTGGCGAGCCCTAAATGCGGTTATCAGGGGAAAATAGGTCTTTGTTCCGCTAAACGACAAATTTGCAAGCATATATTCATGCAGTCCTACGGTTTATGGTTTCGCCCATATCGGCAACCTCCGTGCCTATATTTTTGCGGATGTTCTCAGGAGGTATCCAGAATTAAGGGACATTATATCCGGGAGGTCATGAATATCACTGACCTTGATGATTATGGCTGCGCTTCAGCGTAATGTGAAGCGCATGAAAAAGGATACCCTCGTCTCGGCTTTGCTCTATAAATCGAATCTCACCTTTCTCTATTTCATTGGATCCCGCTTTGAATGTTACGATATATCCTATGGGACATTCCTACATTCTCGGCTTCAAACTTTTTCGGTAATTGCTTTTTCAACCTCGCTGAATAAATTCTCCATACAGGCATTACATGTCCTTGCATGGTTTACAAGGAGCATATCTGCATTTCTCAGAATAGGCAGAACCTCGACCAGCTTCAAACCTGTGATCTATTTTTTTACCCTTCTGGACAAACAGAATGATTGGTAATCCATATCAAAAAAATTAAGGCAGTCCGAAGAAACCCGGGAACTAACAAATCTTCCCGATGATAGAAAGAACCTCCACGTCCGAAAGGTCGTACCAGTTCCTGTATGCATCTGCCACTGCAAAAGAATTCCCGTGCCTCACGTTCAAGCATACAAGTTCATCTACTTGAAGAAGAACAAGCTCCACAGTTCTTTTTGAGGCTGTTGGAACAGCAACAATAATTTTCCCTGGCTTGTTTCTTTTTACAAAACTGACAGCAGCAAGCATCGTATAGCCCGATGCAAGCCCGTCGTCTACAAGAATCACAATCCTGTCTTTCAAGACTGGAAAGGGTCTTCCTCCCCTGAAGATCTGATCTCGCCTTTTGATTACCTCTTTCGTCTTTTCAGCCTGCTCCCTTATCTTATCTTCGGTAAGACCAAGCTGGGCGAGCAATCCTTCATTTAAAATAATTTCCCCACCCAGCCCCATTGCACCAAAGCCTGCCTCGGGATTGTAAGGTATCTGGAGCTTTCTCACTATCATTAAATCCATGGGAAGATGAAGCGCAACCGCTATCTCATGAGCCACGGGCACACCTCCGGAAGGGATTCCAAGAACTATGCCGCCAGAATCCCTGTAATGTACCAGTTTTCCGGCAATGAGGCTACCTGCTTCGGTTCTGTTTTCAAAGACATGGAGTTTATTTCTCAGAGAAACTTCTTCAATCAGCCTGCCCATTACTACATCTTTTCCATCATTTCCAGAGCATCTTCAAGCGGCAGCGCGGGCGCTATATGGGGCACTCCTAACTCCCTGAACGGGTAGGTTATTTTCAGGATAGCTTCCTCGTTGGGGGCATCGAATATAGCCACAGAGATGTGCCTTCCGATGAGGAGATACCTGCCTATCAGCTTCACTTCTTCGGGATATTTGAATTCTCTCCAGAGTTCAAGAAGCCGTGAAGTGTTCTCAGGCTGCCACTTAAACCATAGTATACACAGCATAACTTACCTCCTATAATTTGTATATAATCAGGCATTATTTAAGGAATTCGGATGAAGATTTTCTTCGCAGGCGCAATAAGAAGCGGCAGAAACCTTTTGCCTATCTGTGAAGCTCATGGAAACATGGCAGTGAGCCGGGATCATACGGGCCCAGGAGAGTAACTCAAGCTGAGATACGGACCGCGTTCTGCAAAGGTTGGAAGATAAATTATATCAGGGAAGCGGAATTTGAATCAACGTTTGGTGCAGAGGGTGTGAAAGCATGGCTATCCTCCATCACTCGTTTGTAGGATCCCGTCCGATTATTTTCACATACCTCACCAAAAGACAGTCTCTATTTTTTACTCAGTTCACGATACAATGATAACAAGATGCCAGGTTGTTGCTAAAGTCAAGATTATTAAAGCAGACCCAATCCATCCAGTTCTATAACTACCTTCTCGACTGCTGCTTCTGCATCCTCTGGTTTCTTGCCGCCTGTCACCACAATTTTGCCAGAGCCGAACAATAGCATGACCACTTTGGGGCTGGACATCCTGTAAACAAGACCGGGGAATTGTTCAGGTTCATATTCAACATTCTCAAGCCCAAGACCGATAGCAACTGCATTGAGGTTGAGCACTCTTCCAAGATCTGCTGATGCAACGATATTCTGTATCTTAATTTCAGGCTTATCCAGTACCTGGACACCCATTTCTCGTAATTTCTTAAACACGTTTGAAAGACCTATGTCTACATCAGCAATACTTTTTGCTCCTGTACAAACGATCTTGCCACTGCCGAAAATAAGCGCTGCGGTTTTCGGGGATTTTGTTCTGTAAACAACACCAGGGAATCTTTCTTTGTTATACTCTGCTCCTTCAAAAACCCTGAGGACTTGATTCAGGTCAAGTTTTGCTCCAATAGCTGTAGATGCAACAACATTTTCTATTTTTATAGTCTTCTTTTGTTCCGTAGTATTTACCATATTCGCACCTTTAATTAGGGTATTTAAAGCTTTATATAGGTTGGGATGCACCTATGGGATTCCTAAACAATTCTCTCAACGTATCTGGGATTATGAAAACCACATGCCAGTGAGAGACTTTTAAAAGCTTATGATGTATCTCATCTGCCATTCGTTAGCTGCCTTTGTCCCGACTTTGTAGTCTTCTCAGGCATTGCATGGGAAAAGTATTAATGCTATGGTTATTGTAATCGTTGCTGATGTCTTGGCTTTTGTTTTTAGAGACACAAACAAGAATGGAAGCCAAGAACATTAATTTTTCTAATGAAAAATAAGCCGCACGTTTGGGGTATGATTTTATAGTTTCCTATACGTTCAAGAAAACAGGAATAGACCGCAGCATCCGAGATTATGCGGAGAGCGCCCGGATGGGAGTTGGATACGAGGGGCAGGAATTTATTCGTCCTTTCTGCTTTTTCAACTTTTTTCTGCTCTACCGAAGGTTCCAAGCCGTGTGTTGTGGGGGAAAACCACATCTGGATGAAACACATTTGGTTCGTCCGGCTTGTTATTGATTTCCGAAATGCCACATGCCCTTTCCCACGGTGGTATGCTGTACCCAGCCCTTCTTCAGTATTCCACCTTTGCCGCGCTCGTCCTCATGGCGGAACTCCCCGCCTGCGCAGTAGGTCACAACCTCATTATCCCGGTGCGGATGCAGGGGCCATACTGCACCCGAAGATAGCGTATCGTCGTTAAACACGCGCAGGGGGTGCCGAAATGAGTATATTCAGGATCATAGTACTGGTCAAAAGAGAAGTGCCACCGTCCATTGAATGTGCCGTTCTGGATTTGACCATGCGCTTGATAGATGGTTTCAGGATTGCGAACTGTTATCATAAATACTCACTCCCATGTCGTTATATAATAATTATCCCGCATAAAAATATATCTCCCTGTTTACTGCCAAATAATTATGCTGCAAAAATAGAGACAATAGGAACTATATACTGTTATTATCAATACTCCTATTGGGAGAAGAAAATGGAGAATGAATCTTCATGGGTTTATGTAATTGAAGAGAATGAATTGCAGGAAAATAGTGCGAACATGGTATTTCCAAAAGGGCTGCCGGTTCTTCTCATCAAAAAAACTGGTGAAATTTACGCAATATTAAACAAATGTTCTCATATGACATGTGCCCTTGCAGGTTGCACTTTAAAAGATTTTATAATCAAATATCCCTGCCACGCCTGGAAATACGATGTTAGGACAGGCGAGGTTTTAAGTGGCCCGGATCCTCACGATTATGGAGAGGAACCAATACCTGAAGGTCTAATGAAATATTTCCAGTATGTAGGTATGATGTTATCAAAGATCAAGACTTATGATTTAGAAACTTATCCTGTTAAAATAGAAGGGAATTCGATAATGGTGGACGTGGATTAATTTATGAATGGAATGTCTGATTACACAGTAGAGGATAAATACATCCCTGGAGTATGCAACATTGGTAAAAGTGAAATCAAAAGGAGAAAACAGGCAGGATGGACAGGCTAAAATAAAGTTGAAGGTATTTATCCACACGGAGGGACATGAGAACTGTTGCCGAGATGTTTGCTGAAATGAAGAAAATCGCTGACGAGGAAGGCTACCAGTTCAATCCCGTCATGGAAGAACTGGATGGTCTCCTGCAGGGATTATGGGATAACGAACACAGGTACGGCTATCTTTCATGTCCCTGCCGCTTAGCAAGCGGCTTGCTGGCGGATGATATGGATATTATCTGTCCGTGTAACTACCGGGATGCCGATGTTGAAGAATATGGCTGCTGCCTGTGCGTGCTGTATGTGAGCGATGACTGGATAAGCGGAAAGAAGAAGCATGAGCCTATACCGGAAAGGCGCCCGCTGGAATATTATGAGAAAGGCTATCCGAGCATTATGGAACAAAAAGGAGCAGGAGATAAAGAAATGGCTCAAGTCTATCGATGTAATGTGTGCGGTTATCTCTGCGCAAGGGATGAGCCGCCAGACCTCTGCCCGATTTGCAGGGCGAAGAAGGAGAGGTTTGAGGAGTTTGAGATGATGTGATAAGGCGAATCTTAGAAAATGATGTATATATAATATAATACAAAATGCTAGAACTGTGGCATCCTTCAAACTTTGGTTTATGCGGAAACCAGAGACGGAATGGATCGCACGTTAAACCGGTTGCGACCATAACTGATACAATGGATAGCGTAGTCCGAAAGAATTAGAGTTATATCACAGAACTCTGGAAGCTTCTGGCTTTAGCCATGTTCAAATCCGTTTTCAAACTGTTTCCAGGGATTCCAATCCAAAATATTAATGATGCATTGGAGATATTTAATCCTTAACGAGTGAGGAGTGTTAAAATGACTATATATACCCCTGAAGAAATTGTGGAAATGGCAGAAAAGTTGATGAAGGATATTGCGGATTCGACAAAGGATATCGCATCGGAAGAACCCGTTGATGTAACAATGGCAGTGAATTATACAGATAGATGCGCCCGGCTAATAAAAAACCTTGCAGAAAGCGTATCCGAGCTCCATCAACGGGTTGATGTACTTACAGAAAAAGAGTAACAGAGTACCTCGAATCCGAACGTGATGAAAGAGGTTCCCTTCATCGATGGTAAAACAAAGATAGGCATAAAAAATAGCAAGTTAGCGGCATATCTGGAAAATCTTCAATCCGCAGGCTATGTAGTGAAGGCAAATAAAAGCAAGGGTAAGGAAGGTTTCATTGATATTTTTATGATCGGGAGAGCCGGAGAATTTATTAAGTCAAAACAGGTTTGTTTTTTGCCTGACCAACATTTATAACAGTTAAAAGTGCTAACCAAATAACATGGAGAAACAACATAAGAAAATATCCGCAGGTTTTGTAGAAAACATAAAACGCCTCTCCAGGAAACATCAGCGGAATATCTGGAAGGCAGTTGCATTCTACTGGCACGTGCATCTATATGAACGCCACAAACTGAAGAAATTAAAACCAGACATTCCTGATTACGAACTCATCCAGCAGGCTGCGGTGAAGGTATATGGTAATGAAAAGGCTGAGCCTGTTCTCAATACCCTCCTCGAACTGGGAATCCATCCTCATCCTTTCAATACATTGATTTATGAAGCCGCTAATGGCATAGCTCCCACAGCAAGAGAAAAGATTCACAGCTTTTGCTTTGGCTGCATCGTCAGATTCGATACGGAGTATCGCGATGCTGTCAAAGAGCTTATCGAAAAAGGCATAATTAAAAAGACAAAAGACCAGGAATGGATAGGCTACCTTAAAAGATGCAACAGTTACGTGCCCGAGATAGAGCAGCTGTAAGTATCAACCACGGCAAGAAAAGGGAATAATCTTCTTACAGTACATTTAAGTTTTGTTATCTGAATATTATTATTTGTGGCGGTTAGTATGACGAGAAGTAATATAGATGACGTAAACATTTTCCTTGCTGTTGAATGTTCCCTTGGCAATCCTCTCAGCAGGTTTGTCATAAACATGCTATCAAAAAAGAATAACGATTCAAGCCTTATTGAAGATGCACTTCTGAGTTACTGTGGCATCAAAAATTGCACTCTCCTGGAAAAGTTAAAAACTGCCCCGTTGTGCGCTCTGCTCGGGATTGGCCGCACTGCATTTGGCGCAGATAAGGATTCCATGCAGGAGTATTTCGGCGACCCGGTGGCAAGGAAGGGGCTAATCAATGTCATCCGAAGTATTGGCCTTTCAAACTTTCTGCTCCTTTCCTTGTGGTGTGGAATTACACCAACGCCTGCAACCTCCGCTGCAAGCACTGCTACCAGAGCGCATCGAAAGCACTACCGGATGAGCTTAACCTCGATGAGAAGCTGGATGTAATCGACCAGCTATCAGAGAATGATGTGGTGGCGCTTGCCTTCTCAGGCGGAGAACCTCTTATGGGAGATGATTTTTTTGAAGTTGCCTCCTATGCCACAAGGAAAAACATGTACGTGACCCTTGCCACCAACGGAACGCTTCTTACAATAAAAATGGTGGATAAGCTTGTAGAGTGCGGCGTGAAATACATTGAAATAAGTCTTGACGGCGCGACTCCGGTGAGCCATGATAGTTTCAGGTGCATTACAGGTGCCTGGAATAGAACGATAGAAGGAATAAAAAATGCGGTCGAACGTGAAGAACTCTTCGTATGTGTTGCCTCAACCATCACAAAACATAATTTTGGGGAGGTGAACTTCCTAATCGACCTTGCAGGCGAGCTTGGAACAGAGCGGTTCCTTGCTTTTAATTTCATTCCCACGGGAAATGCAGTTAATATTCAAGATATGGACCTTACGCCTGCCATGCGGGAAGAACTCTTAGAAACCCTGTACCAGCGGCTCAAAAAAGGAGGTCTTGAAGTGATGACTACTGCCCCGCAGTTTGCGAGGGTATGCATGAGTAAATCCAGGAATACCTTTGCGATGGCACATTTCGGCACATACGAGGATGCTGATAAAACCCGCATGCTTGCAGAATTAATCGGCGGCTGCGGGGCAGGACGCCTTTATTGCTCCATCCAGCCCAACGGCATCGTCACCCCCTGTGTATATATGCCCATCGAAGTGGGCGACCTTCGAACAGAGGGTTTCATGGATATATGGGAAAACTCAGGCACCTTAAAGCAACTGCGGCGTTTGTGATTTCAGGAACGTATGCGGCGGGTGCAGGGCGAGGGCGTATGCCTATACAGGTAACATTAACAGTGGTGACCCGGGATGCATCAGAAATAGTACAGCTTACCAATCGTCCAGTTTTAATCCTGCATTTAAAGCTCATGCGTGATTTAATCTACACATATGATATTTAGGAAGAGGAAAATCATGGATTTTTTTAAATCTGCATACAAAGGCACTCCGCCGTGGGATATCGGGCGTCCACAGAAGGAATTCATCCGGCTTGCGGAGGATGGAGAGATAAGTGGAAGAGTGCTTGATATAGGATGCGGAACGGGAGAGAATGCATTATATCTTGCGGGTCTCGGTTTTGAGGTGTGGGGCATCGATTCGGCACCATCTGCTATCAAAAAAGCAAAAGAAAAGGTTAAAAAACGTGGAATTACTGTAAACTTTCTCGTTTCCGATGCTCTTGAACTTGAATTGCTTCAGAATAAGTTCGATATTATAATCGACTGCGGCTTGTTTCATGTGTTTTCGGATGAGGAGCGCCCGATTTATGCTGCAAGTTTATCTTCTGCACTCCATCCCGGTGGCAAGTATTTCATGCTATGTTTCAGCGAGCATGAGCCGGGATCATACGGGCCAAGAAGAGTAACTCAGGCTGAGATACGTGCCACGTTCGGTAAAAGTTGGAAGATTAATTACATCAGAGAAGCGGAACTTGAAACAACGTTTGGTGAAGAGGGCGTTAAAGCATGGCTGTCCTCCGTTACTCGTTTGTAGATCAACACTGCTCAGATGCATGATGAAAATCAAACCCTTCTTTGCATTGCTTTTTAGTCAAATACTATCATAATTAAAAATTTTAATTATCAAATTAGTAAACTACTTATATACTTGTTTACTATATTGATATAAAATGAATTACAAACTATCGGCACTTGAACTCCGCACAATAAGTATTCTGGATAATGCATTCTCCATTAGCGAGCTAACCGAAAAAATTGGCGCCACCAAAGGCTATATTTCAAGAACTGTAGCATCTTTGAAGGATAAAGGATTTGTGGAAATTTCAAAGAGTGGGATAACAAAGAAAGTGACCATATCCAGTAATATGCATGCATCCAGGCTCAAATCTATCCTCCACAATCGCAGCTATATGCCCCTTGAAGAACTTTTGCAGGGAACAGGCATTCAGGTTCTGGCGGTTTTAGCGTGTGGCAGTGCTGATTTTGCACAGTTACAAGAAGAAAGTGGGTTATCGGAGGCAACCCTCCGGCGCTGGATCAAAAAATTTAAAGAACATGCGGTGCTGAGATCACAGAATGGTGAATATGAACTTCTGGAGGACCTTAAAGATATAAGAGAGTTTCTGGAGTATTACTGTTCTTATTTTGCGATATCCACATTGAAGAAAATCTCACCTGCAGGCAACTTCATAGCCGCAAAAGGCTTTGAATTCCTTTTCTCTCTAAAAGGGGAGATCATAAATAAAAACATAAGGCCAACTGGATTGACCTCGATATCTGAAGAAATCCCGCTTATGCTCGCTGAAAATTACTATTTCTATTCTTCCAGAACACCATCCAGAGAAGAAATAGCACTGCACGCTATTGTTGCTGACCCGCGCAGCAAAAGGAATCTCACCTATGTTATATTGTATATTTTGAAGGAAAAACTCGATACGGCTCTTTTTCTTAAAATAGCAAAACTGTATAAAATTGAAGACATTGCCGGGGGCGTATTGAAACTGTTAAATACAGGGGAGCAGGCAGAAGAGCCATATATGCCCGACCCGGCATACGTCAGGGAAAAACTGAAGGAGTATAAAATACGATGGCGAGAGTAAAATTCGATGACAAATACGTATCTTCTGAGCTTTAAAAGGTTGGAGATGCCCTAACTTCGCCTGTTGCACTTTACCTTATAGGCGGCGCAGCCATGATAAAATACGGCTTAAAAGCTGCCACGAAGGACATTGACGTTTTACTTTCTACCCGGAAAGAGACAGAGGAATTGACCCAGGCACTTCTAAACTCAGGATACCATATAATCCAAACCAATAGACTTGGTGCCGAATATCAAGAGATGCAGGCAATACAGATTCTTGAAAATGAAGGTGGGTTCAGATGGGATATCTTCCATGAATATGTATGCAGAAAACTCAGATTGTCAACAGGGATGATCGAGCGGTCAGAAGTTCTATTTAAATCAGGGCTGCTGACGGTGAGGCTGATTTCAAAAGAAGATATCTTCCTTTTTAAAACCGTTACAGAACGAGACGACGATGAGGCGGATTTATTGCTCCTTGCAAGATCAAAGGTCGATTGGGAGCTTGTTTTACGAGAATGCATTAGCCAGTCAAGGGAAGATCTCAGGTGCGAAGTCGATTTGTCTGATAAATTAGATAAGCTTGGGGCATCTTACGGCCTTGAGACTCCAATATATGATCGTATTTCACAGGCAGCTCAAATTGGAATGGAAAAATGGTTTGAGGAACGAATAATTGAAGAACTCAATAGATCTCCAAGAACTGCGGAAGAGTTGCTGGTAAGATTCAAATGCGGAAGAGAGACTTTATTGCCCTCTCTGGTTAACCTTGAAAAAATGGGCAGAATAAGAAAAGTAAATGGTAAATATATATTAAAGAAATGACATTATTAGAGTCTTTATGAAAACTTTTAAAATAAAGCAGCTTGATGATAAAGACGAGGAAATTGCGGATGCTCTTATTTCTTTAGGCATGAACAGGTCTATTGCAAGAACGCTGACATATCTTCAAAATGTTGATGAAGCTACCGCTGTTGAGCTTGAGAAGGGTGCTATGCTGCATCAACCCGAGGTCAGCAATGCTGTGAAAGAGTTAAAGGAACGCGGCTGGATAAATGAGAGGGAGGAAAAGAAGCCAGGCAAAGGAAGGCCGCATAAAATATACTCGCTTGAAGTCAGGTTTAACAATATTATCACTCAGTTAGAGAAACAGCAGAAAATAGTTGTTGATGAGGAACGGGCAAAGATTATGCGGTTGAAGGAATTGGGGAAATAAACCTGTTATTTCAACTGCCCGTAGACTTAACGTTACCATTTAGCGAAGATTAATACTTTTAAATAGGTAATGTCAAATCTTCATCCGCTAAAAATACAATGCTGTCTTGGTATCTGCCCATCGTTTTTCTTATAATCTTCGTTACATTTATCGTCATGTTATTATCCTCTTACTTTCTCGAACAGTTCGCCAGCTTCGTGATATATCAAATATTTAATTTAAAAAGTTTCATTTCTTTATTTGCATAAACAATGTCGTATCCTTCCATTGTTTGATTAGTCCATAACTTATAATAATTGTTTCAGCTGCATCCGGTGTCATTGCTTCAATATGGTCTGTTTGATTAAAATTATAGAACACTTCCTTCCCTTCCCCGGAACAAATTTCAATAACAAAAGCTATTATGCCGTCGAATTTTCCAATCAAAAGATATACTTCTGAATTATTATGTTTACTTTTATAATTCCTGGCTATCTGCAAACCTTCAGTGCGATTAGTTCCCATAATAATTTTTGAAACATTGATTACATCAGGATCTTCAATATACATCTGATCAATTACAGTTCGTCTCTGTGCACGATATGCAATATCATTGCCATAATCCCACCAATTAATTATCAGAGCATCAGGTGCAGTATTATTTCTGATATAACTGTATCCCTTCATCATATCAGAATTCCCTATTCCCGGATAATCATTGGATAATCTGGAGAACTTTATACTATCAATGGATGGTCCAGCAATAGATGAGAACAATAGAATCGCTGCAAGAATAGTTAACAATTGAATACCAATTCTTTTCCTCGAATCCAATTTGGCAGCCTGGTCAATTACCGCACTAAATCCTATTCCGATACTTATATATCCAAATATTGAAAAGAGATCCATAAAATGAGACCTAGTCAGTCCCAGAATCATTGAAATCCCGACGGCAGATATCAAAAGTAGCCCAAAGCCATTGTTTTTTAAATATAAACTATAAAGACCGAATACTAATATTATAATTCCCAATATCAGATATTTTCCGAAAAACATCTCTAAAAATTGGAAATTAGAAGGCTGGAGGTCTGCGGTGAACATATATACGATTGGCCTTGATGTAAATCCCATCATCTGCATTGCTCTTGTAATTTCTTCCAGGTTCCTGACAGGATAAAGAATACTTGAGAGAATAGTTCCTAAAATTAGCATAATTATGATCAAAGTCAAAAAAGAGGAAAAGGGATATAAAGCCCGTTTAGTGGCAAAATAGTATAGGGTAATCAGCAGGCTGTAGAGAATGAGAATTGCGTGAATAACAAAATAGCCACCCCATGAAAAGCCAGTGAGTCCAACAGAAATGGAAGGCAATAATATCCAGAATAAGTAAAGAATCTTTTCTTTCTTTTTTGTAGGCAAAGGATGTTGTAAAATGTCCAGTGCTCTAACTACAAGAAATATTGTTAATACAATCAAGAATAATGAAAGTGCATCATGAAAAGTAAATCCTTTCATTGTCCTCATCAGTAAGAAAGAGTAAACTGAAGCGAATATTCCACTTAATAATCCAGCTTTCCAGTTATATAATCTGCGAGCTAGCAAAAATATGACCACTATTGTTGCGGCACCAAGGAACGGAGGCAACAATCCTTCTGCCAAAGTCATACTTGACATTCCAAAATTGATGGGAATGATGTCAAATAATTTGCCAGCGAATGCCAGAAGGTATGCCATTCCCGGTTGATATAATGGAGCAGAACTAAATGGGTCTGGAACGGCTGGATGACCATATGAGTAAATATATTCTGCTTGTCTTGACATGTATGCAGCATTGGCAACCTGAGTATCCTATACTCCCCCATATAATCGAAAAAAAAACGCAAAAGCAAATAGAGAAAATGCTATTAATATATCTCGAAATTTAGGATGTCTGTAACAATTTAATATTGACATAATAAAAACCCACCTTTAATTTCTCCTAAATCCCATACATTTTAGTCTCCCTATATACTTTCCTTCATACGATACCATATATACCTCCTCCTTTTTGTTTACAAATGCTGCATTCGGGCACCAGCCCAACCATAACCTTAATTTCTGAAAGGCATTCATACAGTTTCTTCCTTTATTTGGTTACCTATCAAGCCCTATCGATACCGCCACCCCTACGACCACCGAGATTGCTATGATTGCCGCCCATACCAGGAAACTCTTCCTGTCCATTTTATATAGATAATCAGGTTCTTCAAAACCTGCCCTCTTAGACAAAACGACGAGTATCAGCATAGACACTCCGAAGGCCGTAATGCCCTTCAGCAGAGGCATCAGCGGCATTTGCAGGGCATAATATCGAATTAGGACAAAGGCAGATGCTGTTGCATAGAATAGCATCATCTTAACACCGGTGGGGCGGTTAAGTTCGAATATTTTTGTCAGTTTTAAACCAATGAATAAGAGAATAATGAACCATGCTCTGTGTAGCACCGGGTATTGGAGGGAGAAATAAAGATACACTACATAAACCACAATCAAGGTAGCCAATTCTCTTAAAGGTTTAATATTTTCAAAGCGGTATATAATAGGACTCAGTATATTCTTTCTGTACCAGACCATGAATACGAAAAAGGCAAAGGTTACAATCGGCGCCAGGTAAAAGGTGTCAGTCAGGTCTGCTTTGATATAACCATAAGAAATCATCATCCCAATGGCAATAAATGAATAAAATAAAACAGCGATCGAGCGCAGCAGTTCTCCTTTGACGATGTAATCCCATTCGAATAACGATGCAAATAACTTCGGAGATGCATCGTCCCCGCTATCTGGCTTATTGGCATAACCTTCTCCAGAAGGAGGCTCGTTGATTTTCGTATCCGCAACAGGGCACCAGCCCATCATTTTTTTAATTACTTCAACTCTGGAATTCATAATAAACTGTTTCCTTTACGAATAATTTTCACATATACGAAAATGCCTAATATAGTCCAAACAAAAATCGATGAACTAAATAAGGACACGCCAAACCACATTAGACCATTATAATAATCTATACCGTATACGAATAAAATCCCGGAAAACAAAAGCAAGAGCAAGCTTACAAGAAAAATACTGTAAGTCAGACTATTTATTTTACTAAGGTATTCCCTGTTTTTAACTTCCCCTATAACCCGTTTGATTACCTGTTCTCCAAAATCAACTATCATATTATTCAGTCCCGCTCAGAATATCCAATCGTTTTTGTACTCAGGCGCCGGCCCACCAATCGTTTTATCTTATCCGCAACGTTCACAAACAATTCAATCACCAGAATCCTTTTGTTTCTGGGCGCTTTTCAACCAGTAATACTTCGATAAGATTCCAAACAGAGAACCGGTGGCAATTCCGAAAGATAATATCCAGTTAATTCTCCCGATAACGAAATGGCCAATAATCATAGTACCAATAAATACAATAACTGCAACCAGAATCCCCTGTTTAATCGGAGTCATTTGCTGCTGCCCACCTTAATATCCAATGCGTCCACTGCGTAAAAAGATGTTTTCTCCACTATCAACGTCTTCCTGTTCTTCCGCTCCCAGTAAACCACTTCAAGATACTGTGTCCATACAAACAAAACGAAACCTGAGAGAAAGGCGTAATACCCGCTGATGCGTATCCCAGTTTTCACCAGCAAAAAGCCAGTTACAAAAATGACTACAGCTATTAATCCAAATATTATGAGGTAGTTAATGACCTTCTTTTTTCTGGTAATTTGCAACCCCCTGAACTCTCCTGATGCAGCTTTATTGAGTCTGCACCATTCGGCTATTCCAGTTACTATACTGAAGAAAGCCCCTGTGATTAAGCCATACAAGAAAAGGTTCATATTATCTTTTCCACCTAAATTAAACCAGGTGATTGCTAATAGCGTTAAAATAAATGAGTTCAATAAAACCCTGTTGCGCCATTTGTTCCACCATTTTGCAGTAGTATGAGTTAATTCCCCGCCGCTATCAGGCGCATTTACCATTATGTCATCAAATTGAACGGATTTTCTTGTTTCTATAGTCTTCGCATTCGGGCACCAGCCCATCAACTTCTTTATATGTTCGATAACAACGGTCATTCGTATTCCCCTGAATTTATCGCGGCAAGAGTTGGCTTGTAAAAACCATGTGTAACTATGGTCCTCCGGTTTTTCTTTTCCCAATATACAATCTGTAAGTACCCGCCCCATGATGTAAATGCAAAGCCGGAAATGAATGAAAGAGTTGTTCTTAAGCCATATACAGAAGCCAAATATCCAACTGTTGCGATGCCTAGAATTATTAAGATATAAACTGCAATCATATGTTTTGTTGAAGTTTTTATAGGCATCTCCCTGCCTGCTATCCTATCAAGTGACTGCAATCCTTGAGCCCATGTTAACACCCCACCCAATGTCCCTATAAAAAGTCCTGCAAGAAAAATATCTATTTTGCTTATTCCATTGTAAGCTACAAGTAGTGTAATAACTGCAGATTGTACTAAGACCTTGTTGCGATACTTGTTCCACCACCCCGCGGTAGTGCGAGTTAATTCACTACCACTATCAGGCGCATTTACCGTCAGGTTATCGAATTGCACGGATTTTCTTGTTTCTATCGTGCTCGTATTGGGGCACCAGCCCATCATTTTCCTGATATTTTCGATAAATGCGGTCATTATTTGCTTCCCGAATTAATGATTACAACAGTCGGCTTGAAATATCCATGTGTAACTATTGTTTTCCTGTTTTTCTTTTCCCAGTATAAGACTTGTAAGTACCACACCCACGAGACAAGTAAAAAGCCAATAAAATATCCTGGAATTCTTTCCCAACCAAATAGACCACAAATAACTAAACGCAATTATGCTGAGAATGCCCAATATATAAACAACAAGCATTCGTTTTGTTGAAAGCTTTAGGGTATTCTCGCTCTTACTGCTTGCTATTTTATTCAGTGAATCAAATCCTGGCATCCTTGCCAGTACGCCAAAGAATATTCCTGTAAAAAGCACCGCCAGCAAAAAATCCATGTTGTTTATTTCCGGCGATATGAACCACTTAATAGAAAGGATGGTGAGACCGATTGATACTAGCAAAGCCAAGTTGCGATATTTATTCCACCATCCAGCTGTAGTGTGAATTAATTCGCCACCACTCCCGGGTACATTTACCATTGGGTCATCAAACGGAACGGATTTTCTTGCTTCTATCGTGCTCGTATTGGGGCACCAGCCCATAATTTTCCTGATATTTTCGGTAAAAGCAGTCATTTCTCCTCCTTTCTCAATCCGACTTAGCAGGGGCAATACCTTTCAATATCAAGAAGTCATGTTCATTGCGGGGATAAAGTAAAATGTCTCTTCCACCAGCGTTTATTCTAATCATATCCGGATAATTCGACATGCGGATAGCGGCATAGAATACGTAAATAAATAAGAATATTGCAATAATATACATTTTATTCATGACGGAGTTTGGCATTGTAACTATAAAATAAATCGACAGCATTATCATCACTGCCAACGAAACCAAGCTTCGCAACTTATGCCTGTTTCCGTAATTTTCAAATATTTCTATGCTTTTGATGCGATTTCTAGGAACAAGGGTATCGCCCAAAATCGGCGTGTTTATCCTTAATGTTTCACTGCCAACAGATAATTTTGTATGAAATAATATGAAAAGCAATGCAATCAAGATAAATGAGGATGGGAATAAGTATCTGTATGTGCCTATCCATGCACTTACGGATAAAATTAAAACAATAAGACCGCAAAGAATACCCCAGATTCGCCAGTCAAACATTTGCAAAGGTACATCCTTACCCTTATGGATGGTATTACTATCGGCATGGGTCTTACTGCAATTGGCATATGCTGAAATAAATTCATCTTCAGTCCTGTAAACAATTTTTTTCTGCGGGCACCAGCCCATCGTTTTTCGTATTATTTCTGTTACATTCATCGTTATGCCAAACTCCTCAATTTCCCAAAAAGCTCATCTGCCAGCTTCGTGGGATCATCCGTTTTCTCAAGCTTCAGTTTCATCTCATCAGCGAAATCCCACAGCAATTCAATGCACTGCGTGTATCTTGCACATGTGCCGCAGTTCCCCTCGTGCTCGTACCACACCTGTATCCCGTGCTTTGCAGATACGAAAATAATGGCGCTGGCATTAAACGGCGCCGAGTGACCGAACAGGATACCGCGCTCTGCATTCACTTTCTCTACCTCTATCTGATTTGCCCCCGCCATCTCAAGAAGCGTCTTTCCTATACGTTCATCCATTGTGATGAGTGCTCTTGATACTGCCTGCTTGGATATATCGAATAAGCGCGCTATATTCATATTGGGAAGACCGCCGCGCCGCAGCTTCCAGAACTCAAACTGCTTGTCATTTAAAGGCAGGAACATAAGTCAATATATGTATGTTGACAATATAAATATTGTGACCCAAAATCTGGAAGAAAGACAATTACAATTCCATTCGTGTTTAAGATGATCTTTTATGGAACCTGTTTAGCAGGTGCACTCGATCCATAACCACCTGACATCTCAATGCTGCTTGGATGCACGAATATATAAACCGCGATTATCCAGAAAATGACAAGGGCAGATAAAAGCAATAGAACGTAATACTGCCTTATATTTTCCTGAATCTCTACATAAGGTTCCACTCTCCTTATCCCTATTTTATAGATGAGAGCTGAGAATATCAGCGCTATAAATGAAGGAAGGAACAGACTCGCTATCGGTTGCAGATATACCACGATTCGTATAAAAGACACAGTCGCAGAAGCATACAGCAGCCTTTTATTTTCCCTGAGAATCCCTGCCATTCCAAACGCGGAGATTATTACAGGAATCACGTAATCGATGCGGAAATCGCTGCATATTCGTCCTCCGCTTGTGGGCGAAGTCTGGTAAGCATAACAACCGCCGGTTACCAGTACAAACTCGGAATACAATGTCATGACCATTGCAGCAACCAGTGCGATACTTGCTAAAAGCATCGCGACCTTTTTCAATCTTGCATCCACCTTTTCCCTCTTGAATTCCCCTATTACTCCGTCCTGATAAGCGAAAGCTGATAGAACCAGCAGCAGGGACGAGGCAAGGAATAAGGGCTGTCGCATAAGTAATCCTAAAAATATCGCTAACACCAGGGATATGGCGCAAGAAGCATACAAAAACTCCTTATTCCCGTTTCGTATTCCAAATATCCCCAATATAGGAGATATAATTGGGAACGAAAAGAATATCAATCCGAAAGCCAGTGCTGCTGTTATAGACCCTGCGGATGACATTTGAGGCACGGTTGCAGCTATCGCAATTAATAAGGAGGCAAGGGCTGTTACGAGTGCAGCGCTTCTTGCCTTTTCATTCACCTTCACCACAGGTTCATCTCTCAGGTAAACGAAAGTGGAGATTATCAGGAGCAAAGATGGTGCTACAAAAAACAAACCAATGGACATTATTCCAAGGATAGTTAAGGCAAGGGATATAAGAGAAGAGATAATCAAAACCTCTTTATTCCTTGATATAATCCCTATTATCCCGGCAAGAGGGGCCAATATCAGGATGAGCACTACAGGAGATGCCAGTGATGCAAGTACCAGTGGAGAGCTGTTGGCTTCAGTTGTGAAAAATAAGAACGACAGTAATGATGTTGCTAAAGAGAGACCTGCAAGCCATAACGCGTTTCTCCGGTTACCGATAACTTCCATCATTTTTCCAGCCACGCGTTTTCCCCAACTTCAATTACCTTATTCCCGGTTAAATTAACCGTCACCGGGTAAGCCTTCCCCGTTCCATTCACATGGATCAATACCTGCATAGGCCCCACTCTATTACCTGTCATCCAGTTTTCATAATCCACCACCTCTACAATCTCATATGCTCTGCCTCCGATTTTTTCTTTGACCTGTGAATCAGAGAGGGCTATTTTTATTGCCATGTTCCTGTCAACCTCTGACAAATTCATTGGAAGCGCGGGCTTTATAAACGAGTTATTCAGGATGCGCACGACCCTTTTCTCTTTCAGGTCAACCAGAGGGATTATCTCCATAATGCTTGTCCACTCTTTGTTCCCTATGTATATCTGGACTCCCGGTAAATCCCAGGAAATCTCTTTCCCGTTCTCTGTGGCACTACCGCTGACCATGCTTATAGAACTGATTTTGACTTCTTTTCCCCTCAGCATCTCCTGCACAGTCTTATTGTCCATCGCTATATTTACAGCTAACATTTGGTCTTCTGTTAAATTATCAGGAACCTGCACTCCCGGAATTTCTTCTTCGGTTAAATTATCTGGAATTCTTGAAGGGTATGGCTCGAAAGTAGAGGTAGTTGTTGTAGTTACTGCAAAAAGACTGAGTATTAGAATTATAACCACCGATGCCAGTAAAGCTATGCCGATAAGCCTATCCTGACGTGAATCTGTTCTTTTGATGAGGAAATAATAAATCAGCGCCCCGATAAGCCCTGTGAAAATTATAACCAGAACCCAGATAAGCTTGGCATTATTTCCTCCGAATTTGAACATATCATCCTTCCTCTTCAGACAATCTATGAGCATCCAGAGCCAGAAAATTGTCACAAAAACAAACACTGGGATAAAGAGAAACAAGAATACCTCACTTGTGCCTATCATTTTTATTCCTCCTTTCGCTTAATATCCTGCAAACGGCAAGAACTCCTATACCTCCAAGAATTATCTCAAACCCAGGTGCCTCTGGACTTGCCTGCGCTGCTGGAGTCGATACAGATGTTTCAGTATTTATTGGGGGGGTAGCGACAGGTGAAGCCGATTTAATTAATGTAGATTCCACTTCATCTCTATCTGAAACTGGATGCTTCCCGTATGGCAGAATGAACACGCCCTTTTCTACGTCCCCATCTTTGAGCATAAAAAGTGTTTTCTCGCCCACGCTGAAGTTTGCTAAGGGTGGTCCAATATTTGGCCGCCCCATCCGTACAATTATTTCAGTCTTAGGTAAGGGATTCTTTAGCCATTCATCCACGGTTATAACTACATCAATGAAATCGTAGCTTGGGCGCAGTTCCTTTACGGTTCCAATGACGATTCTGTCGGAGAAATATACCTGATTGGTCATCGAATTCGGTCCTAATTTGGAAATCGCTTGGGTCAGCTCAGCCGGTGTTCCTTCTGCTTCCACGGTTACGAGTGCTACGACTGTGTTTGAGAATAAACCGAGAACAAATAATCCAAGCAAAATAGACAGTGCAATACTTTTAAGTACTTCTGACATTCAAATTCCTCCCTTAAATGGATAAAATAACAAACCTGTTTTAGAGCTATTGACCTGAATGTCGATATTCCCCATCAGACGGATGGTATTTCCCGAAGTCAATTCAATCGGTTCTTTATTTCTGAGTTCAATAGTATCGTTTTTAACAGACGTAACTTCCATGACCCCGAAGGTATCGCCTTCTTTAACACCAGTAACGTTCTGTGACCTGAGCCATGTGTATTTAAAATCTGCTGCATCCGTTTCAGGTAAGCTGTATATTTTTGACAGATATGTAACTAAAATCGGTATATTACTTCCTTCTACATTCTGAGGATAATTGTACAGTTCCGTATAATGGGTTGCCAGGACTTTATCATCAATTTTGGTATTATCCTTGTCCAGACTTATAAAAACTAAACCTTCATTTATGAATATGAAACTCCATGGTGAGCGCAAGAATGACAAAATCCAAAAAAAGCGATGTATATCTGATACTCTCTGACATCCATGCCGATATAAAAGCCTTAGATACAATCATTGAGATAATAAATGATCCAAAATTCAAGAAAAGATACGGCAGTGTCAATAAAATAATAAACCTTGGCGATACCACTGGAAGAGGATATCATCCTGCTGAGGTCATAGAGCGGCTGATAGAGTTAGGAAAAGAAATCAGCGTTGTTTCGATAATGGGCAACCACGACGAGTCTTTTCTTTACGATTGGCCTGTATCCGGGGATGATGAAGACTGCATCAGGGCACATGAGGAGTTTAAAAGCGCTGTAAATAGCGATCATCGCAATAAAGCCAGCCCGGATTTCTTAAGTAAACTGCCGCAGTATTATGTAGATAAAGAGGAGAGGATTTTAGCGGTTCATGGAGGTCCTCTTGACCCTGAAAAGATAGCTCCTCCCGACCTTGAAGACTACGATAAATGGCTGTATCAGCGGACATGGCAGAGGATTTCGGAATATGATTTCGAATATCTGGATGATTACGGCTACCACTACCTGTCTGAGAACGCATTCCTGCATGCAAGAGAATTTTTTGATGGTGGCTTTATAATATTCTGTGGGCATCAGCATACTGAGGCAGTTTACAGGAATAAGGGCATGAAGACTGAGCTTGTGTCGGAGGAGCGCATGAAGATAAGGAAGGAAGAGCTTGCCGGGCATGTGGTTCAGGTGAAGGAGTTTGAGAGAAAGCGAGATGCAAATTATCTCATCCGTGTAGGTATTGCGGGACCCGAGGGATATTACAAAAGGTACCGGTGGAATAAAATAGATTTTGGATTGGTGTGGGGAGAGAAGGGGATGCAAAAAGTAGGGATGTTTGAGAGCGAGTTGGAGTATGAATAGGTACCTGCGATAGGGTACATCTCTAAACAATGGCTATGTTTTTATCCGCTTCAATGTAGTGGCGCAAACTTCTATTTGGCGATAATTTAAAGCATCCTTTTTAGTTATTCACAATATGCCAGCGTTTTGGAAAGCTCTATATTTTTCCCGTTACGTAATTTGACTTAGAATCTTAAAGCATGCATTTTTAATCTGCTCTGTGCCTTTGGGATATCGCTTGCAAATCTCAAGTGCTTCTTTTAACACACTTCGTGCTTTGCCAAATTCTTGGATTCTTGCATAAAAAATCCCCGTGTTTGTAAGGCATTTCGCTTGGTCTATATCTGCCCCAGGTATTGCTTTATACATCCTCAGTGCTTCTTTGAGGTTATACTCAGCCTCAAAGAATTTGTTCATGCGCCTATAAACATTCCCTAAGTTCGCATGACATTGCGCCTGATGCATTTCAGCTCCAAGTATCGCTTTATACATCCTCAATGCTTCTTTGTAATTGCCCTCAGCCTCAAAGAACTTATCTGTACTTTCGTAGACAACCCCCAGGTTCATAACGCATCTCGCTTGTTCTATCTCAGTACCAGATATTGCTTTATATATCCTCAGTGCTTCTTTAAGCTTGTCGGCGGCTTCAGAGAACTTGCCTATACTCAAATAAACGACACCTAGGTTCCTAATGCTGTAAGCTTGGCGTATCTCGGTTCCAGATATCGCTTTATATATCCTAAGTGCTTCTTTGTAATTGCCCTCAGCCTCAAAAAACTTGCCTGTGTGAAAATAGATATTCCCGACCTCCCCAAGGCATCTTGCCTGGATTATTTCAGTTCCGGGTATGGTTTTTAATATCCTCAGTGCTTCTTTGAGGTTGCCAGCGGCTTCAGAGAACTTGCCTAAATCCATATAGACAACCCCTAAGCTCTTGAGGCATCTTGCCTGGTGTTTCTCAGTTCCAGATATAGTTTTCAACATCCTAAGTGCTTCTTTGAGATATTCCTCAGCATCAAAGAACCTGCCTAAGTTCTCATAGACATTCCCCAGATTCATAAGACATCCCCACTGGAAAAACTCGGTTCCAGATATAACTGTTAACATCCCCAGTGCCTTTTTGTAAGGTATCTCAGCACTAGCATAACGACCAATGTTCTGAAGGGCTCGACCACGATTAAACCACCATTCAGGCGAATCGTTAATCTCCACCTCTGGGAAGCAGTATTCCTTCTTAAACTCACTTTTATATGTCTTAAGTAATTCCTTCTTTAGTTCTGAAATGTCATTAAAACGGTCTTCTATTTTTGGTTGAAGGCAGCGAGCAATTATGCCTTTTAAGGATGAAGGAATGTTATCTGATAAAACCTCTCTTTGCGGGTCAGAGCGATTATACATAACTCTCTTTATCTGTTGATTTTGGGTATCTCCTCCTTTAAAGACATCATGCATTATCAGACCTACAGCAAACTGATCAGCACGATGGTCAACCTTTGCTCCCGCCACCTGCTCAGGTGCCATATATCCAGGAGTGCCCTTTACCCTTGCACTGAAATCGGTTACCTTATATATCCCATCCTTGTAAACCATGATATTCTCAGGCTTCAAGTCCTTATGGGCAGATATGCCATGCTTATAGGCATGAAGCAAGCCCTCACAGATTTGTAAGCCCGCGCTGAGGGTTTCTTCCAGAGACAGACTTCCCTTTTCTATAACCAGACATCTCAGGTCTCCCCTTTCCATGAACTCTGAGAAAACAAACGGCACATTCCTTCTTGTTTTAGGATGGATGATATTTTCCAACAGGTGGACTGAAACAATATTAGGATGCTGACCCATCTCAAGCCAAGGGAGAGCTTCTTCCAGAAAATCTTTTGCTATTTCTTCTTGCTTGGAAGGATGCAGTTTGAGGTAATCTTCTTTCAAGAATTGCTGCAGGGTTTTGGCAGCGTATATCCTTTCACCAAAGTGGGTCGATTTTACGAAAAATACTGCTCCAAATCCGCCTGCTCTGAGCGCCAGAACCTTGAAGTTATCTCCAAAAGCATCGCTGTATTGCCATGGTATTTGGATGCCTTCTTTCTTCAAACGCTCCTCTGCCTGTCGGCTTGCTTCATCCCAGGAGAGTCTGTGTGTTGATATGATGTAGGATATATCCATATCGAATATTCATCTCATTTTAATAATTGTCTAATTTACTAATTTTTCCTACCTCGCAAAACTCTAATACTTATTTTCAATCTTCTTTTGTGTGTATTTCATTATTACCCCAACGGAAGCTTGCTGCTTCTTTCATTTACTTTGCCTTTTTATTTGGATTTTTGAAATCTTACTCTAATTTCTTCAACCACTCCGTTGCAATTTCTATACTTTCTTTATCATCTGAAAATCTGATTACGTTTTCAAAGCATTTTTTCGCTTCCATATCCTCATCTAAAACATATAGAACACATCCTTTTCCGATCCAAGCCCTTGCATTTTTAGGATTTGTCTCCAATACTCTAATAAAGCATTTCATTGCATCTTTAATTCTATGCTCCTTTAAATCACGCGATCCTAAAAGAAAACATGCATAACCTCTTTCGCACCAAGCTTCAACGTTCCTCGAATCAATGCTTATTACTTTTTCAAAGCTTTCAATTGCCTCACCATATCTTTCTAATTCCATGAGTATTTTTCCCTTAATAATCAGACAATCGGGATTTCTTGGATACAATCTCAGAGCTTCATTTGTGCTATCTAAGGCAAGTTGGTATTTTTTTAATCTGAGTAAGCAAAAACCTTTATTTGCCAGCAGTGACATTCTCTCGAAATAATCTAATTGATTGATGAAAGATTTCTGTAAACCCCTATCAAGATATTCTATTGCATCTTCATATCGATTCATTTTTATTAAGCATAATGCTTTTGCATTTAACGCAATGTTGTCGCTCGGCTTAATTATCAAAGCCTTATCTATATAAAGTATAGCATCTTTAATGTTATTTAAACTACGCAGACATTGTCCCTTTTCGCAAAGTGCCTCAGTATTTTTTGGATTTTGCAAGTATATTATCGTAACATTTCAAAGCATTTTCAAATTTCTCTAACTGTTGATAGGAAAATCCTTTATTCAACCAGTCTACTTCATCTAATTCCTCCTTTTTTCCAATTATTATATAATCGTCTGTGAAAATATTACGATGCATCTCAATTAATTCATCTTTCAGTTCTTTAAAACTTTGATGTCTTTCCTCGGGATCTTTTTTTAAACATCGCATTATCAATTCGTCAAGTTCTTTAGGAATAGTTTGGTTAATTAATTTAGGATTCACTGGATTCGTCTGGAAGATTTCATCTACATTTGAAAATGGGCGCTTACCAGTGGATACTTCATATAAAGTTGCACCAAAAGCGTAAATATCCGAGCGAGTTGTTATTGGTTTGGGTGTAAAGGAATAATGATCTAAAAACTTTCTGGGGAATTGTTCAGGAGGCATATAGGGCCATGTACCTACTCCACGAGAAACTTGTTCTGGCAACATTTCCAATTTTTTTTCTTGATATGCATCCTCCAAAATAGCCACTAAACCGAAGTCAGTAATTTTGTATATTCTCTTATTATTACGTTCACTAATCAATATATTTCCAGGTTTGATATCTCGATGAACGATTCCAAGTTTGCTATATGCATAATCCATACCGTCACAGAATTGAATAGCAAAGTCGAACAGTTCAAAGATGTTAAGTTTACCAATCCATTGTGCAAGATTTCCTCCTTTAATATATTCTAATAAGATGTGAGGTTTTCCCTCTATAATAATTGTGAAGATTGCAAAAACTATGTTTGTATGCTTTTCGAGATTTACCCAAGTATCTGCTTCTTTTATAAATTTTTTGATTATTTCCTCTTCCCAGAAAAATTCGTCCTTAAAAGTCTTGATAGCAATATGTTGGTTCCATCTATGGTCCAAAACAACATAAACTATTCCCATGCCTCCTTCAAGGATGTTTAGTACTTCATAACGATTTAATATTATATCTCCACAATCTCGCCTCATTTTATCACAGTCTCTAGCATTTCACAAAATTACAATTGTAATATTTACCAAAAGCACTTACTTTACAGACCATATTTTTCTTTTATCAGTTTAATCTTAGTTCAGTTTTTGGATCCAACTGACTTGCTTTATCAAAGCATTGCATAGCTTCTCTCTTTTTGCCAAGAAGATACGAAATACTTCCTTTATTGAACCAAGCTCCAACATTTTGCGGATCCGTTTTCACAGCCTTATCATAGCAATCTAATGCTTCTATATATTTGCCTAATGATAGTAAAGAATTCCCCTTGTTGACAAAAATAACAGCATACTTTGAACTGTTTCTTGGAAGAATATCCAAAACTTTGTTAAAACAATTTATGGCTTCTTCGTGTTTGCCTACTTGAGCCAAAGTATCTCCTTTATTGTTCCAAACATCAACATCTTTTGGAGTTATTTCCAGCGCTTTGTCATAATATTTCAAGGATTCTTCAAGCTTTCCTATCATTAATAATGATTCCGCCTTACTAGACCACTTTTCATCAGGGATATTCTTTTCTTTCGTTTTCTGTAACTTATTAAATATACCCATTTCCACTAGCTAATATATTTTATATAGTGATTTCTGTAATATAAATTTATTTTTTGATTGACCTTTTTATTAACTCTCTAGTTTCTTTTGCATGTTTAACCGTAGGATCGATTTCTAATGCTTTGTCGAAACATTGTATAGCTTCATCACATTTTAATAAACAACCTAAAGAAAGTCCTTTACCTGTCCATGCAACAGCACATTCTGGATCTATTTGTAAAACCTTCTCGTACCATTCAATAGCCTCTTCATATCTCTTTAAACAAGCTAAAGTAGTGCCCTTATTGTACCATATGGTAGAATTATCGGGATCCAGCTTTAAAACCACCTCTTCACATTTTAATGCTTCATCGAACTTGCCCATTTTATGCAAAACCTCCCCTTTATTAATCCAAGCTTTACCAAGCTTAGGGTTTATTTTTAGTGCTTCATCAAAGCATTTCAAAGCATCATTGATTTTACCTGCTTCTAAAAATGATTCTCCCTTAAAATTCCATGCTCCTGCCGATATGTTTTCTTTTTCTCTAATGGTTTCATTTTTAATTTCAACTTTTTGTTTACACATTTCTATTTTATCTTGTATCTCCTTTATTTTCCTCGGACGCTCATATTCAGGAACTACTTCTATCGCTCTTTTTATATATTCAGCAAAGTTATCTGTTTTTCCTGAAAGAAGATAAACGAAGGCAATGTTAGCTAACACCATATAATTTTGTGGATCCAAAGCCAAAGCTAATCGAAAACATTCGTCTGCCTCTCGTTCTCTACCCAAGCTTACTAATAGACTACCTTTTTCGCTTAAAATCATTCCTTTCACCGAGTCCTCAGGATGCGCTTTAAGGGCTTTATCGTAGAAGAATAAAGTATCATCTATCTTTCCCAAATCAACAAGAACATTCGCTTTACCGTGCCAAGGGGCACTATGTTCAGTATTTAATTTTAAAGCCTCTTCGAAACAACACAAAGACTCATCGAATCTCCCCAAACGTCTTAAAGCATTTCCTTTATTGTTCAACGCTATACAAGAGAGCTCAAATGCAAGAACTTTATCATAATATTTTATTGCTTCCTCAAATCTCTCCTCATCAAATAACGAAATTCCCATGTTAATCCATTCATCTATCTGCTGTCTCTTTGATGTTGCAATGCCATTGAACAGACTCATTTTCTTTCCACTTGTCAAACCTTGTAGGTAACCATAACTGCATAAATCACAGCAATTAAAATTATCACTAGGCTCATCGCAAACCGCTTCCATTCTCTGTTCATATAAGCATGTGCTCCCAAGGGTACGAAAACAGCAAGACTTGATCCTATCATAATCTTATACATTGAGGGGATGGCCGCCAATTTTTCTTCTCCAATTATGAAGTGCCATGCACCCAGAGAGTAGTAAAATACAAATATAATCTCCACAACTGCCAGCGCAGCCTGCATTGATACTCCCCTGCTCTGGATCGCTATAGAACTCATGCCCCTTAGCAAATCAAGCCCTGTATGGACGCTGCTTATTGTAGATTGACAGTAGTTTAAGTCGTAACTTATCTGATTGAGTGATATTTCAAATCTTTTTAAATGAAATTTATAAACCTGATCGTTCTCCCTCCGTAGAATCTCTAATCTATCCTTGTAATTGTCAATGTTAATCTGGAGCGTGTTTTGGAGCTTGTTAACCAGGGAGACCTTTTCCACAAAGCTCATGTATTTTTGGGTCACGTCGCTCAATTTCTCCCTCTGCCTTTGGGCATCCTCATTCCTAAGAGTATCGAGTAATGTTACCAGTTCTTCGTCAAGTTTCTTTGCGCCCCCCATCAGTTCCTCCCGAACTTTATCGTATTCCCTTATCTCGGTGCTTGCCTTATGAAAATGCGACTCGATTTTTACGAGTCCACGATCTATTGCAAAGAGAAAATTCTTCCGTGTTATATCCTCTAAAGTCCTGGGTGTATGCAGAATATACCCAATCTCTCTTTCTTTCATTGGTCGTGCAGCCTGCCATAAGTTCCCAAACTTGGTTATCGTTGGGGGAACTGTCCCATCTTTTTCACCTTCCAGACCATCAACCAGCTCCCAGTATACAATGCTTGACCCCAGAAAATTGTCCACCTCGACAGGAATTTCTAAATTCTGAATTATCTGATTTAAAGATTCTCGTTGATTAAGCCATTTCTGCGAAGAGAACTCTCCATCTTCTCTTATATAGAACCGCAATACAGTGGTATCATAATAGGTTAACCATTCCAGTTGATATCCATTGCCTCTAAAGACCTTGTGGTCTGCTTCATCACCTATTAAAGATAATCTGCTTCTCAATCTATCTGGCGGCGCCTCATTGGTGTTATCACGTTTATAAAAACAGAGAGCAATTAGCGAGGGATTAGTAATTATTTCTTTCATTTATGTTTCTTAAACCTCTTCTCCAAAAGAATTAACTCATTTTTAATGCTGTGTATATCCTGATCATTTACTTCAGTGGGGCATATTCTAATAGGCTCTGGCGGTGGTGTTTTCTGTGCCTTACTGATTTCATTTCTCATTTCGTTCATAACATTGACAAGTTCTTCAACTTCTATAGCTTTTTTAGCTTTTTGCAATTTCTTAATAATATTGTTGAGCAGCTTTTCAAACTCTGCCTGCGAAAGTCTTTTGCCTGCCTCCTCAAATTGGTTGTGTATATCCTTGGCATCTTTTTGGAGCTTTTCTATATCATCTTTACATTCGAACTTCAGCCATACAGGGCCCAATTTTAATATTGCACCAGAAGCTAAAGGGGTGATGGTTCCGGCAGGAATAGGCTTGGCAGCTTTGTCCTCTATAATATAAGTCTTATTAGTGCTCCCTTCTCCTTCTGGACCCACATCCTCTATAAAATAGGTATCTTTTTCATTTGTGATTCGTGCATGATGTCTGGAAACTCTTTTATCAAAAGGTAAGTAAACATCATCTTTTTCATGTCTCCCCAGCATGATTGGAGTCTTCTCAAACTCAAATACTTTTCCATCGTCTGCGCCGCTCATTATGGTGATAAATATATGGCTCAATCCCTTACCTCCTTTTTTAATGTTATTTCATCGCTGGTTGCATCAACATTAATCACATCCCTCTGTGCAAAATCGCCTTTTAATATCTTTTCACTCAGAGGCTGAGCGATCATTCTCTCGATTTCACGCTGCAGCAGCCTGGCCCCTTTGGCTGGATCATAACCTTTGCGACAGATAAAATCAATTGCATTTTGAGTGCCCTGCAGGCTTATTCCTTTTTCTTTTAATAGGCTGTTCAAGCTTCCCAACATAATCTGCGCTATCTTATGGATATCCTCCTGACCGAGTGGTTTGAATAAGATTAGCTCGTCTATGCGGTTGAGGAACTCAGGTCGAAAGACGCTTCTTACCTTTCGGAGCATTTCTTCCCGATGATTCTTTGTATAAACCCCAAAGGGTATCTCATGCCCTAGAAATGCCTGCTTGACATCAGGAGTAGGTGGCTCCAAATACCTAAGCACCATTTCAAGGCTGCAGGTGCATATGAATTTATGCTCTTTCTCAATGTACTGATGTTTTGCAGCAGCGGCTTCTCTGGCTGTTATCTGCCAGGTCAATGATGCGCCAACCGAAAGTTCATTCATATTCGTAACCTATTGGTAAAGGTATGCCCCGTTCCAAAATAGAAAGATTCATTTCCATACATGGATAAGTTCTTTGATTTTTGATTGAGGTTACCATACAGCATGTTCACATCTTCTTAAGCATAAGGATAGTCTCTTTGAGTCTTTCTACATGGGATGCGTACTGCGGTGGCGCAAATTCAATAAATTTCTGGAAAGATAATATCGCTTCATCACCCCGACCCAAACTGAACAGCGCAACGCCTTTGTTATTCCATGCGTCAGCATATCGTGGGTTTATGTCAAGAGCCTTATCATAGCAGGCTATTGCTTCATCACCCCTTCCCAAACTATGTAGTACAACGCCTTTGTTAAGCCATGCCAAGGCATATCGTGGGTTTATATCAAGAGCCTTATCATAACAGGAAATCGATTCAGTAGACCGGTGCAATTTATAAAATGTATTGCCTTTGTTGTACCATGCCTTGTCATCTCGTGGATTAAGATCAAGACCCTTATCGTACCAGGTTATAGCTTCAGCTTGCCGGCCCAAATCATCCAGAGCAGTGCCCTTGTTACACCATATCTTGAAATCTCGTGGGTTTATGTCAAGAGCCTTATCATAGCAGGTTATGGCTTCCTCAGATCTGTCCAGTTCAGCCAGAGCATTGCCTTTGTTGATTAAATCATCCACTTCCAATTCCCCACCAGATTCTTCAGGAATCGTTTCACCAGTCAAATCAAAATATATCTTAGAAATATCCTGTCGCATCTCGCTGAAGTTCTGGTATCTTTTTGCAGGATCCTTCTCAAGGCACTTGCCAATGAGAACAGCAAGTTCAGCAGGAATACCTTGCTTGATAGGAATTGGAGATTCCTTCAAATGCATCTCTTTCCATGAACTCTTCCGTTGGTAAGGATAGCTGCTTGTAACCATCTGGTAGAGAACTATGCCAAAGGCATAGATATCAGCCTTTGTATCGATTTCCTTGCATGTGAACTGTTCAGGAGCCATGTACGGCAAAGTCCCGGCAGTACTGCTCTGGACATAGCTCACATCTCGTGGAACCGCTATCTGTTCAGCTCTTGCTTCTATTGCCTTCGCCAGACCAAAATCTGTTATCTTTACAGTTTTATCTCTGGTAAGTAATATGTTACCAGGCTTGATATCCCGATGAACAAGTTTCATTTTATTATATGCATAATACATCCCATTGCAGAACTGGATAGCGAAGTTCAGGGCTAAGGGAAGGTCTAACATCTTTGTGTAGAGCCAGTCATCCAGATTCCCGCCTGCTGCGTATTCCACGAAAATATAAGGCTGGCCCTCGATGTTTTTTACATAGTACGGTCTGACAATGTTCTTATGCTTATCAAGCTTGATCCATTTTTCGGCTTCACTGGTAAAATCATCCCTTGCCCTCTGGCTCTGTAGGAACTTTGTCTGAAAGGTTTTGATTGCAAGCGGCCCTTTATCTTCATGATCATAGCATATATACACAACCCCGAAGCCGCCTCTTTTTATTTTATGTATCTCATACCTGTTCTCGATCCTATCTCCAATCTGCCACCTCTCGTGCTCTTCTATTCCAGCGACCTCTTTTTTCCTTCTGAGGCTATCAAGCAGTTCCACGTCCATCTCTCCTGCGCATATTCATAAGAATACCTTTTCAGGTTATAATAAGCTTTTCATTCGTCATTCGAAATACATTTAAAACCATTAATTGGTCATCTTTGTATGCAGAACCGCAAACTCAGAATCAGCCTGAAAATCAATCGAAATTGGATGTCTGAATGATGTCCCTTTTATTTGTATTTGTATCCAAGAATGGAGAGAAATGGAGGGATTTACAAAAAAGTCTCAGGCAACCAGATATGCCTTTTTGTTGATGACAAGTCAAATTTATTCACGGATGCTGCTTCCAATATTACTTGGTTTCATTTTAATCACAGATGGTTGTTAACATGGCATTGGCTGTTTCACTGTTATTATTCGTGTCCTCCCATTTTTACCCCGGTTCTCAATACATGTATCGACCAATTTGGCATTGATTAACTTATCCAGCGCTTTATGAAATGTAGTATATCCTTTTTTTGTTCGCTTATGAAATTCGATAAATAGCTCACCGGCATGCGATGTACCCATTTCAGACGCTGCGTTGAGGAGCGCGGTTTCTGTATCGGTGAATACTTTCAGATATCTTTTCAATCTATCTTCCGAGGCTTCGATGAGTGCGGTATCAACATCCGTGAAATCAACGGTCTTAGAAGCGCGCATTTCTGCGTTAATAACAGATCTTTTCAGAAGATCGATACCAAACCTGATATCTCCTTTAGGTACGGTGCAGCCGGTTATTTTCTCGATAATTCCTTTCTCAACAACATTCGGGTATAACCCGATTTTTGCCCGCCTATCCAGGATGTCAAAGGTTTCGTCCCAGGTATATCCGGGAAATTTAACGATTTTTGGTGTGAATATCGAGGTTATATCATCCAGTGGTGGATATGAAATGCTGTGTACGGCGGCTAAACCGATATTAAGGGGATACTCTTCATAAAGTCTTAAAATATTATTCACTACATCATGGAAAATCCCCCTTGAAATCAAGAAATCCGCATCATCCAGTATCACAAACATTGTCTTGTTTTTGGCAGTGAGCGTCTCCGCTATCTTTTCGTATAATTTTTTCAATGCTATTCCGGAGGGGGGCAGCTCTATTCCTGTCATCTTCCTGTAGATTTCCGCAAGTACGGAGTAATGAGTCTGCGTATACCTGCAGTTGATATAAGCCAAAATGAGGCTTGAAGGGGATATCTGTTCTGCTAGCTCGATAATTTTTTTGACCGAAGTGGTCTTTCCTGTTCCAGGCGGACCAATGCATATTATGTTCTGCGGATGCTTGCCATCTATCCCGGGCGCTATAGCATAACCTATTCTTTTTATCTGCAGGTCTCGATAGAGAAACTCATCCGGGACGTATCCAAGCTCAAATATTTCCTTATCCTTAAACAGCGTCTGCTCCCATGCAAGTAGATTTTTCATTTTTTATCACCCAAAGCACGTTTTTTGTTTTTTTCCGATACCCGTTTTTTGCGAAAATTGTTTTAATTGTTATTAAAGATTCAATGAGCGGGGTGAAAGTATTCAAGTGCCTGTTTTCCTTGATTCCATGCGGCTCTTTATCAGCTCCAAAATAGCAGGTTCCTGCCTTATCAAATCCATAAGTTCTATTGTGAGAGATACCTTTTCCTTATCAATATTTATTGCTGTAACAAGGTCAAGCGCTGCGCCGCATTTATAGCAGAACTTCCCTGTAGTTCCATTTACTGTGCTACACCTGGGGCATTGAATAGGAGCCAGTTCTTTATCCTGTGGTGTTGAGGTTTTTGAAATACCATATGCCCTGAGAAGCGTTTCGTCTAAGTTCTTGCCTGAACGATGAACATATATCCGGGTCATTCTGGATCCCTGTATCCAGCCAAAGTATTCATCCATCATCGAATCTGTGAGAATTCCAGACTTCTCGGTAGCACTGGTGTGCCTGAAAAGATGGTTATATACCCGTTTTTGGATGCCAGCTCTCTTGGCAATTCTTTTTATCCGCATGGTTATTGCAGGATACAGGAGCTGCTGACAGGTGGTGCCTTCGAGCCCGTTAGTTCTTCCATTTTCTCCCAGTCTTATCCAAAAAGGAGCATTGGGATCTAATTTCTTGGGATGGACATTAAGCCATGCACTGAGATAAGGAGATGAGAATATTGCCCTGACGCGTCTCATTCCAGTCTTCCCGTTGACTATGAAAATTGCGCCATAATCATCAAAATGAACGTCCTTAATCTGCAAGGTTGCAAGTTCTCCTATCCTGCAGCCTGTTTCGTATAGAGCCGCTATCATAGCTTTGTCCATAGGATGCATGGCGCAATCTATCATTTTCAAGACTTCTTCTCTTGTGAAAATGTCCGGGATTTTATTCTTGACATTTTTCATGATAATCAGATTTCCAAGGTCGTTTTTCCCTGTTTGTTTAAGAAATGTTTTGAAAATCTGCTTGTATGTGTATTTTGTCCAGTCTGCTATATCCTTGCGCTGCACCCATTCTAAAAAAGAGTAAATATCTTCTTTTTCCAAAGAATCGAGATCCTTGTTCAATTTCCCGCTTATTATTCTAAGAACAGAAATACACCTTTCTATTCTGGCCTTACTAAATTCTTTTATAAACAACTGCCTTTCATAATCGAATATTATCTTCTTATTGTTTCCACTGATGCTGGCATTTCTAATATTTTCTTCTGCGCGTTTCAGTATTCCCTCGTAACCATAGATATCCATAGTTAACCACTCCAATCTGGTTTGAGAATATAATCGTGAGGTAAGTACTGGTGAAAGTGCACTATTGAAAGAATATTTGGCCTTTGTAGGGCGTTTAACAAAAATTTGAGCGCCGAGGTAGGGATTTGAACCCTAGCTTACCAGAAGGTAAAACAGGTCTCGAGCCTGCCGCGTTAGTCCGCTCTGCCACCTCGGCACTGGTCATTTTTAATAAAGTTTGTAGCCTATTAACCTGACGCTACATTCGTTTATTACCTTTTATCTTACCCAAATACACCTGTGTGATTATAATCTTGTCTGAATATAGTCAAAATAATTCTCTAATTGTTTTTATGTGTCATCTCTATATACGTGAGAATACTTATGTATTAAGGGGAAGAGCATGGCTTACATCTTTGATTATAAAAACCGGGATAACCATGGATGCGGCACAGGGCAGTGCATAGGAATAGTTCTTGCTTTGTTAATGGTCTTGGTGCTGGCAGGGGAGGGCAGTGCCGCAACTACTACTTATAAATGGTTTTTTAATACTGATAACGAGTCATGGGTATTTTCCAATTCGACATGCGGCACATCCTGTACGGTAAGTTCAGGCGTCAACTTATCAGATGGTGCGCCCGGCTCGTTAACCGCCAATATTTCTGTTAACACGTCCAACTCAAGATCTGCAGCTACATCCTGGCGTTCACCCAATTTTACCTGGAATAACGGGACTCCTAATTCCGCGGTTTTAAACTTTAGCTTCAAAGTTGCAATTTTTAATGAGACATCCGGTATCAATAACTATAGTATATTCCTCAAAGATCCGGATGACAATGTACAACAAATATATCCAATTACTGCATTTAATGAAACCGGCAGCTGGGGTAACTTTTCCAATAATTCGATCAATGCATCGTATTTTAGTAAATCCGGCAATTATAGTTTGTTATTGAATGCAAGTTTAAATGCCTCAAGGGATGATGATAATAATACTCCGGTTATAGTCGAGGTTAGATGGGACAACCCCAACATTACCTTAACAACCCTGCCTCCCGACGTCATTTCAAACACGAACCGCCAGTATGTCAAAACCGGTGAAAATGTATCCTTGAATGCAACTATTACTGCGACTGCAGGCGTGCGGAATGCAACAGTCAATGTCTCTGCGATAAACTCCACAATAGTCCAGGCTGTTCTAAATAATGTAGGTGGATTCTGGATCAATAATTCCATAATAGCAGACAGAACCGATACCAACGGGTTAATGAATCTCACAATAACTGCCTATAATAACGCCAGCGATGTTAACAACAGCATCAACATGACGGTAGGAATAGATGATACACCGCCATCCGTGTTCTCCAATACCGATGACGTTGATGTGCCGAATTGTAGTGCCCCGTCATTGAATGCAACTATAACTGATTCAGGTGCCGGAGTGAAAAATGCAACAGTCAACATCTCAGCTATAAATTCGACAATAAATGAGGCTATTCTTAATAATGTCAGCGGGTTCTGGATTAATAATTCCATAACAGCAGATAAAGTGACTGTAGGGTTCGTGAACCTCACAATAACAGCTTACGATAACGCTGGCAATGTTAATAATGGCACAAACCTGACAGTGCAAGTGACACCGGTCAGGGCAGTCAATCTTTCGAATATTTCATTCCTTTCCCATTCAACAGCCGCGGGAACCAACGCCACCTATGTTCTACACCTTACAAATAACGGAAGTGATCCTGATTCATATACGCTTATATTGGACAATCCGGACAGTGCCTCAGTATACGGCTTAAACGTTTCATCTCCTGTCTTCCTGAATGCAAATGAAACGAGTATATTCGCGCTCAATGTAACCAATACAACGCCAGGCACATTTCATGTCAATGTCACAGCAATCTCGGTGAATGACTCAAACAGGTTTTCATACATCAATACCACAACCACCGTGACTGCACCGGAAGGGCCTAACTTTACGAGCTTCGCTCCACCATCGCCAGTCAATGACGTAGCGGGAGCAAGTAGGACATTCAATATCACCACAAACCAGACAGTGAACGTGACCTGGTACATCAACGGCACTTTTGCCCAGAGTAATGTGAGCGTAACCGATGCAAACTACACCAATATCTCTCCTGTCGCTGGCTTCTGGAACGTAACAGCAATTGCAAATAATACCAACGGCACAGTTTATCAGACATGGAATTGGAGCGTTACTTCTCCAACACACTTTTCAACAGGCGGAGGAGGCGGCGGCTGCACAGGAGGCGGAGTAATTACGTCCGAGCCTTATACCAACATAGAAAAAGCAGAGAGGTACGACAACGACCTTATCACCGACACGCCAGTCACCTATACATACAAAGTGCCTGAACTTGGTGTATACGAAATAGCAGTCACAGACGAACTGAACGAAGATTGTAAGGCCATAAGAGTAGAAGTGCTTAAAGGCACATCAAAACTTGTAACAGTTTCACCGCCAGGAACAGTAAACAAGAATGTGAATATCTGGGCAGGAACTGATAGTATAGAAGAAGCATTAATCAGATTCAAAGTCGAGAATTCCTGGCTCAGCAGCAACAGTTTTGCAACCAGTGACGTGAAAATGGTCAAATGGGACGGAAGCAAATGGGTGCAGCTTGAAACCATGGAGAAAAATAAGGACAGCGCATTCACTTACTTTGAGGCAAAGACAGATACCTTCTCGGTGTTCGCAATAACCGGATTAAATGGCGCGGAAGTGCCCACACCTACGCCGGCAGGCGTGGTAACAGAAATTCCGGCTAAGCAAACAGGTACGTCAGCTCCGGCGCCGGCAAAGAAGGGAATCCCCTGGTTTGAAATAATTATGGTTTTTGTTACAATAGCGTTGCTGATAGCATCGCTGAACAAGGATCGAAAGAGGCAGCGAAAAGATATTAATGACGCGGTGAAGAGGTAGGTAAACCTTTGTAGCTTCAAGTCAATAGGCTACCTTTGTAATACTTATCAGGTGATTCATGAGACTTGACTCTTATCTCGTCGAGATTGGTAATCTTGGTTCCCGCGGGCGCGCAAAACGCGCCGTTGTTGAGGGGCAGGTGAAAGTCAATGGTAAGATTACCACCAAACCCTCGTTTGATGTTGCATATTCCGACAGCATTGAAGTAACTGAGGGGCTTGACAGGCCCGCAGGCTACTGGAAACTAAAAGAGATACAGGAGAAGACCCATCTTATTAAGGACGGAGATACGGTACTCGACATAGGTTCAAGCGCGGGGGGTTTTCTCATGTTCGCTTCAGAGATTGCTTCCAGTGTCCATGGCATCGAGTTCAGCCATGAGTTCCGCGGTGAACTTGGAAAACTCGCGCATGAACACCAGAATGTAACCGTGGAATTCGGCGATGTTTTTTCAATACCTGTTGGAAAAGAGAAAATTGCAGTATTTGATGTTTTACTTCTGGATATCACCGCAAGCCCTTTATCTTCTATAAAAGCTCTTGAGAATGTGCTGCCTGCCTTAAAAAGCGGCGGAATGCTCCTTCAGGTAATTAAATTGCCAAAAGACAGGGACAGGGAACCGATACTCAGGAAGCTCACTTCCCTGGGATTGGAAATTACCGGAGTGCTTGAACCGGAGAAAAAAGAAGCATATATCATTGCAAGGAAGTTATAATGGAGCAATTTGATTTTGACCTGGAACGCATTTTTAAAATCATAAAAGACAAAAAATGCAAAAATATCGGTCTTCAGTTCCCTGAGGGTTTGAAAAGGCAGGGAATAAAAATCGCTAAGGAGATTGAAGAAAAAACCGGGGTAAGTACAATTATTTCAGGTAACCCCTGCTTCGGGGCATGCGATATTGATGCAGTCCTTGAAAGAAAAGTCGATTTGCTTTTCCACTTCGGGCATTCAAAAATGGGAAAACACGATAACGTGGTTTTTATTGAAATGCGTTCAAATATCGATGTCCTGCCCGCCGTTAAAATTGCGATTCCCCTGTTAAAAGAAAAGAAAATCGGTCTTGTAACTACAGTCCAGCATATTCATAAACTGGATGAAGTCTCAAAATTCCTGAAGCGCAACGAAAAGGAACCGGTAATCGGGAAGGGCGATTTGAGAGTCAGTTATCCCGGGCAGGTACTGGGATGCAATTTCACGTCTGCACGCATTGATTGCGAGGAGTACCTTTACATCGGCAGCGGGTTTTTCCACCCCCTCGGGGTTGCTATTGCAACGGGAAAAAGAGTAATAGCGGCAGACCCGTATTTGAACCAGGCACAAGAGGTCTCTCCTGAAAAGTTCCTTCGCAAGCGAAGCGGGTATATCGCAAAGGCGATGGATGCAAAAGTCTTCGGGATAATCGTTTCAACAAAAAGCGGGCAGGACAGGATGACGCTTGCAAGACGGCTTCTTGAAATCGCAAATAAGCGCGGTATTTCGGCGCAAATTATCATGATGGACCTTGTAACTCCCGAACAATTGCTCGGATTCAAAGCCGATGCTTATGTAAATACGGCATGCCCCAGAATCACGATTGACGATTCGGAACGATTTCATGTGCCTGTGCTTACACCTGCGGAGTTTGAGATTGTGATAGGGGAAAGAAAATGGGAATCCCTTGAAATGGATGAGATTCTGGAAGAAAAGGAGTAGGGCCACTATGGCAGGTATCTTTTCTTTTCAGGATTGCTGACCGAATGATTAAAAGGTTGCGGGGGAAGAATGGTAATATTTACAGTGGTATCCGTATGGCATCCTTCGCATGTCCAGTATCCTCTTGAAATGAATCTGCTTGAACCGTTTGCATTGCCCGGTGTTCGTCCGAATGGCTGGCTAATTCCATAGCTTGAGGACTGGTTGCTGGCCTGTAGATAAAATGGCTGGTGTGCGTTTGACTGGCTTAAATTATATCCTGCTGCCGTAATGTTGGGGAAACTCCCGAGAATCTGCGGGCTGTTATCGGAATAAATCCTGTTTCCGTGGCACCTGTCGTCATCGCATGTTATGACTGTTATTCCCGTATGCGTGGTTGCGTTGAAGAGAGTGGCGTTATGGCAAAGCATGCAGATCTCGGCACTATCTATTTGTCCGTTCCTGTTCGCATCAAGGCTGACGTTTACCAATATATTCAGGTTGCTTGAGTTCTGCCACTTTCGTTCAGAGATGTTCCAGTTCCATACAATATTATTATAATCAGTTATGGAATTTCCATTGTAACTTATCCCGCCAATGGAAAGATATGAGGTGTAATTAGCATTTCCAGCCGCAGCTTTATGTTTTTCATAAACATATCCGCTATGCTCAACCTCAGATAATACATCGGTATGGCATTTCTCGCATGAAACACTGCTGTAAAAGGTGTGCTGCCCTGCAAGAAGAGAAACCGTATTGGGCATCACGTATAAACCCAATATCATCAAAGCAAAATATAATATGATTTTCCTGTTCATCTTATCACCCCGAACTGTTTGCAAAGAATTGTTTTGCATGCCTGTACAGGGTCGCAGTATCGCCGGTTATGTAATGGGCCGACTGGTTCAACCCGCTGACGTTATTGCCGCCGTCATTGTGAATAGTGATATTTCCTGCATCATCATAATTTGAATGGCAGTTGGTGCAGTAGATATTCTTTGTAAGGTTATGCGCTGCATTGATATTGTAAATTTCAGTACTGTTAGGATTATAGCCATGGCATATACATCCCGCATTGGCGTGGGCGCTCACGCTCACGATTGATACCTTTGTAGGATGGCATTTTATGCAGAAATCTGTTGCTGTTGTTGTGTTTTTATAGACCGTATGGCTTCCTGAGAATATCGCGTATGTTGTAAACATGGAGGCGGCTAACAGTACCCCGAAAATCGCAAACAGTAACAATATTTTCTTATCCATATTTACCTCATGAATATACCTTGTCCGGATATGTATGACAGTAATTACAATCTATGGTCTTATTGTAACCATAAGTGGCAATTGCGTTATTATAATATGACGAATCATGGCAGACGGTGCAGTCAGTGATATTTACAACATTTATTCCATTGTAATTATATGTGCTCGGACTGCTTGTTATGTTATGCCTGTCTGTCTCATTCTTTGGATCACTCTGGTAGGCATGGCAGTCCTCGCATGCTTTTCTTGCGCCAATGTTATTATGTCCTTTCGTGTGGCAGTCCTGGCATGCCAATGAACCGTGCGGGCTCCCACTGAACATGGTCTGGTTCACGAATTTGTCCGGAGAACCTACCCCATTCATGTATTCATAGCTGAAATGGCAGCTTGTGCATAACCCTGTGTTTACATTATGAACAAATTCTTTTATAGTGCCGTCAGACAGGGATTTACCATGGCAGCCCTTGCACGTGGTATCGTTATAATCAGGTGTCAGGGAATGGTTATAATAGCCGCTCAAATTGTAAGGTGAATAGATTGAGGAGTTCGTAATCTCAGGAGGGACTGAAAGATTGACGCCGGTAAAGGCCTGAGTCATGTTTATGTAGATCATTCCGCTGTTTGAATAACCCTGATAGTGACATCCTGCACACCAGTTGCCGTTACCGGAAATCTGGGAATCCATAATGTTACTTCCGCTCCAGTTGGAGGGTCTTCCAAGGCCTGTTGCATTATGTTTTGAGTCGCCGTGGCAATAATCGCACATACTCTCCTGGCTTGTATTAGTCCAATACCCCTGCTGCGTGCCGTTCCAGAAAGAACTATTCAGCGAGCTATTGCCATGCTGGACTGTAGAGACTTTTGGAGGCGTTTTTGACAGCTTTGAATCCAATGTATTTTGCTGGTGGCAATCGGTGCAATTTACAGCGCTCTGGTTCCCGGTATCATATGTGCCATCAGGCTTGAGATATGTCATCGGATGGATATTTTTCTTATCCGGACCTGTATGGCATTCCGTGCAATTGACCGAATTGTTGTGCATTTCTTTATATGTTGTCACCGCTCCGGTATAATTTATGGTGCCATTTGATACATTCAGTCCATGGCAGGCCAGGCAATATGAACTGTTTATATTGTTGATTTCAGGTTTAATTAATTGAGCGCCGTGCAGTGATGAATTTGTACTATTGTGACATTCGTTTACACTGCATGACGGGTTTGAGGAATTGTATCTCAGGCTGTGATTGGAAATGCTACTATTGGCAACGTCCTGGAATACGCTGCTGAATTCACCTGTTGCATTTCTGTGGCAGTATATACAATAATCATAACTTCCCGCGGTGATTCCAAAGTTTGACCTGTTAGTGCCGTAATGGTAGAAGCTCGTGTTTCCTCCGCTAACACCAACCCCGTCGCTTGCGAATGAGCCATAATCCGTATCATTATTGGGAGTTATCATTCCGGAAACATTTTCATGGCATCCCAGGCAGGAGGCAAGGTCGCTCGTCCGGTTATCCAGAGCACTGATATTTGTGCCGTTCCTGTAATGGTTGGATATAATCGTTGCATTGTATGCTCCTGCATTGCTTCCATTTGCTAAGTGGCAGTCCGGGCAGGTATAGGGTGTATCTCTCTTATCCGGATGTGTGTTGTTAGCTACTGCGTAGCCGCTTGAGTTATGGCATGCCCAGCAGCTTGCGTTTATACCGTAGCCTGAAGCGTTATTGCTGTTCAAGTTTGCATGCACGGATATGCTGAAATTCGAGCCGTCTATGTAATTCAGGCCAGTGAAGTTCTGGGGATTGGACTTGTTATGGCAGTCAAGGCATCCGGGACCGCCGCCGAGCACTACTTCGTTTGAATGGAAATCAACCGGTATGCTCTGGTTTCTGGTATGACAGGCATAGCATGAATCGCTGCTTATTGTAAATCTATTCCCGAACATGTTGCTGGCGTTTACCTGCAAAGCATTGCCCCATCCATTTCTTATTGTTTCAACACTCTGGTTGTGGCAGAACAGGCAGTTCGTGGTAGTGGGCATGCGGTCTATGGGAACTGTCCAGTGAGGTGGATCGTACTTGCCACCTGGTCCATCCGGGTAGTTATACTGTGCATAGTAACCACCGAAATTAGATTTGTTGAAATAAGGGGCTGCGTGACAGGTTCCTTCCCCGGTGACTGCATTGTAACTATAGCAAGTTGTGGGATATGTATCAGTGCCGCCCTGTGAGGGTACGCTTACGTTTGTGCCCGTTATGCTGGAATAATTCGTGTGGGAATAAACATAAGGCAGCGTATTGTTGATGTCGCTTCTCAGGGAATAGAAAGCTGTCCTGTTCGGTCCTGTGAATATGGAGCTTACGTTTATGTGACAGTTTTCGCAAAGTTTAACACTCTGGAGGTTAGCTGTGATCAAGCTGGGATTTCCAGTGCCGTGGCAGGCATAGCAGTCTGACCCGTCCAGGGTGGCTGAATTATTTTCCCAGTCAAATCCTCCGCTTGTCTCCCAGCCGCCGTGTATTATCCAGGGAAGCCGCAAGGGTTGGGAGTGTAAGGTTGTTGCATTGGTACCGTTGTGGCAGTTGCCACAGGACTGGGTTTTTGCAGGATGTCTTGTGATAATGGCGTACCATTCCGTTGCATTTACCTGGGATTTGTGACACAGCGAGCAGTCGATGCTGTTTTTGATAAGGCTTGTATTGGTGGAGTAGTGGGATATATTGGAATAGATGGCATCTATATTGTCGCCACCATTTATATAAAAACCACTTGTATTAAAACCACCCATGCTTTTTATGTGGCAGGCGGCGCAATCTACCGAAGAGTTCCAGAAATCCGAGGTTATCTTGTAGATATCCGTGGTATAGTTCGCCGGGATATGATTGTATATTTTCTTTTCAGTCAGGTCATTAATCCTGCCAGCATTGGTGTATGTGAGGTTTACAGTCGCGTTATGGCATGCAACGCAGCCGGTAACTATTATTGTGGTGTTAAACTCTGTGCCGTTGGTATGGCAAGCCCAGCAGGCTTTGTCCACTAAATCCGAAAGCTCGGTCGTATTGGTTGCATTCCGGTTTAGATATTTATGGGTTGAATTCGAGGACGAATTCATTGATGAAACATCCACTTTAGCTATCGAATTTGTAGTATTTGATACGCCATGGCAATTAACACAGTCAGAAATACTCCCGCCCGGATGCGATATTACAAGCGATTCCTGCCCTGATATAGCAAAAGGGGACAGCGAACCGGTGCCGGCGCTTAACGTGCTGTTTGTAATGTCCCGGATAGTTTCAAGCTGCTCCCATTGTGTAACATTCCAGTGATATATAAAAAGTGTCCTTTCATCTATATTGTTAAGTTCGGCTTTGTTGTAGTGTATTGTTATTTCAGCAGATGAAAAAGATATATTCTCCGCGCTTATCTCCACATATTTTACAACCCTTCCCGGAACCGGAACAGACACAGGGTTTCTTTTCCCGAAATCATCGAGAATGACTTTTCCTTTCCCGTGAACTGAAGCATTTTCCAGTTTCAGGGCGGCATTTTTTGTGGGGATTGCATCAATTTTAAAGATTTTTGGATTATCCGGTGCTGCACTGGCTACTGGTATAAAAAAATCAAGGATTGAATAAAAAAATACTGCAGGCCCGGTGATAATCGGGAAAGCCACTCCGATTAGCCCGGAACTGTTTACCTTACGATAAGATTTGACAAGCGAATTATTTTCAAATATCTCGACTGTTGAATTGACAAGAGAACCTGATGTATCTATGACATTGATATCCCACTCCGGGGAAGGTGCCACAATCGCAAAGACTGACAAGGAATTCACTGTTGTACTAATGACATTATTTGCTACATCGATTTTTGTCGGCAGTTCGTTCCAAACCTGCCCGGCATTATCGTAACTGTAAATAGTAAGATTATTCACATCCAACCCTTTGACTTCCGTATCAGTGAATTTTATTGATATATCAACGTTAGAAAAAGAAACGCCGCCGGAATTGACTTCTACATACTTTACCGGCGTGCCGGGCGCTGATACATTTACGCTCCCGGGCTGGTTAATGCCGTAATTTTCCAGCACCACCCTTCCTTTTGGTGATTCCCCTGAAATCCGAAGATTGATTGATAATCCCTTGTTGGCAAAATCATCATAACTGATTACAGCGCCAGGAATTCCGTGCCAGCTTATAAGATTGACATTCGGTCTTGGCGGTCCGCTTGATACCCCTTCCCCGCTTAACGATATTGCACCGGTTAACGGATTTCCTGCGGCATCTGTGAATGTTATCTCGCCGCTTGTTTTTAGCGCTTCGGTCCGGGTTGGTATTGGAGGGAAATACAATAAAGCCGCAGCTATACCTGATAAAACTACAAACACAAGTATTATGAGCCTGGTTTTAGAGAGCCCTGCTCTATCCCGTAAAATATCCATTTTTTTGACCATGGGGTTTCTACATTGTTTTCATTCCAATCCTGTTTTCCTATCACCTTAATTGTTATTTATGTGCGTCCAAAATAAATAGGTTTACATGATTTTAATTAATTACATGAACATTTATTATCAATCCGGAACCCGGCTTTTGGGAATGTTTTGAATGGCATTATCACGATGTTAAATAATCCGTATGACGTCCGCTGTATACATACCCGACACCGAATGCGGAAAATGCAAGTACGAAGATGCTGAAAATAATCAGCCATGCAATCCTTTTTCCGGTCCATCCCGCGTTCATCCGCAGGTGCAGGCAAATCCCGTATGTGAACCATGAAATTAAAGACCATGTCTCGATGGGGTCCCAGCCCCAGTACCTGCCCCATGTCTGGTTTGCCCAAATTGCTCCTGCCGCTATCATTATAGTAAGGGCGAAAAATCCCATCGCCACGAAATGATACATAAGATCGTCCATTGTTCTTAATCCGGGAAGCCTTTCGTAAAATGAATCCTGGATTCCGGTATTTAACTGCTTCTCTTTCAATATATAAAGAGCAGCAGTGGCTGCCGCAACCATTACCGACCCGAAGCCAAGGCTTGCAAAACCTACATGGGCTATCAGCCAGTAACTCTGGAGAGAAGCCGGTATCATCTGGATATCCCTTGAATAAGTCGAACCTATAGCCATCAGCAAAAAGGATGCAGGCAGCACTATAAATCCTGCAATCTTAATCTTTTCATATTTTTGCTGCGAAAATAAGAATATAACTACTGAAAACCATGCATATTTTGATAAAACCTCGTACATACTGATGTAGGGACCGTGCCCGGTTTCTATCCACCGAAGGGCTATGGAAACACTGTGGAACAACAAGCCGGCAAACGCGGTACTGACTGCAAGATTTATTCTTTCTTCTTTCTTGAAAACAAGGCAGTACAGGTATATAGCCGAACTGAGCGCATAAAGCACTGCAGCGGCCACGTAGATAATCCATTCAGTCTGTGCCATGTAACCTCTTCATTTTATCGACAATACCTGAATATTCTTCTTCATATAAAGACCTGAACTTATCAGCCCGCCCCCCGATATAAATCTCCATTGCATCGGAATCACTGACAACCTCAACCCATATCCTCTTAGGGATTATAAAGAAAGATAACATGAGGCTGAATATCATAAATCCGACTCCCGCATACACAAGAAGCGTCCCGTCATCCTTCACCACGTAGAAATTACTCCAGTATTTTATATCATAAAATCCCAGGGTTCTGTCATAGCCAAGGTAATTATCGTGTATTTTTATTGTATCATTCAGCCTGAGCGTACCATCGTATATCTGCTTTCCCCCGTCAAATATCCTCAAAAACATGATTGGTGTTTTTTCGGCTTCGGATTCCATTAGTTGTCCTGTTAAAGGCGCAGTCATGTATACCATCAATCCCCCTTCAAGACCCGTATTCCCCATTTGGAAAGATGAGACATACCTCCCGCTGTTATCGAGGTCTTGTGCGGTTATATACGAGCCGGAATATACCGTCCCGTCCGGATTCTTCAACAACAGCAGCGGCGCAAGACCATAGACATTCCCAAGAAACGTGTATCCATTATAAGTCATCATGTGATTTGAAAATACAATATCAGTTTTCATCTTCTGGCCATTCTCTATTATAGAAAGCTCGCCTGCTGCTCCGCGAGGCGTATTTGTTTCATCCTTGTAATCAGGGAAGAATTTCAGAAGTGAAATACCGAATCCCTGGTGGTTTTCGTTAAAAAAATGACCCTCGTTGATAAACATATAGTTCGCGTGCTCTTCTTCCAGGGTCTGCCCTTCTATTAATCGCATATCCCCTTCCATCCTGCCCAAACTTCCGTAAACCACAGCTATTATGATGAAAAGTATGCTGATGTGAAACAGCGATGTGCCCAGTATCCCGAACCTGTTTTTTTCCGCAAGAATGCAATTCCCCTGCTGCCGTACCTTATACCCTGCTGACTTAAGTAAAGAACCCGTTTCAGAAATAACACTATTGCTATCTTTTTTTGTTTTAATTACCGAGCTGTTCTCAAGTCCTGTAATGTATGCCTTTTTCTGGAATTGCTGGGCGTTGAGCCTTCGAAAAGCGCTTTTCAGCATCGTTCTTGTGCAGAAAAGAGTATTAACGACAAGGAGCGCCACTATGCTTAAAAATATAACTGATGAATAAAGATGGGTAAAACCGATTTTCTCAAAGGTTTCAGCCTGCCCCGGATTCGTAGATTTCCATTTATCATATACGTCAGGTTTGAGCTGCGATTGCTGGGGTACATAGGTCCCGATTATCGAAAATACGATAATGAGAGTAATAAGAACTATCGCAAGTTTTCTGGAGCTAAAAAAAGTAGCGATTTTCCCGGTACTAAAATCCATTATTTTATCTTTCCTGACTTATCTTACTATACCCTTGATAAGTAGATATAAATAACTTTGCAGACGATGTAAACGTAAACTAAAATGACGCCTCTAAATAAAATAATCGTCCTGATTGCCGTGGGTTCAGTTCTCGTTTTATCGGCAGCCTGGTGGGATTCACAATCAGGAAACAATTCGGCTTTTATCAAACTTGGCGGTGTTTCATTTCATACATCAATAGAACCTGGAATCACAGAGGCAAAGAACTCAAGCAAACCTGTTTTCCTGTATTTCAGGTCGGAAACGTGTTACTGGTGCATAAGATTTGAAAATGAAGCTTTATCTGATAAAAGGGTCATCGATAAACTCAATAATAATTTTGTTCTTATTTCGATTGATACATTCAAACAAAAAAATGTTTCCCTGAATCTCAATGTACGAACCACCCCGTATATGATTTTCTTTACAAAAGACGGCGAAGAGATATCAAGAATCCCGGGTTACCTGCAAACTGATGATTTCCTTGTACAATTAAATTCCGTATCGGACAAACTCAACCGGAGCTCTTAGTTGCGGTTATATATTTTTCAATAAACTTCCGAACCTCAGGAGGCATCTCGCCTTTCATCTGGTTTGAGAGGTAAGAATCGTTGATGAGCAGCCGCGTGACCTCTATCATGTAGTTTTTCTTGAATTCACTCATCTCCTCAATTTTTTCAAGCTTTCCCATGTAAAAATCCCGGAATCCCTTTAAAAGATGAATATTTAGTTCCTCCCGCGTCATGTTAATGGGCTTGACTATCGGTTCGATAAGATTGTATTTTGAATAATCAAATTCCTCTATGAATGGTGCAAGTTCAGGATAAATATCAGAATAAGGCCATGGGGCAATTGCAAGGAAAAACGCAAGGTCAGGATTATAGTACTGCGCCAGTTTTCGTGCCGTCTCTATGGATCCGGGCGTTTCTTCAGGCATCCCGAGGACAAAGGACGTTTCCGAAATAATCCCGGTATTGTTTATCAATTCAATCGCTTCCCTTGACTGCTCTACCCTGATATTTTTCTGATAGCGGTCAAGCGTATCCTGGCTTGCGGATTCTGCTCCCACGTAAATATGCAGGATTCCCGCTTTTTTGTATTTATCAATTATATCCTTATCACGCAGGATGTCGTCCACCCTTGTTTCCATCAATATTTCAAGGTCAAGTTCTTTCGCGATAAGAAGATCAAGGATTTTTTCCCACCGTTTGCGGTCATACGTCGGTGTTTCATCGGCTATCATGGCAACATCCACGCCGTAATTGCTGTTTAAGAATTCAAGCTCGGATACGAAGTTTTCAGGGCTTCTCCCTCTCCATTTCTCCCTCCAGAAAAGACGCTGCGAACAGAATGTGCATTTCTGGGTACAGCCCCTTGAAGAACTTACGACTGCAAGTGTGGAATTTTTCTTTGTCTTGAATGTATAATCCTTCCACTCTATAAGGTTCCATGCCGCAGGCATTACGTCCAGATTTGATACGAGCGGCCGTTCTTTCGTGCAGATGGTTTTCCCATCCCGCACATAAGCAATTCCCGCGACATCCGGGCTTAATCCTTCGAAAACCTGGCTGAGAAGTTCTGATGTGGTGATTTCACCTTCGCCGCGTATTATATAATCTACAACGCTGCTCTCTTTTTGCAGGATTTCCTTCCAGCAGAACGTGGGATGTATGCCTCCAAGGAGCGTAATTATTTCCGGGTTAACCTCTTTAGCAATTCTTAGAACCGAAATAGCATCGTAAAGGCTTGATGTATATGCCGCTGTGCCCACTACATCCGGATTGGTTTCTTTTATGCGCCTTTTGATGTCGTCAAAAGTATGATATTTTGACATCGCATCGTATATGCTGACCTCATACCCGGCTTTTTGCAGGCTTCCGGCAACGTACACCATGCCAAGAGGCATCCATGTGCCTGCGGATTCGAGTACGCCGCAGTGGTATGGCGGTGTTATTAACAGGACTTTATTGGACATTTCGTTTCTTTGAATACCGCTATGATAATTATTTTTTGTGTTTCTTCCAGAACCATAGCGCAACTATTGCTATTACTAACGAAAATGCAGCTATGTAGGTTAAATATGTTTTTGTTACGGTTTTAACAATCTCTTTCCCATGGAAACTTTTTAATTCTCCTTCGACATGGCATCCCAGGCAATCCTTATTGCCAACATTACTATGCTGCGAATCCGAAGGCAGGGCTCCGGGATTGCCCCATGCTTTTCTAATATTTTCATTTTCCTGGATATGGCAGAAAATGCAATTTTTTGATTCAGGCATGAAATCGACAGGAGAATTCCAGTGGTAAGGGTCACCCCTGTTAAATATTGTGCCTGTATAATTTGTATTGAATGAAAAATAACCGCCTGCTTTTTCTTTATTCCCGAACGTCACTCCATGGCATGAACCCTGGCCGGTTGCTGCATCAAATCCGAAGCAGGAAGACCTTGTATTTCCTAAAGAAGACTGGTCTGTCACATTGATGGGGGAACCATTATAATGGGAATATACCACCGGGATATATTTTTTAATATCGGGCCGCACGTTAGCAAGAGGACTTAGCTCCGGATTTAATTTTACATGGCAATCTTCACATACATTCAATTCGGGCGATGTATGCTCCGTCATTTTTATGTGGCACACCGGACAGCTTTCATTCAG
>JBGPUU010000002.1:0-50330 GCA_041491305.1 Candidatus Methanoperedens sp.
AAACTCTTACTTAACGGAAGATTTGTTCATTTGGGTACTTTTGATAATATAATCTTTAAGAAAAAATTACAGAACAAGGTGGTTTTTGATTTTTGTTTTAAGATTAAAAAAGATAATCTTTTTTCAAGGAAAAATCATCCAGTTCCCTTTCGTTTTTTTTTCAGAGAATTGATATCGGAAAAGGGTCTTAACCTCAAACAAGCCGAATATCTAATTTATTTTAAAATATCTCTTAAGGCATTGGAAAAAAAGAAAAATAAGAAATCATTAACATCTATCGTAGTGAATAGTCTAAGTTTTAAAATAGAAACAATAGCTCCAGACAAGGTCGTAACTCCTGAAGCTAGCATTGAAATAAATCTTGGAGAAAATGATTTATATCGTATTAGGTGGGAGAATATTCTTTCCAGATTTAAGGATGATTTCCCTAACATGAAAACTGGTGAAGCGACTGCAAAAATGAATTTTGCAAATCTAATTCCCATATCAATAGATCTTCACTCAGAATCTGTTGATAATAAAAGACCTTCGGAAGTAGACTTCGTTTTTCTTAGATTAAATGATATATTGCAAACTATTTTTTCATCATACACATATATTGGTCCATTAAGAGAAGAACCATCTCGAAGATATATATATGAAGATGAAATAATTGAAATCGGTATCAAAGGAGAAAATGCAGCATATATTTATTTAGCTGATAAAGACAAACAAATCAAGAATCATTATTTTTATGATGGTATTAATGATTCGTTTTCGGAAGAAAAAGCCTTTTTAACATTAAATGATGCATTAAGAAATTGGTTTAATTTGATGAATATAAAAGATCTTAAACCGGAACCTAACAATGAAATAATCTATCTAAATCTCAATTCAAGCTCAGCAGAAAAAACACGTGTTAATATAGCAGATGTAGGATTTGGCGTGAGTCAAATATTTCCCATAGTCTTAGAAGGATTAAGAATGCCAAAAGGCAACACATTGCTACTTGAACAACCGGAAATACATTTACATCCTAACCTCCAAATGCAGATGGCGGATTATTTTATCTCTCTAGCATTATCAAATAAAAATGTCATAGTTGAAACTCATAGTGATCATATAATAAATAGATTGGTTCGAAGGATTGTAGAAGATGAAAAGTTCAATTTAAAAGAGTTGATAGGAATTTATTTTATTAAACCAACAGATATTGGGTCAGTATACGAAGAAGTTTGTATCGATGATAAGAGAGGTATAATAAATTGGCCGATTGATTTTTTTGATCAAACAGCAACAGAGCAAGAAAAAATATTACAAGCTGGGTTAAAGAAAAGAAAAGCTGAAAGAGAGAAAAAAGAAAGAAACTTATCATGAATACAGTTCTCGATCCCACAATATTAATTATACCAGAGAATGACTGGGATGATGAGAAAAATCGGGATGAATTTTTGGATCATTTACGAGATAACCTGAAGAATATCGATGAATATTCTCTAACAAGAATATATTGGAATGATAATTTTGAATCTTATTTATGGACTAGTCCACCATGGAGGATAGATAGGGATTGGAAAAACCAATTAGTACCTATGATACATAAATTACTTCATAAAAACAAAATTGAGTTGGATTTTGTTAATGATTGGTCTCCTTGTAGTGTTTCACCCTGTATGAATTGCTGTCATATTAGTATTATTAATGATTCTTTTTTAAAATTAATGCATGAAATTATTAATAAAGAAGAAGAGATTTTCCTTTGTGTAGGTATTAAAAATAGGCTTACAAATAATAAAAAATATTCTTTTAATTGCGCTTGCCATTCGAATCGATTGGCTCCAGAACTAATAGCGAAACCTGAAGAGTGGTTAAATCATATTAATTTAGAAGATAATTATTGGCCAAATACTATTGAAGAAAGTGAAAAATTTATGAAAGCAATAGAGATTGTGAGAAAGAGAGATTTTAATAACAAACCTTTTTTGTATAAATTCAGCTTTTCTAAGGGATTTATAAGAAATATTATAAGCATCAATGAAAACAAGAAAAATATCTTAGACAGCATTGTAAAAAGATTGGTATTGACAGCAGAAGAAGCCGGTAGAGATGGTAGTTTACAGGATGAATATTTAACGCGTCAGAAACAATACAGATTCAGAGTATCACTAGGATATAGAATTCAATATATATTTTCAAATGACAAGGAAATTGCGTTTTTGAATTGTGGAAAACATAATTATGGCTTATAGAATCATAGAAAAATTTACCATAACCCCGTATTAAGTAATAATTTGTACCTTGGATAACTACCAACACAAATTAAAACCGTCTCGCTTTTCCAACTCTTCGATATCCGCTCAAGTAACCTTAATTTTCTGCCGTCTCTCTTGCAACAAATCTATAAAATCATCCTTATCATCAAACTTCTTCAACTCTTTATCATCAATAAGCACAGTCTTTTCAATATTTTTCGTTTTACTGACCCCGTGAACAATCAACAGCGACTGTGTTCCTGCAACTTCCGAGATGCTGCTCATAAGATGCGCCTTCTTGACAATGGTCCTTGTATAATCGCCCACGCCTGTTAAAATAGTCGAATTCTCATCCTTCCGGTTTGAAGTCTGCGAAACCGCATCAAAAGGAGCCTGCGAAATAGGCATTACATCAAACCCCATATTTTCAAGTATTGAAAAAACATTCGAGTACTGTTTTACAGCCGTTTCCTGTTTATGGTTCTCATTGGAGTGAAGTTTCTCGAATATATCAACCGAAACGGTAAACCCCTTATCCAATATTTCTTCAAGCTTAATTGCAACATCAACACTTGCAGCCATTTCGCCGTCTTCATACTTGCTTATGGTTCTTCTTGAAACACCGAGCAGTGATGCAAGCGCCCCGAGGGATATATTCTTTTTCATGCGTTCCTGTTTCAGGATGAAACCGTCAAGATTAACATAAAGGCCGCCGTGCTCGGCATAAATCAATGGCGGCATTTCTTCTACGAAATAATCCTGCATTGTGCTGATATTGATTGCAGGAATTCCATACCTGAAATAAACAACGCCGCCTTCAAGCGAATGGTCGCGGGTTTTTTCACCGATTACGATCGGGTAACCGTGCAGGTGCCTGGCAAGGAACTGCATTTCCTTTGTGGTTTCTTCATTCAAGCCGTCGATGTTAGAGATTATTTTGATAAGGAGTAATAAGTTATTCCGCCTGGCTGCGATATCAAAACTTCTCGGGCGGGTGTCGCATCGTTCGGAAATGATGAAGCCGGCCTTGCCAAGAATTGAAACGGCCTCGTTTATCAGCAACTCCTTATTCATAAAATTTTGAATGATTCTACGTCTATATAAATACCTATGGTGCCAATATTTATTATGCAGCGGGTATGTGTAGCATTTTGTGATTATAGGAATCGATGACACGGATTCAAAAGAGAGCATGTGCACAACATACCTGGCAGCCGTGCTCATCGAGAAATTAAAGGAATACGGCAGGATAAATGATTATCCGCTGCTCATCCGGCTCAACCCGAACATCATTTACAAGACACGCGGCAACGCGGCTCTCGCGATTTATCTTGATCTTGAAAGGAGTGAAGATGCGAAAGTCGTCAAAGAGCTTGTAACCGAAACAGTTCAGAACATGGCAGTTTTTTCCGAGGATAACACCAATCCTGGGGTCGTTTTTATTGAAGATAGTTCTGAAAAGATGCGGGAAGAGCTTGCCGTATTCTCCATGCGCGCAGTCCGGGATGTCCTTGAAATCGGGGAAGCCGTCGAAATCCTCAAACGGCACAATATAAGCCATAAAGGATTCAAGAATAAGAGGGGCTTAATCGGAGCGCTCGCCGCGTCAGGGTTTGCGTTATGCGGTCTTCCTGATTTCACTTATGAATTAATCGCATACAGGGAAAAGGAAAGATGTGGGAAGCTTCGGGATATAAACGAAGAGTCCGTATATGCCGCCGATGCAGCCACACGCCCTGATACATGGGACACTGTTGATCATGAAAATAAGCGCGTGGTATTTGCTCCCCACTCGCCAGACCCCATCCTTTTCGGGATACGGGGCAACAGTGAAAATGCGGTAAGATGCGCCTTCTCGATGATAAAAAGCGAAACTGTTGAGAGGTATGTGGTCTATAAGACAAACCAGAATACCGATATGCATCTGATGCCTGCAAAAATCAACGAGGTTCTGGATAATCGTTCTTACATATTAAATGGAAAAGTAAAAAGCGCCCCGAAAATCATCACCGGAGGCCATGTTATTTTCGAACTGGAAGATGACAGGAATGATAACGGAAAAGATAATGGGGCAGTCATTGATTGCGCTGCTTTTGAACCGACAAAGGGCTTCAGGCGCATTATCAGGGAGCTTCGCCCGCAGGATGATGTAACGGTTTTCGGAAGTGTCAAGGATAAAACCCTGAACATTGAAAAAATCAACATAAATTCTCTCAACATTCACGAATTGCGAAATCCCATTTGCTGCGGCAAACGCATGAAATCCATGGGAAAAGGGCAGGGTTACAGGTGCGAAAAATGCGGCTCTGCCAAAAAAGAGCAGGCGCTTGAGACATTACAGAGAAATATTTCACAGGGATTCTATGAAGTTCCCCCATGCGCCCGCCGCCATCTTTCAAAACCACTCATCAGAAATCAATAGACTGCGGCGGCATTCTCTTGTGTTCGTTGGATGAGATTCGCGCTGCCAGTCGGTCCACTATTTCGGGAGGGAATTTTTTCTTAACCAGCGATGCATCCTTATTTTCATCAACCAGCATGGCGAGTATCCGGTCTGCCATCTCGTAGGATACACCGAGTTCGCTCTCGTCTGTCTGCCCCGGCCATAGGCCGGCTGTGGGTGTCTTGTTAATGATTTTCGCGGCTACGCCCATGTGCCGTGCAAGTTCCCGGACGTGTGTTTTATAGAGACTTCCGATAGGTTCTATATCCACGCCGCCGTCCCCGTATTTTGTGAAATAGCCCAGTAACATCTCAGTTTTATTCCCTGTTCCCACGACCATGCGGTGCATGAGATTCGCATGATAATACAGTATGCACATCCTCGTTCTTGCTTTCAGGTTCCCGTTTGGTGTTTTTGCGGCGCTGTCAAAACCGGGAACAGCGGATGAAAAAGCCTGCAAAACCGGAGATATCTCAATGACATTATGTTCAATCCCCAAAACCCGTGCGACTTCCACTGCATCGTCCACATCATGTTTTGAGGTAACGCCGCTCTCAGGAAGCATAATCCCAAGCACGTTATCAGGACCGAGCGCGTCAACCGTGAGATAAGCTGTCAGGGTTGAATCTATTCCCCCGCTTAAACCGATAACCGCTCCCTCTGCTCCCGATTCCCTGACCTCTGATTTTATGAAAGTGACAATTTTATCTTTTATTGCAGGATAACTCTGGTTCATGTATTTTTAATGAAATTCCCACTTATTAAAATATTACTTTCACCCCGCTCTGGTAAGGTTTATATGTTCACGGGATAAGGTAGAATCTGCCTCTCAAATAAAAAATTCAAACAAGAGGCTTGAGGAAAGATATGAAACAAATAGCAAAACAAATCGAAGCCCGATTCATGGAACTGGGCGTTAAAGTTGAGACAAGTGAAATAGAATCAAGTTTGGACCAGTTGATAAATAAATTCAAGGTCCCTCCTGAAGAAGCACGCAGAAACGTGATAAACTCTTTCTTAAAGAAACATAATGTTCCCAAGAGTGAATTTTTCGCTCCGCGTGAAACTCCGAAGGTAAAAGTATCAGATATTAAAGAGGATGGAAAATGGGTAACTGTGCGTGGTAAAGTCGTACAGTTGTGGGAAGTTAACCAGGAATCCATCTCGCAGGTTGGATTGTTTGGAGACGAGTCCGGCACAATTAAATTCACAAAATGGGTAAAAGCGGCGCTGCCGGCTGTGGAGGAAGGCAAGAACTACATATTCAAGAATGTAGCGACTTCCGAGTGGCAGGGACAGTTCAGTATTAAACTCAATAAGACAAGCGAGATAATCCCGGTTGCAGAGGAAATCGAAGTAGGCTCAACGCCCACGGAATTCAGCGGCGCGATAGTTGATATCCAGAGCGGCTCAGGTCTTATCAAGCGCTGTCCGGAATGCAACAGGGCGCTCGTGAAAGGCGCATGCGGCGAACACGGGAAGGTTGAAGGAATATACGACCTGCGCGTCAAAGCGGTCATGGACGATGGCGAGAAAGTGCAGGACATCCTGCTGAACAGGGAAGTTACAGAGGCTCTTACAGGCATCACCCTTGAGAAAGCAAAGGAGATGGCGACAGAGGCACTGGATCAGGCTGTTGTGCTTGATATGATAAAGAGCAAGCTCGTGGGCAGGTATTATGTAGTAAGCGGCGCCAAGCTTGACAGGTTCATACTCGTAGATTCGATAAAACCTGATGTCAAGCCGATAGAAGAAGAAATTAAGAAGCTGCTGGCGGCATCTGCCGCGCCGATCGCACAGGAGGCGTAATCATGGCAGACAATAATGGTTTCACAAGGGAAGTAGCGCACCGCATATTCGCTGCAGAGTTAAAGGAATCAAATCTCCAATCAAAGGAAGGACAAGACCAGTACTCACCACAGTACCTCATCACCCCGACAGGGGCAAAATGCAACCGCGTGTTCATCGTGGGCACTCTCACCGAGAAGGAAGATGTAGGAACCGATTCCGAGTTCTGGCGCGGGCGCATCGTTGACCCCACAGGCGCGTTCTTCGTGACCGCGGGGCAGTACCAGCCCGAGGCTGCGCAGGTACTTGCAAAAACAACGCCGCCGGAGTTTATCGCGGTCATAGGAAAGCCGACAACATTTACGACCAAGGAAGGAAATGTACTTACCTCCATCAGGGCAGAGTCCATGCATGTTGTGGACGCTGCCACGCGGGACAGGTGGGTTGTGGATGCTGCGATGCATACAGCGAAGAGGCTTGAGAAGCTGACGGGCAGCGCGCCTGAAGCTGTGAAGGCTAAGGAGCATTACAATACGAATGCGGATGCGTATCGTGCGATGGTGGCGCAGGCGCTGGAGTCGGTGAGGGCACGATAGGGTGTTCTCATTTTTTATTTGTATTATAATATAATCCACATACATTAGGGATTTTTATGAATAAGGATTATCTTAAATACTTTCCAGATTACAAACCATATCCAAACCAGATAACTGCAATGGAGGCCATAGAGGAAGCGCTTATTAATAAACAAATTTTTCTATTTGAAGGCGCATGCGGTACGGGTAAAACCTTATCCGCATTAATCCCGGCTATTTCGGTAGCTAAAGACCTCAAGAAATTGGTTGTAATAGCAACGAATGTCAATGAGCAAAAAGAGCAATTCATAACTGAAGCGAAAGCTATCCGGGACAAAGCCCAATTGAAAATAATTGCAATGACTGCGAAGGACAAAATCTGCTACCAAAATAATATCCATAAAAAGGAAGTGGAAGATAAAACTGATTATGATGCATGCGAGAAAATGCGGGATGCGGGGGAGTGCAAACCATACAACCAGGTCAAAGGACTCTCCGAAAAGGAGGAGGATGATGATAATGCGGCAGCTAAGGAGGCGGCGGTATTACTTGGGATCGCATTTGAAAATTGGGTTTTCAGTTCTGTACGAACACCCGATGAGATCGGAAAGTGGGGGGTCGAGCATAATGCGTGCGTTTATACCCTTGTATTGAAGGCTCTATCTAGTGTTGATGTAGTGATATGTGACCTGAGGATTATTTTGAATATACAGTTTATGCAGATCTTCGAAAAGTTTACGGGTAAATCCTTGCAAGATATGATTATTATTTTTGATGAAGCGCACAATATCGAAAAGGTAGCGAAAAGTGTGTACGAACGTGGAATTTCTCAGCAAACGCTTGTTAAAGGACGCACAGAAATCGATACGATATTTGAAGAAATGAAAAAGGGTCACGAATTTGAATTAGATAAGCGCCAGCTTGAAAGAAGCCAAGAGTTCATTAAAAGTGTGTTGCTGGACTCTCTAATGGGAATTGAAATTTCAGATGATCACATAAAGAAGGTGACAAATAGGTATGAGGGATCAGAAATTCAGATAGCTGACCCGGATAAACCATATCATGACCGTCCAGATGAACTCGCGCAAAGGATAATAAATCATGTTGAGGATGTTGGCGGTGAACAATATCTTAGAACGAATCTGGATATTTTAGGAGATATCGGACAGAAATATCAGGAGAAATGCAAGAATGACGACCCGGAACATGAATCGAGATCGAACTGCACTACTATTGCAGACTTCTTCAAGGAATATTTAGATATCTCCAAACAAAACGGATACTACCCCTACTTGAGCATTAGAAAAAACGATCACGGGGATATAATACGGCGTGTAAATATTCATTTATCCCTGCCGAAGATAGTCACTGCCCCGATATTGAATGAGGTGTTTGCCGGGGTATTAATGTCTGCTACGCTTGAGCCGTTTGATACTCTGAAAAAAGTATTAGGTATCTCACGCGAAACTGTTGAGCTAACGGTAGGGCTGCAATTCCCAATAGATAATCGCAGAACTTACGTGGTCACGAGGGATGCTCGAAACAATCTGACAGGCGCTCAACAAAAATTTGCTCCGGATATACTTGTATCAGAAAATGATAAAAATCCAGCTTCGATAAAATACATACAGGAGAGCCTTGAATCTGTAATCGACGGATCAAACAAAAATGTTTTGATTTACTTTAAGACGAAAGTCCAAGCCGCTCAATATTATTATCGTCTTAAAGAAAAATACGGACACAGGGTGCTCCTGAACAATTCAAGTGACTCTTCCAGCGAGGTGAAAAATATATTTTACAGGATGGGGCGTGATGGTGAGCGGGGGATACTATGTACTTACCTTGGCGGGACTTTAGCGGAGGGAGTTGATTTCAGGGATGACCGGGCGAGAACTGTTGTGGTGGTCGGGATAGGATACACCTACAAAAGTCTCCTGATCAAAGCTGATGAAACCGCATATAATGTGGGGTCTGGAACGAAAGACGGATGGTATTACGTTGTCAAAATACCCACAATACGAAAGATAAGGCAGGCGCTTGGGCGGGTGGTCCGTTCGGATAAAGATTATGGGATTCGAGTTTTGTTGGATGCCCGGTATAACAAGAATACCTCGCTGTCCGTTTTCAGAGAATTTCCTGAGGATGAACGGCGGGAGTTCATGGAGGTTCATGCACAATATCTAAAAAATACTGTAATCGAGGATTTCAAATTATTCACAAAGTAGCAGCCGCTAATTTATCCAGACATGCGTGACAGGTGGGTTGTTGAGATTGCAAACCTGACCGCAAAGAACTCTAAGAGCACAAAGCGTTTATTAAAAAACAGCGAACCGTTCTAACTCAATATGAACTGGAGTTCGTGTGAGTTCGTTGTTAATATTTCACTGCGCCTTGCTCCTGCCTATTATAAAAAGACGGCTTTTCGGGGTTTTATGGAAGCGCCACAAATTAATCTGCGATGATTTATAAAATCTATTTGTTGAGGAAGATTTGATTGTACTCGATACAACAATTAAGTAATAGATAATACATTACTCTCCTGATGAAAATGAGCACACTTACAGCCGTTCTCCATAAAGAAGAAGATATGTATGTTGCAGAGTGTCCCGAAGTAGGTACCGTAAGCCAGGGAAAAACCATCGAAGAATCTCTGAACAATCTCAAAGAAGCTACTGAGCTTTATCTTGAAGAGTTCCCATTGAAAGAAGTAAGCAAGACTCTGATGACTACATTTGAGGTAGCTGTTGGCGCCAAAGCTTAGCTTCCTTCTTCCCTCGTCTTCTTCTCCTCCCAAATCTTTTCAAGCTTCTCCCTCGTATCCCGGAACAAATCTTCTATCTTCTCCCTGTTGCAAAGCTCGACCTCTTTTGCACAATCCGGATAATTCTTCTCGCAACGGCCCAAAAGCTCGTAGCAGTTTCTTTCAAGATCAGGCAGGTTTTTTTCAATAGCTGCTTTGATATCAAGGGTATCAACATCAGACACTGCGCTGGAAAGCATCGCCGGGACTAACTGGGTTTGAATTGTCTTTAATCTCTCACAGGGGTCCAGATTTACCATGATACCACCACCAGGATTTCTAAAAAATTATCTGCTTTCCCACTAAATCCTCTTCTGCACCCTCTTCCACGACTCTGTTATCAGGAAGCTCTCATCCATGTTCCCGACCATTCTCTCAAACTTATTCATGGGAACTGCAAATGTAAGTTCATCCTTTGCTACAAAAGGACGCGCTGAGACATCAAACATCCCGATAACTCCCTTCGGGCGTGAAGACTTCAGTTCAATATATGGATACTGGACAATCGTGCTGCAGCCAGCGCCGAAAGGTGAAATCACACCGTTTGGCTCGGATTCATCAAAATTCGAAAGTGTGAAAATACCTGAGACAACATCGGGTTTTGCAAAAAAGATTACAACCTGGGGCTCATCAGATTCCTCAAGCATATCCCATCTTTTAAAAACAATGAATTTTGCCGGGGCTTTAAATGCAGGCTGGTTTTTCATTACTTCCTTAACAAGCTCAGGAGTTTTTTTATAACGCTCGCCTTCAAGCTTTCCAGGAATCCCGCATGACAGGAAATATTCAAAGTTTGGCATTATTTTATCGGAAAAACCAAGAAATCTTTTCCCGCCAAAGCAACCGATTGATTCTGAATTGAAAGAAAATGAGCGTCCTTTCCTGACTTTTGATAAAGCGCCGATAACGCATCTGGGTGTCGTTTCTGGTGTTGCAAGTTCGGCATGCCCTTCCTCGTCTGTGTAATAAAAAGTGATGGGCAATTCAGCGTTATTAAAATATTTTTTCCAGAGTTCGGTAAATTTTTCCTTGAGTTCAATATCCATAAAACAATCCTCCTCTATTCCTTACAAATTTTGCCATCTTCATACATATAGCCTTGTGTATATATGCAGCCCCAATACCAATGACAGCAACCATAACGCCAGCGCCGTTCTCATGAATATACGAAAATTACCCGGCATCCTGATTACGTTGTAAAATGCCAGGTTGATGTATATCCAGAGCGCAATTACCAACAGCCCGAGAGTGTGGTGAATTAGCAATTCGGCATTAAACAATGCTCCAAGAGGTTCGAATTTGATAAAGCCAAGCAGTGATGGAAGCATGACCGCAATTATAGCTAATACCTGCAGCGGCACTGCAATCCTTACCATGGCACAGTGCTTAAGTGGATTTCCTTTTTTTACAAAATATACTGCCTGGAATACAAACGCAATAAGAAAAATCTGGATTCCAAGGTTTGCCAATGCAAGAGTTTTTACATCAAAAACCATACTTTCATCCTCTACTGAATATTTACTGAATATTGTCAATTATAATCTTTATACTAATTGTTCTTTTCCACCCACAAATAAAATAAAAAAATTAACAGAATGATTAATATATCTTCCGCTCGTTTTTCAGCCGATTAAAATGCCTGTTATTACAGTATATTATGACGACCTTGAAGAACTCTCAGGGATAGATAAAGAGACGGTAATCAAGCGCATCCCGATGATGGGGTGCGACATCGAACGAATCGAGGATGACCATATCGATATTGAGTTCTTCCCGAACAGGCCAGACCTTTACAGCACGGAAGGCGTAGCGAGAGCGCTCAAGGGATTCCTTGGCATTGAAACAGGAATCCGGGAATTCAAAGTCGCTCCTCCCGTAATCAAAATAACAAAAGATAAGGAAATTGGAAAAATCCGGTCATTCCTTGCCTGCGCGGTAATCCGGGGAATGCAGTTCAATTCACGAAGCATCGAATCCCTGATGGCACTCCAGGAGTCGCTTCACTGGGCTGTAGGCAGGAACCGCAGGAAGGTATCCATAGGAGTGCACGACCTTGCACGGATAAAACCGCCATTTAAATACATTGCGCAGGATCCTGATTTTAAGTTCACACCGCTTGATTTTACAGAGCCGATGACGATGAGGGCAATCCTTGAAAAACATCCGAAAGGCGTCAAGTTCGCGAATATCCTTGAAAAATTCGATAAATACCCCCTAATTCTTGATGCAGATGAAAATGTTCTCTCGTTCCCTCCGATAATCAACGGCGAGCGAACGCGCGTGACTGAGGAGACCACCGACCTCTTCATTGAAGTAACAGGTCTTGACCAGTCCGTATCGGTTGCCCTTAACATCGTTGCGGCCTCGCTTGCAGAGCGCGGAGGAAAAATCGAATCAGTTACCATCGACGGGGAGCGGCAGACGCCGAAGCTTGAACCCGCTATCATGAACCTTGAAAAAAGCGAGGTAAAAGAGCTGCTTGGGTTCGATATCACAGATGAAGAAATCATATCATGTTTCGGAAAAATGAGGTACGGCGCAAGAATGTCTGGCAACACGATTGAAGTATCAGTCCCGGCTTACCGCTCCGACATACTGCACAACTGGGACCTTATCGAAGATATCGGTATTGGCTACGGTTTTGATAAGATTAAACCTGAACTGCCTTCAACTTCAACAACAGGTAAATCCCATCCAATTTCAAAACTCCGGGACTCGCTCCATGAAATCATGACCGGGCTTAGTTATTTTGAGGTAATGCCATTCACTCTCACAAGTGAGAAAGTCCAATTTGACATGATGCGCCGCGAAAAACAAGACGGAATAACCAAAATCCTGTATCCGATAAGCGAAGACCACACTATCGTACGCACCACAATCCTTCCCAACCTGCTTGAAATCCTGTCAATTAATAAGCACCGTGAACTCCCGCAGCGGATATTCGAAGCAGGAGAGGTTGTACTGGATTGCATGACACAGCAGCGTCTGGGCGCAGCAGCCATCCATCCGCAGGCGAATTTTACAGAAATCCAGGCTGTGGTGGATGCGGTTTTGAGGGAAAGGCGCATAGAATACGAAGTTGCGGGGTCAAACGACCCGGCATTCATCGAAGGCAGGCGCGCCGATATAATAATAAAAGGCAAGATCGCCGGGGTGTTCGGCGAGATTCACCCCGGTGTTATCTCGAATTTCGGGCTTGAGCATCCCATTATAGGGTTTGAATTGGGATTATAACCTGAAAGTTACAATCCCTTTTTCTTCTTCCAATAATATCCTGCCACTACCACTCCAACAACCACAAAAATACCAATCGCTGTCAGTGGTGAAGTCGAACTGGTTCCCGGATACACGGTTATCGGGACTGTCCGCCTGAAAATAACCACGTTATTCTTATCGTCTATGCCTCTCAGTTCAACATCCAGCAGGTACTTCTTGGCAACGGCATTTGTATCGACCGTCACTTTCAATACTGCATCCCCGTTTTCGCCGGGTTCAAGCTTTCCCACGAAATCTGATTTTTCATCGAATTCGAAAGGCTGGGATGCGTCTTTGAAAACGCGTAATGAAACGGATTCAGCCTTTTCAGTGCCGTTGTTGCCCACATTTATCCTGAACTCGGCTTTGTTTCCTGGCATTAATTTTGAGGGAGTGGTTGTTACCGAATCCACTACGAGATAAGGCGCCGGCTTAATCGGGATACTGAGAGTGAGGTTTTTCATCCTGTACGTATTTGCCTCGTCGTTTACATCCTTATAAGTGATCTCAAGTTTTGCGCCATAATCTCCTTCCTTTAAGGTTTCATCAGTGTCAACGTAAAAATCCGCTTTCTTGCTTCCGCCTGTTTCAATTATTCCAAGACTGTCCTCATCAGAATAACTGTATGTCGGTTTGAATCCCGCGGGCAATATGAGTTTAACCTTGACATTCTCTGCGTTGCCTTTTCCGATATTGTCGATATTCACCGACAGCGTCGCTTCTTTTGTATCGGCTATCAATTTATCCGGAGATGTGACAAGCGCCCCGACTACGAAATCAGCCTGCTTCGGGTCGATGTAAACAGGGAAATCCTTCTTTGTCCACCCCTGTCCCGTGTCCCAGTTCAGGGTTACGTTGTACCTTCCCTTGATGGCATTATCGGCTACCCTGAGTTTGTAGTGCAGGACATAGAAAACCTGGTTATCGTTCGTGCCTGCGGATGCGCCTAAATCCTTATCAGGGGAATCCCCGGCTTCGAATAAAAACGGGTATCCGGCATCAAGATGGAATTTTAAATTATCTATTGCGCTTGACTGGGTGTTTACAACCTGCCATCTCAGGTCCACATCTTTCCCGGAATCAGCAGGGTCGGGGTCCTGGCTCATGAAATTCGCGTTGACCCTGTTTCCCTGCACTCCTGTAAGCGGGGCGCCGACAGCGGCAGCCATTGATAAAAGTACTATCAATACGCTCAGTATTGAAATTTGCGTTAATAATCTGTTCTTCATGTTCTTACCTCAAATTGTTCATTATTTTTTTATATGTATCTTTTACATTCATAGTATCAATTATAATTATAAGGGCGGGGACAACGGTTATCGCGGCTACCATGCTTGCAGTGACCCCATAGCTCATTATTGTCCCCATATCGCCGAGGAAAGTCAATTTCCCGAGGGACATCGCCTGGAAACCTATCAGGGCAGCCAGCGTTGTTGTGGACATGGGGATTATTACGTTGTTCAGCGTCATTGCCATGGCATCCCTGGGAACGAGTTTGTTTTCCAGTTCAAACCTGTACCTCGTGACAACCTGTATCCCGAAGTCTATGCCTATGCCCATTATCATGGACAGTACGCCGGACGTCTGTGAACTCAATCCCATTCCGATTAACCCGACATAGCCTATCGTCCAGAGCGTCCCGAAAATTATGGTTGTCATGGGCGTGAACCCGTATTTGATGGAACGGAAAAGGACAAGTATTATTATCAGGATACCGATAAGGGAATACAGCGAAGTCTTTGCCATATCAGGTCCGATGCTTTTTTCCATGACCGTACTTTCCATGGCGTTGCCTCCTAGAGCTACCGTAACTCCGGGCGGCTTCGGGACTTCCGTGATTATCTTGTTAAGCTCGACTTCAAGCGCTTTCAGGTCAGCGTCATCGGTTGTCTGGATTTTAACAAGGGCGAGCGTGTAGTCTTTGCTGACATAGCTATTAAGAAGCCCGTTTTTGTCAGTAAGCGCAGAAGTCTCCCTTACGGACTGGGGCAGATGCCCGTTATTAATCGTTTTCAAAACCGAAGCCGCACTTCCGACTTCAATCACGTTATCCGTATGCAGCGTAAGTGTGGAAACCTGGTCTATATATTGTATGACCTCAGGGTCGCGAATGTCCCGGGTCTCGTCAGAACCATTATATTGAGGGTCCAATTCGACTGCAAAGAATACTGCATTGGTGCTTCCGAACTCGTTTTCAATGCTGTTGAGAGTACTTATGGATTCAACATCCCTGGGAAGCATTGATTTTATATCTGATTTTTTTGTCTCGATAGAGCCTGCCATCTGGATGGCAAAAAATGAAACAACGAGCATGATTATTAACACTGTGACCGGGTGCCTGGTTACAAATGATGAATATTTTTCAAGGATTTCTTTTATCATTTTACCTCCCCCTCCGGACATGCTCTTCTTTTTTGGCTGCGAGTTTCTCCAGTTTCCTGTGCGTGTTCCAGTACTCAAAATCCTCCTCAAGCAGTATGAATACAGGATTGACAACGAGCGCTGCGAGAAGGCAATAAGCTATACCCAGCGCCAGTGTCTGGCCCAGGTGCTGCATAAGCGGGACTGATGCAAACGAAAGAACGCCAAAACCCACAATCGTTGTCGTCCCTGACCCGATAACGGCTGTACCTATTGAATATACCGTGGTTTTCATCGAATCAAGCTGGCTGTAATTTTTAACTCTTTCTTCATTATACCTGCTTAGCACGAATACGCCGTATTCCACGCCAAGGCCCAGAAGCATTGAGCTGAGAGCCACAGTGGCAACCGAAAGGGGAATCCCCAGCCACCCGAGGGTTCCCATTGTCCAGATTAATCCTATAGAGAGGGGGGCGAATATCAAAAACGCCTGTGTATATGAGCGCTGCATGATGAAAAGAAGGAGCAAAATGATGATCGCGGCAACTGCAAGAGTAAAAACGGCATCCCTTTTGAGTAAATCAAAAATAGTCATCCTGAGAATGGGCTGTCCTGTTATGCCGAACTTTACCCCCGGCGGCTTGGGAGTGTAATCTATTTTCTCCTGTGCAAGTATATTGAATTTCTGTATCTGGTCTTCTCCCGAGCCTATATCTGCTGCAACATACATGAGAACCATTTTATAATTACGGCTGAAGAATGCATCCGCCGCGGAGGTGTTTCGCAGGGTTTGCGTTATCTCCGCATCCGTATATGTATTCTGGCCCCTGAAAAAACTTGCAGGAGATGTCACGCTCGTAACAGTCGCTTCGCCCCTGAATTCCCTGTCAAGGAAAATCAGAGATTGTATAACCCTCGGGTCCCGAATATCCCTTACAGCTTCTTTTGAATCAACAGAATCGTCAATTTGCACGGCAATGACCACAGTATCCGCGCCCCCGAATTTAGCCGCTACCTTATCATTGAGCGCAAATATGGGAAGTTCCTGAGGCATCTCTTTCCTGAAATCCGAGTTAATGGTCAAATCCCGAAGTCCGATACCCAGGATAATTGTAAGAATTATAACTATGGCTGCAAGCAGTTTTGTATGCTTTTTCTGTATTTCAGCAAGTTTCATTAAATACGTTTCAAGAAAAGTTGCCATTTGTTCTCCGTTTGCTTCCCTGTTTATTCATGATTGTATTAAAATGTTATGTCTCTAAACAACTCCAAAGTGGTTTAATTACAAAACTTTTAAATAGAAAAACATGGATTTATCCGGTGTGCTTGAAAAACTAAAGAAACTTGGTCTAACGAGCTATGAGTCATCGGCTTATCTTGCGCTCCTGAAGCTTGTCGACTCAGAAGCTGATGAGATAGCGGAAAATGCAAAAATACCTATGGGCCGGATTTATAATGTCCTTTCAGGCCTTGAAGAAGCCCATTTGATTCGCGCGCAGGATACAAGACCGAGAAGGTATGCATGCGTGGAGCCTGCCGCGGCGCTTGAGCGGCTTTCAAAAACCAGGCATGAAGAACTGACACAGGAGTCGGTTGAACTGGAAAACCTGGTTTCTGACCTGAAATCCGAACTTTCAGGGGTTGAGCCAAGGAAGCCTTGTAAGACTTTCTGGACAGTCGCAATAAGCGAAGAATCCCATGAACTTGTCCGTGAGTGCATATCAGGTTCCCAAAAGGAATTGCTGGTTTTTATGGCACCCAAGATGAACTCCGAGCGGCTGAAAAAAGATTTGATGCAGGAAAGTCATGCCGGAATCCTCAAGGCTATTTATGAAGCTATCAAAAGGGGCGTGGATATCAAAATTATCCTTAACAAAGATGTGGATTTCAGTTTACTGGAAGAATATCCGATTGTAAAACAAATGCTTGCGCATATGGGGGATAAGTTCAATTGCAGGTTCGCTGCGATTCCTGCTACGCCATTTGATATAATAGATGGTGAGAGCGTCCTGCTACAGATGCTGAATCCCATTAATCCTGAAGAGCTTTTTGCAGTGGTGAATATCAGGGATACCAAGCTTGCGGAAGAGCTTCGGAAAAAGTTCTTTGCTATATGGGAAAAGGCGGAGGCTTACTCAGGTAAAATCGGGAACTGTTGTGATTAAAAGCATCCATCTCACAGTCAGCGCGTCATGACCGGATCATTGTTAAAATCATTTTGAATTTCTTCACCGCTTTCAGGGAATGGGACTGGTTGGCTGGGATTATAACCATTTCTCCTTCTTTCAGGTGAAAAGGTTTACCCGAAATAACGATTTCCGCTTCACCATCCAGAAGATAAACAAGGGCGTCAAACGGCGCTGTGTGTTCGCTCAATCCCTGCCCCTCATCGAAGGCGAAAAAAGTCACTGTACCTGTCTTTTTGTCAAGGAGCGTTCGACTTACAACCGACCCATCCTGATAATCTGCAAGAGCGGCTAATTTCATCACTTTAGCTTCCATACCTGATTGTTTAATATTATTCTCCATTTTATTAACTCCACTTTCCACTCTATTCAGACTCTGTTCTATTTGGTTGTGAGATTCAAAGTTTCCCAAAAACCAAAAAATCAGGCGATGTAGCTTGTGCTTCCCCTGTCAAAACCATCCACAAGCTCAAGATTCATATCATCTGGCTGCCATGCTGCGTTTGGATACACGAGATTTTTAAAGAAAAGGGTAGTATCTTTTGCGATTTTTGTTGCAAGATGTTCTTCGCCGAATACCTGTCTTGTAATCTCATGAGCCATCTGCCTTACGCCGCTTTCGCTCAGATAGCCCAGCGTATGCAAGTATTCATGGAGCAGCACATGGAAAATATAAGGTTTGTAAAGCTCTGGTCTTGTTTCCTTGATCCTCTCAAGCGGGATTTTGTTCATTACTATGACGTTTGAGCCTACTGAATAGAAACCACCGAAAAATCCCTGGGGATGGTTCCCGAGGTTTGCAAGTCCAAGCATCAAACCTGCGCGGCTTTTTCTCTGGCTCTCCCATACTGCTGCTTTTACAACCTCGAAGATGTCTGCGAGGGTTTTTGCTTTTTCAAGTCTTGTATTAAAGTTTAGATTCATTCTATTGTTCTCGATTTCCATCTGATTCTTCTTGCCTCGTTTTTATATTCGCCAATTTACGAACATATTTACATTGATGATTTGTAGTTATATAAGTTTGGGTTTAAGCAAACACAGAGACATCTCACAATTTTCTTTGCGACCCTTGCGCTGCGCCTTTTCTCCTCTTTTTCATAGGAGACCCGCACACCGGACATTCATCCCCCTCAGGAAACCTCCGCTTGCACCCGATGCACTGCTTTTCCCAGATGAGAACATCTTTTATCTTCCTCTGGCCCGCAGGCATCACCTTGATACCAAGCTGGATAGCGGTATTCTGGACAGCGAAATCATCCGTGATTAGGATGGCATCTTCTCGCCCTGAATACTCAAGCGCTTTTGCCAGGATATCTATATCAGTCCCTGAAAGCTCCTCGCTGTCCTTAGTGATTCCCGCTTTTATCCTGACCTCTTTTTTGAAGCTCTCAAGCGGGGGTTCAACTCTTACATTCATCAATTCCATCGTGGTGCGGGCGTTCTCGTCCCTGAGTTCTTCGACAACGGAGGGCGTGGTTACAATGCTGCCTTCGAGTCGTTTCCGGATGATGAAAAGGGAGGAGTCGGCGATGTAAAGCATATTGTGGAGATACTGAATCATTTAAGATAAAGATTCCTACAATCAGTTCCCTACATGGTTGCACGAAGAAAGTATATAAAAAAGTATGAAGAAGCACCTTCTAAACCCGCATTAACCTTGCAATTTTGTGAAAACGTCTCATCATAATAATTATAATTAAATTATTAATATACTCATGGAAAATATTAAATACTAAGATATTACTATCTTAAATTAATGTTTAATTATCTTGAAAGCGGGCTTCGTGAAAGGCTTGATGCCTATGCTATAAACATAAAAACTATCCACAAGCAAACCGGAAGAGCGCGCAACAACTTTATTGTCCTCTATGAGCAAAAAAGCCATTTTCCTGAGTTGAAATTATCCTTTCCCAGCGCTAACGACCTATTTCTTACAATGGATATAACTTCGTTAAGCCTGCTCTCGATGCATTTCATAATCGACTATGTTGCTTTGCCAGATAAGAAAACGATTTCCTGCCTGAGCACACCTATTGAAAAATGGACCAAAAAAATGATATTTTCAGATGAAGATACCCTGAAATATATCATTCATTCGCCTGCCTTTCCCCTTAATTACAAAAAGCGATTTTCAAAGGTAATCGAAGATATCGAAAAAGAGATTGATTCGCTAAAATATAAATCGGCTCCAACCTTCCAGGAAACACACGAGCTTGCTGACTATTATTTGAAAATTATAAAGGCGTCATCAAAAATGGCGAAGTCCCGGGGTGTTCGGGCCAAAAATGATCCGGGTGCTGTTGGAATGGGCAAAGGCACGAAGAAAAGATCAGGTTAAATCATTTCTTCGGCTTCTGTTTTAATAATGATTACCTCGAATCTATCTCATTCCCGTATGCAGCACCTGGAACTACTGCAGCGGCTATTGCCGATACTATAAGCGCCTTATACAAATCGACAGCTATGAACGGCAGTACGCCGAGCTCGATTGCTTTTTGAGCACCCACGCCGAGTACAAATGCCAGTTGAACAGCGCCGAACAGGTAAACCATCGTAATTCCGAGCAGCATTATAGTGAACATGCCTGCAAAACTGCGTGATTTGACATACATGTCTGTGAACCAGCCGATAATAAGCGATGCTACAATAAATCCGATGATGTAACCACCGTCCACGCCTGTTAGAACTTTCATGCCGGCTGTTCCGCCTGCAAACCATGGCACGCCTATTACACCAAGAACTGTGTAGAACACCTGGCTCATTCCACCGTACCATTTACCGAGAATCACACCTGAAAGAAGAACTGCAAAAACCTGTCCGGTTACAGGCACCGGTGTATAGGGAAGATAGAACCGGAGCTGTGCGACCAATCCTGTCAAACACGCAAAGCCAAGTGCCAGAGCCATTTTGTTCAGGAATGTTGATTCAAATCGCCATTTAAAGAAATTGTATCTGGCAGATTCATATTTTTCAAATACGTTTTTTAGTTCGCTTCCAAATTCTGACATAAATTCACCGATTGTAAACCTTTTATTCCTTAAGGTAGACAATCTTTATAAATTATTCGATTCGATTTAGTTCATTATTGGAACGAGCATCGGATTCATCATCCTGCTATGGAATGCCCCAGATTATCACAAGGCCGCCGATAAGGACAAGCGCCCAGAATAAGAGCTTCTGCGTCCTGTCACTAATCCCTAAATCGATTGCGAACACCCTGAAACCGTTCAATGCATGGGGAAGAACGAGCAGCAGCAGAATAAAAACTGCGGTCTTGAACTCCACGAACATGAAATCAAAAGGCGTTTTAATATCATGCACCCACAAGATATGAATGAACAGGTAGAACACAAGCAGGACACCCGTGACGCGCTGGAGCAGCCATGCCCACATCCCTGTTCCGTAAGCCCTTTCTTTTTCCATTGTCACCTGTCACCTGATTATATGTTTAATCTTGTGTAAAATAATTTTCCTCATGAAACCCGTGATGGCATTGGTGGGCGGCACTTTTTTAGGGCACACTTCAACGCAGCGGTAAACCTCATCACATGCCCAGACCCCTTTTTCAGTATCCACCCGTTTTAGCATCCCGACTGAGTCATTATACCTCGTATCTGCATAAAACCGCCATGCTTTTGCAAGCGCCGCAGGTCCTGAATAATTCTTATCCCTTGCTGCCACGGGACATGCCCCGAAGCAAAGGCCGCACAGGATGCACGCCGCATACTTATCGACTTTCCTTACATCCTGCTGCGACATCAACAGATCGCCGCCTCCCTCAAACCAGGGATGCACATCTTCATAATGCTTGAAAAAAGGTTTCATATCCACGACCAAGTCTTTGATTACCGTGAGGTTCGGGAGAGGTTCAATAAGTATCTCATCGCCTGTCTTTAGTTCAGGTTTCGCAACCGGGCCATACGGTGAAATGGCCAATACCCGTTCGCCTTCGATTTCAGATGCCTGGGTACGGCATGCAAGTCTTTGTTTCTTGTTGATAAGCATGGCGCATGAGCCGCAAACCGCGCCGCGGCATGAATACCTGAAGGCAAGAGAGCCGTCCAGCTCATCCTGTATCTGGAAAAGCGCTTCAAGAACTGACATGTGCTGTTTGGGTTTTACTTCAAAAGTATCGAACCACGACTTTTCCCCGTCAAATCTTTTGATCTTGAATTTCATAACCCGACGTTCAATAGTTTCTTTTCCTCATTATATAAAACACACGGCAGGATAAATGAAGATACTTGGGATACAGGTTCATGTAAAGTAAATGTCTTTTATTTTGAGTAAATATAAATAATAGTTTTACAATTAAAGAACTGGGTGATATCATGAAAAAAATAGTAGTAATGATGGCAATAGCCGTGCTTCTTGCAGTAGTGAGCCCGGCAGGCGCCGCGAATACGGACACAAAACTAACAGATACGTTAAACCTTGAGCAGGGTTACAAACTGCATCTGGTCAGCACAGATGTGAATAGCAGTCCAAGGACTGCAGTGCTGCAATTAAACCATGCCGGAGATGAAAAATTAGTAGCTTCCGGAGATGAGTTCAGCCTTTATGATGGACAAGGACACCTGATAGTAACAGCAAAGTTAGATTCAGTTTTTGTCGGGGCCACCGGCACATTGGTCCAAATAAAAAATCTCGTTCAGTATGATAAGAACACAGGCGAGATAATTTTGACAATGGACCGCGTAATTTTGCTTATACCCTCCCATCCGCCAGTTAAAAATGAGAAACCTGTAACAGACACGCTTAAACTGAAACAGGGTTATAAATTGCAGTTAATGGCTGCCGATGATAAGGCTGTGCCTGTACAGATATGGCTGCAATTAACCCACGGCAATGTTGTTTATGATGAGGTCGTAGCAATAGGTGAAAATTTTGGCTTTTATGATGGAAGTGATTTGGTCGTGAATGGAACGTTCACCACGCTTTTCCTCGGTTCCACGGACTACATGGTTGAACTGGAAGACCTTACCCAGTATAACAATAACGGAAGGATAATATTGTATCTGGATAGAGTGATACTGCTAAAACCCTACCAGACGGTTTAAGTATAATGTTCCTTTTAGACGGGATAACAGGATTAAAGATATAATGTACCCTGTTATGCTGTCTATTAAACATTGTTTCTTTTTTAATTTTTATTTATAGCCACTATTTCATTCCACATTTTATTTACAATAATATCAGATGATAACTACTTTTATTATTCCAGCCAATCCTGAGTATAGTATAATATGTTCAGGCACGACGTAATTATAGTGGGCGGAGGTCTTGCGGGTTTGCGCGCCGCTTTGGCAATCAGGGGCGCCGATGTGGCAGTCATATCCAGAGTCCACCCGCTGCGCTCGCATTCGGTAGCGGCCCAGGGCGGTATAAATGCAGCCCTCGCGAAAAACGACAGGTGGGAAGACCACGCCTTTGACACGATAAAAGGAAGCGATTATCTTGCAGACCAGGATGCTGTGGCTTTGCTATGTCAGGATGCGCAGGCTTGTGTCATCGAGATGGAGCATTGGGGTACGCTTTTTTCACGAGTGGACGGACTGATAGCACAGCGTCCTTTTGGCGGCGCAGGCTATCCGCGCACCGCTTACGCAGAGGACAGGACAGGTCATGCGCTGCTGAATACGATGTACGAGCAGGCGCTTAAAAACGGCATCAAGTTCTATGAAGAATGGCTGGTAACGCGGCTTGCTGCCAATAATGGCAGATGTTCAGGCGTTGTCGGATACAATATCGCAGACGGGAAAATAGAAGGCTTTCAGGCCAACGCAGTGATTTTCGCTACAGGCGGATACGGAAGGATATACAGGCGTTCAACGAACTCGATAATAAACACGGGATTCGGGTGCGCCGTGGCATACCGAAGCGGCGTTGCGCTTTCGGACATGGAATTTGTTCAGTTCCATCCCACCACGCTTTACGGGACGAATATACTTATCACAGAAGGCGCCCGCGGCGAAGGCGGGTTCCTTAAGAATAAACTCGGTGAGCGGTTCATGGCGCGATATTCGCCCCACTTGCTTGACCTTGCGCCAAGAGATATTGTGGCGCGGGCGATACAGACCGAGATAAATGAGGGCAGGGGGTTTGAAGGAGGTTACGTTCATCTTGAGTTGATGCACATAGGCGAGAGGAATATCAAAGAGCGCCTGCCGGGAATCAGGCAAATCGCAATGGATTTTGCGAACATCGATCCTATTTGCGAGCCGATACCCATCCAGCCGGCGCAGCATTATTCCATGGGAGGCATAGCTTCAAATAAAAACTGCGAGACATCACTCGCGGGATTCTACGTATGCGGTGAATGCTCCTGCATAAGCGTGCACGGCGCTAACAGGCTTGGCGGGAATTCTCTTCTTGAGACAATAGTTTTCGGGAAGGTCGCCGGGGAAAACGCAGCGAAGTTCGCGAATGGAAAAGAGTTTGAAGCATCGGATATATTGGAAAAAGCGGTTAATGGGGAAATGCAGCGGGTTTCGGCTCTTCATGGCAAGAATGAAGGCGAAGCAATCTTCAAAATCCGCGATGAACTGAAGGAAGTAATGGATGAAAAAGTGGGAATATTCCGTGATGAAAAGAACCTGAAGGCAGCGCTTGGTAAAGTCAGGGAACTTAAGATGCGCTTTGGGAATGTGTATGTCAGGAATAAAGGAGCGGTTTTTAACCAGGAACTTGTGAACGCGATTGAGCTTGAAGGAATGCTGGATATTGCAGAGGTTATTTGCATAGGCGCGCTGGTCAGGAGGGAAAGTCGCGGCTCGCATTTCAGGCTTGATTATCCGAAAAGGGATGATGCGAAATGGCTCAAACATACGCTGGTTACTTTTGCGCCCGGGGGACCGCGCGTGGAGTACAAGCCTGTGAATATAACGATGTATGAGCCCAAAGAGAGGGAATATTGAGCAAAAATGTCTTTGCAGAAAATAGATTTCATTTGAACGCTTTTAATATCTCAATCCCCTTTTTCGGAAGTTCAAGAATATCCCGGTTAAGGGTCTCATTATCGTTACAAATCTGTTTGCCTATCAAGGCATCCATGTGCTCTTTATAGACCTCCTGCGCCGTCTTTTTGAACTCATTGTGATAATACGTTTTAATAACAAGGTTACTTAAATCAATACTCCCGTTGAAAGAAGGCTTCTTCTCAAATAACGCCGGCACTGTGATAAGTTGTTTCCCATCGTCAAGTTCTGACAGGAAAACAAAAATCGTCCTCCCGACATAAGCCTTTGCAGCCGCGGCTTCTATACTTCCCCTGAAACCTTTTCCATTGACCCCGTTAATTAATAATCCGCAATATCCAACTCCCTTTCCATTCAGGAAATACCTTACACTCATGGACAATTCAAACTGCATTATTGGAACTTTAATCTCTGAATGCTGATTATCGACTTTTAATTCCAGAAATCCGTCTAAACTATCCATAAATCCTTTTTTGTCCGGTAATGTGAAATCATTGGCTCATTTTTTCAAGCCTTATCCTGAACTCTTTCCTGTGCCTTTTCTCTTCATCAAGTATATGTTTTAACACCCCGACCACTTCAGCATCGTCTATCATTTCAATATGCTTTTTGTATCTCTCGATTGCCTCTGTTTCAAGCGCTTTTTGCTTTTCCAATTGGCCTTTGAGGTCATCTCCCCCGAAATCAAGCTCTTTATGTTCCATACTCGGTTTTCCACCCCGTTTCACGATAAGCTCGGCAAGCCAGTTCATGTGCCTCATCTCATCAATAGAAATCGCTTCTGTGACCCTGCTCGGATCGCACCTGGGCATGATAAAAGAGTTCCTTACGTAGATCAGGGTAGCTTCGATTTCACTTACGTAATCTTCATTCAATAAACGGATTATTTCTAAAGCTTCCATATTCAGCCCTCCGTGGTTACGAGATGATAGAACACAAGAGTATTTATCTTTAATTGAATACCCATCATTTTTATAGGGGGTATGTGTATATTTCAAGTATATGTTAGAATCCATTCAAGCTATCCTGTTAAATTACGGTTATTTGGGTCTTTTTCTTGCAAGTATTCTTGCATCTACGATATTGCCTTTCGGGAGCGAGGGGATTCTTTTATTACTCGTTTATGAAAAATTCAATATCCCTGCCCTTGTGCTTGTGGCATCAGCAGGAAACTACATTGGCGCCTGTACAACTTATTATATAGGGTTAAAAGGAAGAAGTTTTGCCCAAAAACATCTTTCCATTGATCCCGGGAATCTTGAAAAAGCAGAAAAATATTTCTTAAAATATGGTACAGCCGTGCTTTTATTTACATGGCTTCCAATTATAGGAGATGTTATTACTGTCTTTGGCGGATTACTGCGGGTTAAGTTCTGGATTTTTTCAGTTCTTGTTTTTACCGGAAAGTTGTTACGATATCTGGCTGTGGCATATCTTGCAGCGGCTGTTCTCTAAATATGGTCAAAAACCAAACAATTTAAGCCATCTTTGAAATCTGGTTGTTTGGATTTTTGTCTCCTTGACCGGTGAATTTACAGTTTCAATTTTTGGATAGAAAGGGTATATATATTATAAAACTATTTATAATTATAGTTGAAAATTACAATGGCGCCAAAAATTTTAATGATATTGAAATTTTCGAGACGTTTGATATGTATATATAGGATGGCTGCTTCTTCTCTCATACTCTCATTATGGATACCAATTAAAGTGATGTTTGCCAATTCATACCAACGTTAAAAGGCGGTGGATTCTTGATACCACGAACTAAAAATGCAATCAGGTTATGCAGTCTAAAAGAGAAAAATGCCTATCAAAAGAGTGAGAAGTATGAGATGCATAAAGGATAAGGATGAGCGAGGCGGAAGTTTTGAGCCGATAATATTGTTAGTCTTAGTCATCGGATTAGCGATATTATCTGGATGCATATATCAAAAGCAAGAGGTAGTAAAAGTCAATCCTGAAATATATGAGGGACAGGTTGCCTACTCCAACCTTTCCAAAGCTGTGGGTATGTTTGCTGTAATCAAAGGCAACATCCCTCAGGTTAAGGAAAGCTATGAAGATATTATTGTTAATAAAACGGCTCAACAATCTATCTTTTATGTTGATGATGATTTGAATTTGGTAGTATCCAGAGGGATTACTCCAGGATTCAATATAAATATCAGCAAAGTAGAGAAGCAAGGGAATATATTTACTGTTTATGCTATTTACATCGATCAAGGAACTGACCTTGGTATTCTAAGCCATCCCATTGCGATAATACCGATCGGGAAACTGGCAGCAGGGGACTATGAAGCCAGATTGAGTGTGACAAGAGTGTTGAATACACTTGAAGGAAGAAAAGTAATTGAACTTGATAAGGAGTTGAACGTTTTTAATTTTAAGGTTAAAAAATAGAGGTGGCGAGTCATTTTATAGATTTCGCCACCTTGCTGATTGATTTTATTTTGGCTTAGTTTACCTTTATGATAAACCTCTTTCTTTGTTTCTGTTACCTATTAATATATCATTCCTGCTGTTACATATTCTCCGCTCCCAGAGGTTGAATGTACCATAAAGTAATTTGTTCCATTGCCGAATGGTGCAGGACCTGCAATCTCTTGAGCTCCAAGGGAGTTTCCGCGTGCATCGTAGCTGCTCGTTGTAGGCGGCGAATACCATTTATTATACAGATCGAAGTTACTTCCGTCTGGACCAGAGTTAAATGCATATCCGATGCCAACCCCATTGAAAGAATAGGGTGCTTCAGCACCGACACCAGAAAGAGTACCTTGCTTCTTTCCACTATCCGTGTATAAACCTCCAACTACCCAAGACTTCCAGTTGCCAGTGCCGCTGTAAGATTTCACCATTACATAGAGTGTTCCTGAACCCCTTATCGGGAAATATTCCAGAGAATATGATGAATCACTCTTCGAATCATAACTGCTGGTCGTGGGAGGAGATCCCCATTTGGCATAAAGATCAAAGTCAGCATTCTCATTGCCTGCCATCACTACGTTAACTGTCGAAGGGGCTGGAATATTTATTGAGTATTGGTTATTACCTCCAGAACTGGTAATCGTTCCAGACCTATTGGTTAATAGCGTCCCTTTAGTTACCGCGCCGTATGCATTAACCTTGCCGTAGCCATAATAGATATCCCTGCCAGCTGTACCGAGGTCAACCACTGTATTTCTCAAAACCTCGCGAACTTTCTCGTTATTGAATGAAGGATTCTGTGACCATATCAATGCTGCTACGCCGGAGACAAACGGCGCTGCAAACGACGTACCAGTGCTACCCGAACCACCTTCATATCCGTTGTTACGAATTGTGGTGTATATATCAACCCCTGGTGCAACAAGTTCAAGTTTATTACCGTAGTTTGAGAATGAAGCACGCTGGTCGTTAGAGTCAGTTGCACCAACAGCTATAACAGTATCAAAAGCTGCAGGATATGGTATATAATTTGTTCCACCACTTATTCCATTTCCGGATATACTAACAAGTAGTGCTCCTTTGGTGTAGTATGCATAGTTGGCAGCCTGTTCTCCAAGCGTTGAATAAGTATCCAAGTTGATGCTCATACTTATGACCTTTGCACCATTATTGGCTGCATAGTAGGTACCATTTGCAATATCCTCCCACTTGCAATTGGCAAAACGGTCGCATACCTTTACTGGAAGTAAATTTACCTGTGCAATTCCTGCAATACCTCTGCTGTTGTTCATAATGGCACCGACTATTCCTGCAACGCGAGTTCCATGAGACATGTCGTTGTCGTCCATAGGATCCGTATTTCCTGGATCGCTTAAATTTCTGGCGAAACTATATCCTGGAAGAACACGTCCTGCTAGATCCAAATGGTTATAATCAATACCTGTATCAAGTATTGCAACTACAACACCTGTATTACCTTTCTGATAATCCCATGCTGCTGGGGCATATATCTTCGGAGGCCCCCATTGCAAGTTCCAATTTGGGTCAGTCGGAATGGATCCAGCGTGACCTATGCCATTAGGCTCAGCATACCTGACATACGGATCAGTTGAGATTTTATTAATAAATTCAGAGATATTATTTGTTTCAAAACTGGCAAACTTCAGAGCCTCGTTGGCATCGCCAAATCCCTTGAGTTTTCCACCGTACTTAGATGCGAACCCTTCAAGCGATGGAGGTATTCTCCAGAAACCAACAATCACTTCATTGGGAGCGTATTCGCCTGTATTTTCAGGATATGTTAATTTAGATTCTGGTAAGTACACCTTATTTGGCCTAATAAACATAGAACCGTCATGATAAGCTTTCTCAACGAGAGGATCCTTTGAGACTTCATTGATGAAATCCAGTGTCCTCTGGCTTCTCTCTCCAGGTTTTCCTACAGGTTTTGTTTCAAAGACACCCATATTTATATCTTGTTTGGAGAAAATCAGCTTTCCCCCATGCTTCAAGGCAAACTCTTCAAGCGATACTGGCATTTCCTTGAAATAGACAATAACAGCCTCTCTGAATACAGGTATTGGAAGGTCTCCAATTCCTGGATTATTCACAACATTAGTCACAACAGTCACTCTTTAATTATCCGGCAATTTCTCTTTTTGAAGAATCACATTGTCACTAATGTTTGTATCTGCCGATTCGGCACTCACCCCAGCCGCAAATGCTATGCTTACCATCAGCATTGCCGCAAGAATCGCGCCTAATTGCATTCCTTTATTTTTCTTCATATTTTTATTCCTCTATTTACATTTTGTTTTCGTTGCTGCTCTCAGGCGCGGCGCTGGCTTTAAATAAGTTCAAAGCTAACATTTACCATGCCTTCGGGCACCTGGGGTTCAGTTGCTCTAACGAAACACTGAACCCCGCGTTTTTATCGGCAGCAAAATCTCAGATATATTGTTTGGACCACCAAACCTACCCTCGAATTTTATAAACCCAACTTCTGCAATGTAACTTGGATATATAAATTAATCTGTTTGAATATTAGCAATATTCTAAAAATAAGACAATTTTGTTGAGATTGGGAGTATTCCTTTTCTAATTCAGAGAATCCTGCTTTCGACGAATTTCAGTTCTTGTTTTTTCTCACTGTTTCATCTCAGTTTGTTGTGATGTACGGAATAAATAAAAGACTTATTTTATATGAAATATGATATCACGGGAAGCATTATAACTCCCATGGCAGATGTTTAACGTTCAGTAAAACTCATAGATATATGGTTGACTCCAAGCCATGTCATTTGGCATATGGGTGTATTGACCAAGATGAAACATAACTCTACATGGCTTTCATCATTCTGTTAACACATCTCCGACAATCCAGTAAGGCCCTGAACAACGGCTGCTCGGCAACTCACTCGAAAAATTTGCTATTCTATCACTTGGCATCTCACCTCCACCCAGTTTGACCTTATCACCTACAATTGCTACGGGTTTACCGGTGCTGTTATTGATCTGGATTACCCCACCATTGGTGCTTACTGAAAAACCATATGGCCATATTAGCAAATAATCATCCACGCGGAGACAGCCATTTATTTGCACCAATTCACCTTCTAATAACGCAGTCGTTCGAACAGGATTTGGCTCCTTTTGCACTGGAAAAAAAGGAGAGGTTGAAGTATTGACAGAGCTTTCATCCTGCTGCGTCTTTTCAACACACCCTGTGATCAGTATTGACACAAAGATTCCAATCATCAATCCTCTCAATCTTGATTTCATTCTTACCTCTACTATCTGAATTATTGTTTCTCCTTGATTTTCTAATTTACGGGGATGTCATCACACTAACGCCAAGTCCAGATATATAGTCGACTGCCATATAGACGCCATCGGCACCGGTGCCACTGGTACCTGGAGAAATCTTGGCTGTCATTGTTCCATATGCATCGTTAGCCAGGAACCATGGACCTCCGCTATCTCCTGGTTCAGCAAGGTCATCAGAGCCCGCAGTGTTCGAAACCCAAATATAATTTCCGTTAAGATTTGTGCTCCTGATGTAACCACATCCCCAACCAGTAGTCTTACCATACTTGCAAACATAATTGCCAACTGATTGGCTGCTTCTACTTATGGTTCCGGTAATGTCACGAGTGGCACCCTGGCTTGACATCTGTATTTTATTTGTCACAGTGTAGCCTGGCGCTGTGTGCCATTGAATATCATAGTTGCCCGTATTTAATTCGCTCTGGAAAGTCAGACTGTTGCCATTGTATGACTGGGTGTTTGAGCAATGACCAGCTGTGGTGATGCCATAAGTTTTTAAGATAATGCCTTTTACTACCGAAAAACCACTTGTACATGTACTCAATGAGAGCCCACCATAAATGTTGGCGGTTTTCTCTGCCAATGCTTTAACTGAGATTACCTTAACCTTTTCAGATAATTTTATTTTTCCGATTTGCACAGCGTTATCAAAACGGCTCCTGTCTGCCTCAACCACATTCAGCTCAACAGTATTGCCAGATATATTGATGTTTGAATCTGCAGGTATGCCTGAAGCGCTTACTGAAGATGATGCCTCAAGTTGAGCTTTTTTGAGGTCAGCATATGAATCTTTCACGTTGCGTACCTCAACAATACCGGCTAAATCCGGGTACTGTTTCATATATGATTTAATTATCTCTTCGCCATTACGGGTAAATTGAACAACAACTTTGAATTTCGGCTTATGCTCAATCCAAAGTCCTGCAAAGCTTCCTGTCTCATTCATACTCAGTTCTGCATTCAGTTCCCCGGCAATCTTTTGAAGTTGTAATAGGTGGACAGCTTCCTCAGTACTGATATGATTATCAGATGCATAAAATTGTGCATCGTATAAAATTGCATCCTTGCCATCAATCGCAGGTGTTCCACCACTATCCTGTCCTTGAGCATTCGACACTACAACAAACGCCGTGCTTAGCAGCAGCATTGCCACAAGCATTGCGCCTAATCCCATTGCTTTACTTTTCTTCATATTTTTATTCCTCCATTTACATTTTCTTTGCTGCCCTCAGGCGCGGCGCAGGCTTTAAATAAATTTAAAGCAAATACTACCATGCCTTCGGGCAAATGCTGGGGCTCAGTTGCTCTCCAAAGAAACGACTGTGCCCCACGTTTTTCACAGGCTGCAAAAATTCCAAGTATGGCTAGGTGTTTAGATTTCCAAACCTTTCACCTTCGAATTTTACAAACCCAATCTATGCAATCTAGTTTGGATTATATATATTAATCGGTTTAGATATTAGAAATATTCTAAAAATAAGACAATGTTGTTGAGAAGGGGCAATATTTCAAGATTTTTCTAATTCATGGAATTTTGGCAGAACGACATTCATTCCTGTCTTGTGCCTGCTTCATAGTTCTTTGACTTCTCATGGGATAATCTCGCACCCATTGTTAAATTCAGGATATTCAAAATCAGACCTGCTTACAGACCCGTTTTTAATCAGCGCCTGAATTTGCGGCAGAGCCTCCTGTAACTTCAGCACCAGATGCCTGACCGTAGAGCAAATCAGGGCATACCCGTTCTCCCTGAGCAACTCCTGCGACCTGTTCACGAAAAGACACCTGCCGCCGCAGATATGGAATATGTCGCAGGATACGCAAGGTTCGCCAACCCGGGCTTTATCGCAAAGCGAGTGCGGACTATCGTCAAATATCGAGCCTATGACTGAAAAATCAAAATCGATGGATACGGGACATGCAGAAATCCTGCCGTCAGGCACGACCGAAAAGAAATCAATCCCTGAACCGCACCGCAGGCGCGATTTTTTACCAGAAAGCAGCGAATTCATAACGCCGATAAACGGGACAATCCCCCAAACCCGGTTTGAACGCGACATCTCATCCACCCACCAGTTTATGAGGGAAGAGATGCCGGAATTATATTCGGCAATCCACTCCACAAGCCTGGGCTCTGTATTTTCCCATGCTTCCCAGAACATTTCAAAACTGAGCTGCCAGTGAACATGGTCAAAAAGCCCAATATCCAGAAGATGCCTCACGTTTTCGTAGATATCCGTACCCTGTGCCACTGTCATCCTTGCTACGAGGTCGCCGCAAAAGCCCCGGCGTTTTATGAGTTTTGAATTATGTATGATGCGGTCATATACGCCCGGCCCCCGCTCTTTATCCGTAACTTCCTTTGTCCCGTCGATTGAAACGAGGATGGAGTGGAATTTTGCCAAATAATGCGGTTCGATTTTATCTAACAGCAGGCCGTTTGTCTGGATAACGAATCGCGCCGGAATCGCATCAATAATATTTTCCATGGTCTTGATGCGAAGGAGGGGTTCGCCTCCGTAAAATTCGATGATGGGGTTGCTGTCCTGCGATAAGAAAGATTTGAGGTCTGCAACCGAATACTGTATTTCTTTTGGAGGAATGTCGCTTCCCCCGCCGCAGTAATTGCAGTTGAGATTGCATTCTTTTGTCAGGATTATGTGGTAGTGCATGCTTTGGGGCTCTTTCGCTGTTTTATGTTAAAAAGCATTCCCAAAAACAACTCTTTGCGACCTTTGCGCCTTTACGGTGGAAAATCCTGCACCGCAAAGCACGCCAAGAGCGCAAAGTTGCTTTAGATTAAATCCCATAAAACGTTGTCGGGAAATACGGGGACAACCATCTGATAATGAGTTTATCTATTCCGAATAAAAGCATTATCCCGATCACTATCAGCACTAATCCTGACAGCTTTTTAAGAAGCTCGCCGTTCCTTGAAAACCACTGGTACCTGTTCGTAAATTTCTTGCCATAATAGGCTATGGAAAGCATGGGGAGGCTCATGCCAACCGAATAAACAAACAGCATCCACGCGCCGTAGCTCATATTGCCCACAGAGGCGACATACGCAAGCACCGCGCCGAGTATCGGCCCGACGCAGGGAATCCAGAGGACGCCAAGCGACATCCCGAGGAAAAATCCGCCCGTAAGGCTTCCTTCGGGGAGGGTGGATGAGTATTTGTTTAAAAAACCGAAATTCCGCTTCAAACCCTGTGTTATTGAGCCTGAGAGTTTTATGAATTCCATGTTTATATCGTCGTCAAAGAGCACGGCGCCCATACCGATTATAAAGAGGATTGCAATGCTTCGCAAAGAATCGGTGAAGCCTGCAAATGTGGCGCCAAATGCTGATACCAGCACTCCCATGGTCGTGAAGGAAAGAGCCAGTCCTGAAACGATAGCGAGAGGGCGCAGCCTGTGCCCTGCCGAGCCTGAAAAAACCACAGGCACGAGCGGGAGGCAGCAGGGCTTCATGATGGTTACTATGCCTGCCAGAAAAACCAGAAGTATCGAGGGTGCTGAGGGTTCCATGGGTGATTTAACCTGTGCTATTGATGGAAGGTTGTAATAAAAGCATTTGGTTTACATACGATGTAAAGTAATATATAGGTTTGGTTTAGAATCGCTCGGTATTGTTTTCTTCCAGATACGGGGCATTCTGCCTGAACGGTTCATATTCCGGCTTGATGATTCTTTTCCATTCTTCTGGAACTTCTTTCCTGGGTCGTCCCAGATTGATAACTTACAGAACTCATCGGGTTATTATTGCATTTTGAGCAGTCCAACAACCGGTATCGTAACAACCGACAACTTGACAGAACCTTATTTAGCAGAAAGTAAAGAATATACCAGATAAGAGATAGATAGAAATGATTTATGATTTATACACGGAAATGTGCAAAATGTGAAGGAACTGATTTCGTCAAATCTGGTACAAAACTTAGCATAGAGGGAAAGTGGCAAGTATACCAATGTAAAAGTTGCGGTCATAAGCAGAGAGGGGAATTATTGACACAATTCCATAGAAAAAATGGTTCTGAAAACATTCTCAAGAAAACAACAGACCCAAATAATGAATATCCCAAAGAAAATAATCAGACGTTACAGACATCATTCCACAACGAAATTGGTGCCTTCAGAAAACGGAAAATGGAGAGTGCAAAAACAAGTAAAGAATACTTTGAAGGATATATAGATGGATTTAAAGCGGCATTAGCGGTAGTTGGAGGGCACTTATGCGACGAACCAGTGGAAGGATATGCTTTGGCAGATTATGGAGACGATTACACGTCTCATGCAGAGTTTATCGAAACTAAAGATTGTCTTAATTGCATAGAACATGGCAAAGATGAATGTTCTAAATTAGGAGTATACTGTCCTCTGAATTCCGATGAATTCGATGACTTGACGGAAACAAGTAAAGAATTTCTCAAGGGATTTATAGATGGATTTAGAACGGCATTATACGAGGTAGGATTAGAGATAGGTGAAGGAGTTTTATGTGATGACCCAGAAGATGAATATAATTTTACCGATTATGGAAATAATTACATATCTCACGCAGAATTTATCGAAACTAAAGACTGCTTTAATTGTGAAAAACCTGGCAAAGATGAATGTTCCGAATTAGGAAGGTTGTGTCCTCTGAGGTGCCTTTAAGGGTAACATATCTGATTTTAATGTATTTATCAACCGACTTTTGGCAAGCTGTTAAAATAACCACGCAGACTTGACAAAACCCATCGGAATTCTTATATAGAACGACAAACATTGATTTGCCAAAATAGCATCCCGGTATTTGTATAATCATATTAAGTTTATATAATTAATCGGGGCATCAAAATAATATTACTAAAAACCGAAATCAGGAGGATATCATTTATGGCAGCACAACTTGGCGGACAACCAATCATAATCTTAAGGGAAGGCACCGAGAGAACACGCGGGCAGGAAGCAAGGAACAATAACATCATGGCGGCAAAAGCAGTTGCAGATGCCGTGAGAACCACACTTGGACCAAAAGGAATGGATAAGATGCTCGTGGGCGGCGGGAACATTACAATCACAAACGACGGCGTCACAATCCTTAAAGAAATGGAAATAGAGCACCCGGCAGCAAAAATGCTCGTAGAGGTAGCAAAAACGCAGGATGATGAAGTCGGGGATGGAACCACCACAGCCGCAGTTCTTACAGGTGAATTGCTTTCACAGGCGCAGGTATTATTGGACCAGGACCTCCACCCCACAATAATAGTGTCAGGCTACAGGATGGCCGCTGACAAGGCAATTGAACTCCTGAAGGAAATTACCCACACAATCACAGAGGATGATGAGGAGCATCTGTTGAAAATAGCAACCACCGCAATGACAGGAAAGGGCGCCGAGGGTTCAAAAGAAAAACTTGCAAAAATCGCAGTTGCTGCTATCAAATCCATTGTTGATGAGGAAGACGGGAAAAAAATAGTTGATATTGATAATATTAAAATCGAGAAAAAAGTAGGGAAGAGCGTTGATGATTGCGAATTTATCAAAGGCATTGTTCTTGATAAAGACAAAGTCCACAACAACATGCCAAACAAGGTTACAGATGCGAAGATTGCGCTCATCACAAGACCGATTGAATTCAGCAAGATGGAGCTTGAAGCCGAGATTAACATTTCAACACCAGGTGAGCTTTCACAATATCTTGACCAGGAAGAACAGATTGTCCATGATATCGTGAACCGAATAGCTGCCAGCGGCGCCAATGTCGTGTTGTGTCAATTGGGCATAGAAGACATCGCGCAGCATTACCTTGCAAAAGCGAATATTCTTGCAGTACAACGTGTTGCACAAAAGGATATCGAGAAAGTTGCAAGGGCAATAGGTGCAAATCTCATTACAAGCCTTGACGATTTTGACGCCTCGGACTTGGGAAGCGCGGGAGCTGTTGAATTGAAGGGACATGGTGAGGAAAAGATGCTTTATATTACCGAATGCAGCAATCCCAGGGCAGTATCGGTCATTATACACGGCGGCACAGAGCATGTACTGGAAAGCACCGAACGGGCTCTTGAAGATGCGTTAAGGGTTGTGGGCGTTGCGGTTGAAGATGGAAAACTGGTTGCAGGCGCGGGCTCGCCTGAGATCGAGCTTGCTTTGCGCTTGCGGGACTATGCATCGACATTGAAAGGAAGGGAGCAGCTTTCTGTGACAAAGTTTGCAGAGGCGCTTGAAATCATCCCGAAAACCCTTGCGGAAAATGCGGGGCTTGACCCCATAGATATGCTTGTGGAACTGCGCAGCCAGCATGAGAAGGGGAACAGGGATGCAGGGCTTAACGTATTCACAGGAAAAGCTGAAAATATGTGGAAGAACGGGGTTATTGAACCTCTTCGCGTCAAGACACAGGCCATAAACTCGGCAACCGAAACCGCCATAATGATTTTGAGAATAGATGACGTGCTTGCTGCTTCAGGCGGCGGTGAAGCATGCGGCGGAGGCGGAGGGTCATGCGGTATGGGAGGCATGCCTCCCGGTATGATGATGTAAAAGTCAGATACCTTTTTGACGTAACATTGGAAGAGGCAATGTATGATTGGGATACATGCCTTATCCTTTGATTTTTTTAAGATAACTAATAAAAAAGCATGGGAATCTTTTTATTTTGTTAACACGATTTCAATAATCGATACATTGGAATCTCCCCTGTCCGTATTGATTTTCTCAGTACCGATTTTTATATCCTTTATTTTGGAATCTGGTAAAAACCTGTTCCTTGAAACTTCCACCGCATCTACTGCCCTCGATATTGCTTTTCCTCTTGCTTTGACTGAAACTTCAGATGCGCCGTTATTAAATTGCGTTACTACTGCAAGAACATAGTTCATCACTGGTTTGTTTCCGATATATACTACATTGTCATCTGTCATAACTGTCCTCCCTGGATTTTACAATCAATTACTATGCCACTACATATATTTACCGAAATTTTTTGATGAAAAATCCAATACTTATTGATAGGTTATCACATTCCCGCCCCCAATAAAGAGTGCAAAAGCGTCTCCTTTATATCCATAAAGAGACCACTAAAGAACCCATGATTAAGCGCTCGGAACTTTATTCTGGCAAGGCAAAGACGGTCTTCAAAACAGACAATCCTGAAAAGCTGATAATGGAATTCAGGGACAGCCTGACGGCTTTTGACGGCAAGAAGAAAAGCGAAGCCCCGAAAAAAGGATATTACAATGCCCAGATAGCTGCAAAGCTCCTCCGGCTTCTTGAAGATAAAGGCATTAAAACGCATTTTGACAGCATGCTGTCCGGGACAGAGATGGTAGTTGATGCAGTGGAAATCATAAAAATCGAAGTAATTGTGAGGAATATTGCAGCCGGTTCCCTTACCAAGAAATACCCTTTCAAGACAGGGCAGAAACTTGACCCACCGATAATACTATTCGATTATAAGAGCGATGAATACGGCGACCCGATGATAAATGAAGACATTGCGCTGGCGCTCGGGATTGCAACGAAGGCTGAACTCTCAAAGATACGAAAACTTGCGCTTTCGATTAATTCGATACTTATTGAATATCTGGATGAGAGAAACCTTTTGCTGCCCGACTTTAAACTTGAGTTCGGACGGCGCAGGGGAAAGATAGTGCTGGCTGATGAGATATCCTGCGATACATGCAGGTTCTGGGATAAAACAACAGGTGAATCCCTTGATAAGGATGTGTTCAGGTTTGATAAGGGAGATCTTGTGGCCGCTTACCGTGAGGTTGCAAGTCGGATTGTGCCTGAGATTTTTAAGGAGAAATAAGCGAGCTTGTCTGCGTGCAAAATAGTAATTAAATTTACCTGAACTGACTTTGCGCTCTTTGCGTGCTTTGCGGTGTAGGTCTTCCACCGCAAAGTTCGCAAAGGACGCTAAGAATTGCTCCACACCAATTTTTTACAGCCCGCTTCATCCCGCAGGTTCGGAGGCTGGCGCCGCCCTCGGCGGGTTATCCTCGATGACCGGCCTTTCCTTCCTGTAGTCCTTAAGCCTCCTGATTATTACCTCTATTAAAAACAACCCGAGCGCCGCAAGCAGGAAAGGCTCTTTCTGGCTCATCGGCTCCTGCACGGTCCTTACTGCCTTTTCCTTTATATCAAGAAGCAGCAGACCTTCCACTTCACTCTCGTCATAAACGCGCCCCCCGTTTGCATCTATAACCGGGGTGAGCTGGTCATTGAAACCAACATCCCTGTACTCAAGCGGGTAATTCACTGCTATTCCGTAGCCTGAGAGGTCATGGAATCCTTTATCTGTATCTTTATCAAAATTCAGGGTATACTCAAAAGTATTAGGTCCTGTAGAAGCCAGGTTAATATCTGTTTTCCCGTCAAGTTTCACAATAGGCGGGGTTTTCGAGGTAACTACAACTTTTCCGGGTGTGCCTCCCCAGATATCCTCAGCCTGTATCACCACGCCTTCCTTCGGGCGCGGGTCGCCGATTGCCCAGTTAATCATCGCCGAGATGAGACGCGCGTTCTCGCCGCTGTAAACCTGTGAAGACCAGGGTCTGGACGGGTCGCTGGCAGACGGATTGCCGTTATCGGTTGAAAACGATGCAACCCTTCCGAGCCCGAAGCCCCACGTCGTCAGGATCGGTTTTCCGCCTGTTGCTGTTGCAACGAGTTCGTCCGAACCGAGTTTTGGCGTTACCTCGTTATATCCTGTAACCGACGCTGTGATGTTGATGTATTTTGTGATGAAATGGTTACCACCCTGGGGTCCAAAGACAAGGGGAAATTCATGGCTGATTTCAGGAGTGGGGGTGGGAGTTGGAGTCGTACCTGTAGCCGGTGTTCCAATTATAGCGCCAGCGCGTTCGTCCGGGTACAGGAGCACCACCTGGGTTTCAGCCGCTGTAGCCAATGCGTTATAATTGTCATTGGGCATTCTGGCTTCGGAAGGCAAAAGCACCTGTACAAAGTGCATTGTATAATCTTTCTTTTTTAAATCCGATACGGTATTTTTTATCTGGGCAAGACCCTCAGAATGTATCAATCCATCTGATAAAACGATAATCTCCTTTGTGCCGCTCACAGAATCCAAGAGTTTTTCAGCTTCACGAAGTCCATTATCTATATCTGTAGGATTTTCCCCGCCGCTTGGGGTAATCTGCCTTATTAAGTCATCAAGCTGTGCTTTATTAGACTGGCTGCTCATCGACAGCAAACCCGTTTTGGCTATAGCACCCCCGAATGCCACAACACCCACGTTGGTGTCACCTGAAATCTTCTGAACGATATACAGGGCGTTTGCATCAATAAGGCTGATGGGTTCGGGTGTTCCTATCCTCGTACTTCCTGAGGAATCGATTAGAATTACAATATTATTTCCACCCCTGTACTCGGCCGCCCTTGAAATTATCGGAAGCATTGCTTCAACAGGCGAATTATTGTAATTTCCCTTATCATACGAAGCGTCCCCTCCCACAACGACAAGACCACCGCCCCCCCCGACGTATTTTCTCAAGGAATCTGCGCTCAACTCCACCACATTCTTGTTATCTATTATCACAGCCTTGTAGGGTGAAAGGTCATCAGGCACATTGCCTGAGGTTGTTACCTGGTACAGGCTGCTTGCGATTGTGTAAAGAGGCGAAGTTTTATCATCGGTCACAGCAAGCACCTGAGGCTTGGGGACCACGAATACGGATTTATAGAAAACATTGTTGTTCTTGAACCAGTCCTCGCTACTCGGCGTTATGGTGGCGGTTACCTTGTGAGTCCCCAGTGAATTGAATGTATACGAAACCGGAATGACCCGGGTGCGCTCTGTTTGTGTGATTGTATCGCTTTTTACAGGCGTCCCGTCTATCTGGACATCGAGCTTGTAAGAGGTTTCATTTCCCGCCTGTCTCACCACGATATTAAATGTGTTCTCATTCCCGATAATAAGGTTCTTGGCGCTTGCTATCTCAATGCTTGCATCGTTATGCAGGGGCGTCTGTTTCACAGCAAATACTTTTGTGCCGGTTTTTGAGACAAAGGAGATTGCTTCAAACAGGTCTTTGCCGTAATTGCTGTTCCCGTCGCTCACAAGCACTATGTTGTTGTTCCCCTCGGCATCCTGGATGACTTCATCCCCTATAGGAGATTTAATCCCTGCAAACTGCTTGTATGTAGTAGGGGTTTTTGATTTTATGGATTCGAATATTTTCTGCCCCGAATCCTTATTAAATAAATCCATGCTCATCGTCTGGTCGTCAACCACTGTAATCCTCGGTGCTTGATCTATTATCGTGCTTGTTCCCAGCGTAAAAGGCGAAGCGAGCGCGATTATGAGAAGGCTCAGGATTATAATACGCGAAATTATAAGCAGCCTCGGGATTCCTTTCCTGATGGCATACCATCCTGCAAGAACCACAGGGCTGATGAGCAGGAGCATGAGGGGATTTGCAAGCTGGGGAAATTCAAAAACCATTACAGCTCACCTCTCCAGCGCAGGTAATACAGTTCAAGGAAAACAAGGAACATCCCTGCGATAATTAGATAAACATCGAGATATTCCGGTTTCCGTATAACCTGTAAATTGTAAGGTATTGCATTTGTGCTCGTCGGGTTTGCAGTCTGGGTAAGACCCGCGGGCGCGAGGTTTGATTCTGTTTCATCGTAAAGATTTACAGCCACGTTCTTATCAGGCAGTCCGTAAATCCCCACTTCATCAAGCAGCAGAAGGTCTGTTGTTACCGTATCTCCGGGGGTTTTAACGGTCTGCACGGCAGGGAGTTTGATAAACTGTCCCGTATTTGCGTTGTATTCGCTTACGTCGAGGCTTCCGCTTATCCATTCCAGCATCTGTTTCCAGAACAGGGGGTAATCGGCATGCGAATGGAAGTCGTTCCATATATTCACATTAAGCGGGTCATAGATATTATCACCCGTCGGGTCTGCAAGCCCGGAATATACCACCATTCCCTTCCCGAACTTCCAGTAGGCAAGCATTACAGTATTATCCCCTCCTTCAACAAGCGATACTGCGCCCCTTTTTAAAGTTGCATTGAAATGTTTTTTAACATTTATTTTATCAATGGCTATGCCGCTCGTTATCAAGGTGGGCTGGACAATGTTCAGCGATGTCCCGTTCGAGAGGGAATCAAGCGTCACGGGTAATAGCTCCGTGTCTTTTAAGTCCGGAGAAGCGATTATCACCGCATTTCCGCCTCCTTTAACATAGTCGGACAGGCTCTGCATCGCGGCCGGTGGTAAAGTGGAGCCCACGAACACAATCGAATAATCAGGCATCGAAGGGATGTTTTTGGTGTCTGTTTTCTTAATTTTGGTGAATGGGGTAAGACCGAGAGCCACGATCGAAGGCGATTTTGTATTATCTGTTATGTAAAGGACGTCATGTTTTACGTTGTTTGGTATTATCACATAGGCATTATTATCAAGAGGGAGGGCATCATCAGCGCCGAGTGAGATTTTCGTTGTTCCGGGTGCAAGGTTGCTTATTGCGAAGTTCTGGCTTCCCTGTCCTTTCAGGTTAAGTGTATTTGAAAGGACGTTAGTGTTATCTGTAGTAACATCAATTTTTACGTCCTGTGCTTGCGTGTTGAAATTTTTAATTACAATCGTATAATCGCCATTGGATTCAAACCAGCCGTTCACAATTCCAATGTTATCCGTCCTTCCGCTTACTGTCACGAAATCTACTGTGATGCCGTTGGATTCGGCAAGCGCCTTGGCAACCGAAGGGTCATCGCCGACCCAGCTTGTAAAATCAGAAAGCACTACTATCCTGCCCCCGTCGGGAAGCCCCTTTCTTCCGAGAAGGATGGCGCTTGACAGGTCAACACTTGTGGCTTTTGCCTTCAGTTTACGAAGGGCATCCGATGCGCTGCTTGAAGGTGCGTCCTGCATCACCATCAAAGGCGCGCTTTCGGCAAGGATAATGGTGTTCTTTGCAGAAAGGAATTTTTGCGCCTCATCAACAGCGCTTTCAAATTTGGTACTGCCCAGAGCGGTTTTAGCCTGCATGCTCCCCGAGGCGTCAAGGATAACAACTGTCGAACCGCCTCCAGCTTCCTGGTTTGCCATAATGAACGGCGCGGCAACCGCAAGCGAGACAAGAATAAGCACAAGCAGCTGGATGAGGAACAGGGGGTCTTTCAGGAATTTCCTGAAAATATTGAGCCTTTTTTTCTTTTCAAGGTCAAAAAGGAACATGAGAGAGGGTATTTTTAATTTCTTCGGCCTTGGTCTTAAGAGGTATATAATTATGAGTGGTATTATTGAAAGGAGAGCGTAGAGCCCGGCCTGATTCGCAAATTGCATGGGATTGGCGAAATATGTATCCAGCAGGCTCATTTTCTACCTCCGTACTACTTTCTTTACCTGCCTCTGGTTCACAACCTCGAATATGGCATCGAATACGGGTTTATCCGTGGTTACGGTATGGAAATCCGCCCCGACTGCAATGCATGCCTCTTTAATGCCGGCGATGTGGTCGCCGAGCAGCTTTTCATACTCTGCGCGAAGGCGGGGGCTTGTATAAATATCAAGTTTTTTGTCAGTCTCAAGGTCGATTAATTTTGCCTCGCCTCCGAGGTTAAGGTTTTTTTCCACAGGGTCAAGCACCTGGATTAAAACAAGCTCATTGTCCCCGAGCCTGAATATTGCGCTTTTGACCGCATTGACATCGGTCATGAAATCCGAAACTATGAAAACAAGCGACCTTGATTTAATAATGGCAGCGTACTTTTCCATGCAGTAATCAAATCGCGTTTGTCCCACAAGCGCGGTGTTGTTCAGGAGGTCGATTGTCTGGGAGAGGTATCTCCTTCCCCGCTTGGGTTTTGTAATGTTGATTTCTTCTCCGAATGTGGATACCCCGAACTTCTCGTTGTCCTTGGTTACAAGATAGGCAAACCCCAGGGCAAGCATCGCGGCGTATTCGAACTTATTCCGGAAATCCATACTCTTGCTGGTATCAAGCAGTATATGCGTTGTCAGGCTCTTTTCTTCTTCGAATTCCTTGACATAGAGCTTCTCGGTGCGCCCGTACACTTTCCAGTCGATTATCTTAAAATCGTCTCCCTGTGTGTATTCGCGGTAGCTCACAGGTTCCATGCCTCTCCCTCTCAATAGGGAACGCCTGCTTCCGCTGTAAGCCGTAGAAACGCGCTTTCGCACCATGAACGAGAAGCGGTCAAGCTCCTTGAAAAACGATGTATCTATCATAAAGCGACACCTCGCTTTATGCGGTCCCGAGTCACGCCTCGGGAGAGCGTGTTCGGGTATGGTTCCACCATACCCGTCGTTTGATAAACATTTCTTAAAGGTTTACGTATGCCTGCGGGCATACGTGTCTGCGAATTAAAGCGGCGCAACGTTTTCATTTATTTCACGTTTTTCAGAAGATCAGAAATCACCTGGTCTGTGGTCATGCCTTTGCGTTCTGACTCGAATGTGAGGATAACCCTGTGACGCAGGACAGGATATGCCATTGTATCAATATCTTCGGTACTCACATAATTCCGTCCCTTCATGAGCGCCCTTGCCTTTGCCGCCAGTATAATGCCGATGGAAGCTCGCGGCGAGGCTCCGTATTCGATATGCTCGTTCTTTGCCCGCGTTGCAGTCACGATATTAATGGCCCTTTTCTTGATATCCTCTGCTATCGGGACATCTCTTGTGAGTTTCTGCAGTTCGAGAACCTCGTTCTTTGAAACCACCTGTCTTACCGAGGGCACGATATTTTTCGTATACCTGTTAACGATTTCGTTCTCATCCTCAACCGTAGGATAATCCATTAAAATCTTAAGCAAAAACCTGTCAAGCTGCGCCTCTGGCAGTGGATACGTACCTTCCATTTCAATCGGGTTCTGGGTTGCAAGGATAAAAAACGGCTTGTCAAGAAGATAAGTTTTATTGCCAATCGTTACCTGTTTTTCCTGCATTGCCTCAAGGAGCGCGCTCTGTGTCTTGGGCGAGGCCCTGTTAATCTCATCTGCGAGCACGATATTTGCAAAGACAGGCCCGGCTTCAAAACGGTACTGTTTCTTCCCGCCCACATCCTCTATGATGGTTGTGCCTGTGATGTCCGAAGGCATAAGGTCAGGCGTGCACTGGATCCTTGAGAATTTCAGGTCAAGCGCTTTTGATATGGTGCTTATGGTGAGGGTTTTTGCAAGCCCTGGGTTACTTTCGACAAGCGCATGGCTGTTGCAGAGAATAGCGATCAATATATGTTCAACCGCCTCATGCTGTCCAACGATTACCTTCCCGATTTCATCAACAAGTTCCTTGAAAACGCCTTTTGAGCTTTTATATGTCTCATCACTCATGTTTTAACCTCATTCATATTTTACTCCTTTCAACTGCATAATCCTGTATTAGTTTCTTCTCGGCTGCGGTTTTTTGCATCAGGATGCTGTACCCCCCATCTGAAACATTGGAGCCCAGGACATCCACAGGGTAAGCGGCCGACCGTATAAACTGGTTTACCTGCTGGTTTGGGGCGGTTGGCACAAAACCTGTTCCAATCCCTGCATGAAGTGAAAGGTCAATATTCTTGCCTTCGAGGGATGCAATCTTGGGTTTGCCGATGATTTCCCCGGTGCCTTTAGATCCCACGTTCTGCATGTTCTGGATGGGGCCCACCGGAACAAATGTTTCGTTCCCAGTTCCACCGCCGCCCGTTATATTGTTGAAATTATTAGTTATGGTTTCGGGCGGAATGGCATATGTGCCAGGGTTTGATGAAATCATAGCAACGCCTGCAATGAATATGATAGTTACGAGAATTTTTGAGATTATCGTCGTCTTTGCGAGAAGATGGGAAGATGAAACATTTGTGAGCGAGTCAGAAACATTGTCTTTTAATGAATCAACTATTACATTTTCTTCATCTTTGTTATCAAATGCTGTCCTGAGCCTCTCTTTTAAATCAGAATACTTATTTTCTATTAAAAGGTTGACATTGATTTTACCGTCTTTTTTATGCAGCAATAATGCACTTATTATCGCGATAATGAAAGCAATGGCAGGCGGAACAAATTTGACTGGAACCGGTAAATAGAGAGATGATTTATTCAGGAAATACTCAACCTGGAAGATTATAAAAATCGAATATAATATACTAAAAACTGCGATTAAATCCAGTAGGAAAAGAAACTTCATCCTTGCAAAAAACCCTGACCTGATTTTTGAAAGCTTGTCCAGGAATTCGTTCATTCAGCCACCTTCTGTCGCATAATTAGCATGAATTATATTAAGTCTTGGGGATGAACTCCCGTTCACCTGGGATTCAATCGGGTTCCTTGCAATTTCCGAAGGATAGATATACGAGGTCAGCAATTATTAGCTCCCTGTATGCCCAGATAGCTCAGCCTGGGAGAGCGCTGCGCTGAAGACGCAGATGTCCCCGGTTCAAGTCCGGGTCTGGGCATACCTTAACATTCCATGGATTTTTTAAAGTATCAAATAAGCAAATAATTATTATTTTCGAGATTGGAAATCCCGGGACTAAAAAAAATAAAAAAAGGTACTGGTGTTATTTTCTTCTTATAACCAGTACCATTACCATCAATGCTGAAATTGCAAGGAGCGCTTCAAATGCCGGTGTTTTTGGCGCTGCAGTCGGTGTCGCTGTTGCAGTCGATGTTGGTGTTCCAGCTATGAGGGCTATTGTGTCTAAAAACCCGTTATCATCGCCGCCTTTACCATAATGGCATCTGTAGCACCAACCGTTGCCGGATGTGACCTTGCTGAAATTTGCTGGCTTCGTGTCAAGATTGATGTGGCAGGTATTGCACTTGCTATCCGTCCCATTGTAATCGATTCCATGGCTTTTCCCGAAGATCAGCCAGGTCGAGAACGATGGATTGGCTGAAGTTGGGGTGCTCGGATGCGTGGCAGTTCGTGGCGAGAAGGTAGTTACTAAATCAGCAGTGCCAAGCACACGAATTTCCATTTTCTGCGGGCTTGTCTTTTGGTATATTAGAATATAGCAATATCTTTCAGGCATTTCAACTTCACCATCTGCGTACCTGACAACCGGGTGGTGCCCCTGTCCTTTGGAATGCGTTGAAATAGTGTAGGCAGGGTCAGAAAGGTTGCCGATTACAATTGCCCGTAACTTTTGCCCCACGTACTGATTGGTTGCATTCGCCGGGTCATCGATGCGTGTCGGCACAAGGTCGTCTGCAAGGTTATTCACCCTGATGAAGTAATCGCCCCCGGCGATGCTTCCCAGGTCAAACTGTGCCTTGCCGCCTGTCAATGTCGCGGTTTTTATTACCCCTCCGTCCAAACCAAGTAGTTCAGCACTGGTGATGGATGTTGCTTTGATATCTCCATCGCCGTCAAGGCCGGGCTGCAGGGTGAGTGTTAATATGCCCGCGGTCGTTGCAGTCTCGGCCGCAGCCAGTCCTATACATAGTGTAAATACCACCAGACCTATTAAAAATTTATTTAACAGATGTTTTTTATGCGTATTCATCATATCTCCTCAAAAAGAACTTATTGGAGTGGATACCATCTATTTCTTTGTACTCCAATCGCTCAATTTCAGGTTTAATAAGTTTTTTTATAAGATATATATTTTCCTGTATGTTCAGGAAATGAAAAAGCGTTGGTTAATTTTGGTTAATTGAAGGATTCTATAAATATATATAAATTAATTTAGAAAACCATTATATATGAATAATTAGAATAATTAATCTGGCAATTCAAAAGGGGGTAAATATATGCCGGCAGAAACCAAAAAAATTTTTGAACAGAACATGGAAGTAGTAAAAGCTTGTAATATCTACGTTTATGATGAAGAGAAAGGAGGTTAAAAATGACAATTCCAAGGACGCTGTTTATATCCGAGCAAACGCCGCAGGGTCCGCGTACACTTGATATTTATTCCCGGCTGCTGGATGAACAGATAATATTCCTCACGGGTGAAATCAATGACGAAATGGCAGAAAGTATTATTCCACAGCTTCTTTACCTGGAAGCAAAAGATTTCGAAGGCGACATACATTTATACATAAACAGCCCCGGTGGAGTGATTTCCGCAGGTCTTGCAATCTACGATGCCATGCAATGTATCAAGTGCAGCATTGAAACCATATGTGTCGGGCAGGCTGCATCCATGGCTGCGATTTTACTGGCTGCGGGAACAGATGGTAAAAGGGTCGCTTTTCCCAATGCACGAATAATGATACACCAGCCCCTCGGCGGGGCGCAGGGACAGGCGTCCGATATAGATATCCAGGCGAAAGAGATGAACCGCGTCAAGAAACGCCTGGATGAAATCTTGGTTTACCACACAGGGAAGCCCATGAAGGTCATTGAGAAAGATACAGACAGGGACTTCTTCATGACAGCAGAAGAGGCTGTCGAGTATGGGCTGATTGACAGGATAGTGAGGGCAGGGGAAGGAGTAGTGAAGTGAGGTTTATTTGATTTCGCTTGCAAAACAAAAAGTCAGGGAAGGGAAAATTGTAAAAGTAGAGGTCGAATATGACGAATTCATCAAAAAGCTCAAAATCACAGGCGATTTTTTCCTGCATCCTGAGGATATCCTTGATGAGATAGAAAAAAGTATGTCCGGCCTGGAAAAAGAAGCAAGTGTTGAAGCAATTGCCTCTAAAATCCATACAATAATGACGGCGCATGATGCCCGGATGATTGGCATAAGTCCTGAATCGCTCGCTCAAGTCTTGAAGGAGGCGCTAAAATGAAATGGAGGATTGTGGGGCTTGAAACACATGACGCCTGCTTCAACATGGCTCTTGATGAAGCAATAAGCGAGGGAGTAAGAGCAGGTTTATCGCCGCCCACAATACGGTTTTACAACTGGGAACCGGGCGCTGTTTCCATAGGATATTTCCAGGGCATAAGAGATGAGATAAATCTTGAGGTGTGCAGGGAACTGGGTATTGACTGTATCAGGCGCTGGACAGGGGGAGGGGCGGTGTATCATGATTTTGAAAGAGAGATAACGTACAGCGTCATTGCGCCTGCAAGCATATTCCCGAAGAACATAATAGAGTCTTACAGGTTAATCTGCGGCTGGCTTGTCAATGGCCTTGGGAACCTTGGAATTGAAGCTGAATTCAGGCCTGTTAACGATATTCTTGTAAAGAATAAAAAAATCTCAGGGAGCGCCCAGACAAGGAGAGGCGGGATATTGCTTCAGCACGGCACGCTGCTTTACGGGCTTGACCTGAAAACAATGTTCAGCGTGTTGAATGTGAGCAGGCAGAAGATTACTGATAAGATGATTAAGAGCGCAGAGGAGAGGGTTACTTGCGTTTTAGAGCATAGCGGCGCGGGGAAGAAAGAGGTTTATGAGGCTCTGGTTGAGGCTTTTACTGAGGGGAAGGAATTTGAGTTTGGGGCGTGGAGCAGGGATGAACTGGCAAGAGCGGGGGAGCTTGCGGATGGAAAGTATAGGAGTGATGAGTGGATGAATTTGAGGTAGTAGATTGATATGAAGTTAAAAATGTCAAAATAGTTGCATTATGTCAAGGTGCTTGGATACAGGGATTTCTATAGTTCAATTCGTGTTGGCAAATTGAAATGATCTTAAAAAATGAATGTTTTTCGTGGGGCAGGAGCACAATCGCTTTTATATGCTCCATTTAGGGGTGAGGGCAATCCTAATGGTAGTTTTGATTGTATTGTATATAATTATCAATACGAATTGAAACTATATCTTTAAATTGGTGTATTACAAAAATTATATGCAGTTTTTGCATAAAACACCAAAAAGTTAATTAGCAAAGGCAGTGTCAAGATTTATATTATAATGACTAAATATAGCATAATTTAATGAGGTTATTTTCAGCCTATAACTGTAAGGAGAGTGGCAATATTGATTAGGTTAGATTATATGGTTATAATTATTAGTATTTTGTTTATTGGAGGTTTCTACATAAATTATGTTCATACAGATTCTATTCAGGATTCAAGATTTTCAGGAAATGCTGAGTCTTTTTATTTTAGCGGGCAAAGCTCCTCAGTTCACTTTAAAGCAAAGGATATTTTTTTACACACGAATGAAAGCACGTTCATCAATGTAAGAAATATAACTATCGAAAATTCCACAGGAGAAATGGGATTAATAAATTCTAGTCATTCTTTGGAAGTTCTATATAATGAAAAAATCCCTCAAGGCACTCAAAGCTTATCAAATGTTGATATAACTATCCTTTTTGAGACCTCAACAAAAATGAGTAAAAATTTAATGATTATTGATTATCTAAATGGGTCATTTAATAATATAAATTTAAATTTTTTAAGTGATGACAAAGTTGTTATATCAAGAATTGGGGTTAACACTGTAAAAATAGACGGAAAGGAACTCAAGGATTTTAACAGAATATTTTTTGAAACAGATAATACCAGTACGGCTCTATTTAATTCGGGAAAAATTGATTTAAGGGCTTGGACTGTTTCGGATTTAAACATTGTAAGTCCATCGATTATCACAAATAAAGCTGTTCCATCATCTGAAATAATTTTAAATGATGGGGAAGGGGTATTAAGGCTAAACGACCACATATTTGATATTAGAAGTGCCGATACCCTTGAGGCAATATTAACATTACCTGTTGATTCTCATTTTATTGTTAATGAGACAAAAATAAAATTTGTCGGCACCTCAAATTCGGTTAAATTGAATAACCAAAACATAATAATAAGTGATTTTTCATATTGGCTCAAGTTTAAACCAGAAATAATTGGCGGATTTGGTATATTTATTGCCGCATTTTTGGCAGCATTATCCATTTATTTTTCTGTTAGGCAGGAAATAATAAAAAACAAAGATGAAAAAAAAAAAATGTTAACAATTCTAATTGAAGAATTCAAACTAAATATAAAATTTTTAGAAAATGCAAAAAAAATACTAGATGATAAGATCAAAAAATCTGACAAAATCGATGAATTTCTAGGCTTTAGAGATGATGGATTTAATAACTTTAGA
>JBGPUU010000003.1:0-49334 GCA_041491305.1 Candidatus Methanoperedens sp.
GAGAACTTTTCCATGGTCGGTATCTACTACAGCGGTTGTTGCATTGCCTGTAATAACGGGTTTTTGGTACATTTCCAGTGCCTTTCCGGTCTCGTCAAGCAAAACCGGGATGTACACTGTTATTTTTTCGCTGCCTGATGTAATATTGATTGAAACACTGGTGCTTGCATTCTGCGCATTGCCCAAACACATTGTGGCTGAAACCGCAAGTATGGAGAGTACAAGAAACATCAACATACTCTTTGTTTTATTTGAAAGTTGCATTTAAACCACCTTGCCATCCATGATTGATTATTCACCATCTCCTTCTTATATACACTGCCAGAAGTATTGATATTGCCAGAACTACCTCAAACCCGGCAGCCTTTTCGAGAGGGGTTACGGTCTGGGTTTCATTTGAAACTGCCCTGAGAGTTTGGGTTGGGGCTGTGATTGTCGTTTCAGTCGGGCTTGGTGTCGGGGTTGCAGTTTCGGTTTGTTCTCCACCAACTTTTCTCAGCCATGCGTAACTTCCACCAGTCCCGGAGAAGGTTGTACCAGCAATGATATAGCCCCCGTCTTTTGTCTGCCGGACAGAATGCGCCTCAGAATTCTGTGCTACCCTGAACGTTATATTCCATTGCTCATTACCGCTTTCATCTGCCTTTATGAGCCAGTTATCCTTATTGATGAAGTCCCTCTCTGAATATGCATCCCCGGCTATGATATACCCTCCATCAAGGGTCTGCCGGGCAGAATGAGCCGCAGCAAATTCTTTTCCTTTGAATTTCTTGGTTTTGCCCCATTGCATATTACCGTTTGCATCAGTCTTAATTAGCAGGAAACCTCGCCCCGCCAGTATATAGCCTCCATCTGTGGTCTGCCGGACAGAGTTAGCCCATTCCCCGCGGCCTCCGAAAGTCCTGTTCCACGCCCCGAACGTTCTGTTCCACAACTCGTTACCATCCGCATCCGTTTTGATGAGCCAGGAACCTCCCATTTCTTCACGACTCGTTCTATAACCTGCAAGCACATATCCTCCATCCAAGGTCTGCTGAACTGATTCTATCATGCAAAAGCCCATTCCCCGGAATGTCCTGTTCCACTGCTCATCGCCGTTTGCATTTACCTTAATGAGCCAGCCATCAGGATGGTCGCTTCCCGGCTCTTCCGGAATTATTCCGGCACCGATATATCCGCCATCAGAAGTCCCCTGAACAGAATAGATGGTTCCGCCAATTGTCTTAACCCACTGCTCGCTGCCGTTTACATCGACTTTTACAAGCGACCTGTCCGCAAAAATATATCCATCATCTCTGGTCTGAAGGATAGAACGGGCTCCGTAATCACTTGAAAACGTTTTGTTCCATTGTTCGTTACCATCTGCATCCGTCTTGACAAGCCACGGACCGCATTGTAACGGCTCATACGAAGAGCAGGTAGAGCCTGAAATGAGATACCCTCCGTCTGCGGTCTGCTGGACTGAGTAAGCTGTAGAATTACCTGCACTTCTGAATGTCCTATTCCATTCTTCAAACGGGGCTGCGCCAGCGACGCCTGCAAGCAATAAGAGTGACAGGGCTATGATTCCTGAAAAAAATACGGTTTTACATATCGATTTTATATTCATGATTTCAATCAACATTAAAATGGAGAGGATAATTTCTTACTACGATTATATTCAATTTATCATCAAGTATGATATCCTGGTTATTAATGCTCAATCTTCCGGAGGCATAAGAATATCCTGAAAATGAAATCCGCACTACACGGGCATTGGAAAAATTCATTTGAGGCATGATCAGTTTCCACCTGGGTTCAAATAATGTATATGTCTGATTGCGCAGGACTGCAACTCCTGTAATTCCGGACGTATTGATCAATTCCTCCCCTGCATCATCCATAACAAGAAGACTTGAGGAAAATTCCCGTGTTGTTACGGGAAACATTGTTATATTTTTTTCAGGTATGACCCTTAATGCATAGACCATCTCAACCAGGGGTATATTATCTGGCGGCGATTTTCGCAATCGCTCCACGTCAGACTTTTGATAGGTTTCGAAAATACTTTTATTAACCCAGTTCGCCCAGGTATCACAATAGTCATCAAATATCGGTTCATAAGAACCATTCGTTCCCCCCCGCTCGTGACAATTGCTGTATGGAGGTAGACCTAACGCTATCGAGTAATTGAAATATTCTGCTGCTGCGAGAGCTTCGATGCTTTTTTCAAATGAAACAGAGGTTACAGTCGTTGTATTGTACTTCAGTAAAAATGATTTATTATAGAGTGAATCAACGCGAAAAGCCACCGTTCCATTTAAACTCTGGCCGGGAAGCAGGGTTATATCCCGTAATTTATTTTCGTTTTCGAGGTCCTGCAATACTTCTAATGAACTTGAATTTTTATCATAAGGTGGAAGAGACGTGGCATTGAATATCCGGCTGCCATAATGCAGATGCAGCCAGTCCAGTTTAAAATCAATGGTGTTTGAACCATTATTTTTTATTGAGAGGCCATATGCTGCATAATATCTTTCTGAAATATCATATTTAGTCCGGTGTTTTTTGTTATATACTTCATGAGTGCCATTTTCCTCTTTTACCCACAAATCGTATGGATAATTGTGGCTTCCCTCCCCGATTTTCAGGAGTATGCTCTCATTAGATAGCATTACATCAATTGAGTTTTCATTATTAAAAACACGGATTGTTTTATTCTTCTCATCTTTGGTGATTTGCGCATTTTCCACCCAGGAAATTTGGAGTTCGTTCTTGAGAAAACTCAGCAATCCGTGGCTTTCGTTTCCAGGCACATTTTCCCAGTTGAATAAGTAAATGTCTTCATTATCTGAATTATCATGCTTGTATATGCTTGAGAAAGAAGTTATGCTGATTTCAGGCAGGTTTTCTTCTTTTGATGATTGAGTCAAGTTTTGAGATGAGACCCCTACGGCTTCTTTCTGTATTGAGTCGTTTGGCGGGGCGATATTCCTTTCCCCAATACATCCGCTGAATAAAACCGATAGTAGTAGCAATATTATAACGGCTGTTACGATTTTATTCCTTGATACCATTCATTTCTCCATAATAATATTCAAAATCAAGAATTTATCTGTATTATCCTAAATGCATCTGGCTTGTATAATATCTTACTAAAATTATATTTAATTCATCATCTAATATAACATCTTGATTTACAAAGCTCAATCTGCCGGTTTCCCCAATAGTCCCCGAAAAAGGGAATTTAGTAATATAACTGGCTTTGAATGAAATCTGAACTACAGAAGCATTGGAAATATTCATCCCTGGAAAATTTAACATCCAATCGGGCTTGAATGTATAGGTCTGGTTGCTAAGAACTGCCATTCCTTCAATACTGGAGGTATTGATAATTTCCTCTCCTGTATCATCGGTAACAAGAAGATGTGACCTATCGAACCGTTTTGTAACAGGAGACATTGTTATATTCCTTTCAGGTATGACCTTTAATGCATAGACCATCTCTGTCGTGGGTATAAGCTGCGACTTTTGCATTCGCTCAGGGTCAGACTTTTTATAGACTTCGAAAATACTTCTGTTCACCCAGTTCGCCCAGGTTTCACATGAGATTTCATTCAAATCATCAAATATTGGTTCATAGGAGCCTCTCGTTCCATCGCCAAAGTGACAATTACGGTATGGAGGTATGCCCAGTGCTACTGAATAATCGAAATATTCTGCTGCTTCGAGGGCTTTGATGCTTTTCTCAAAAGACGCAGAGGTTACAATCGTTGTGCTGTATTTCAGTAAAAATGATTTATTATACATGGAATTAACGCGAAAAGCTACTGTTCCATTTAAACTTTGACCCGGAAGCAGGATTGTATCCTGTAATTTACTTTCTTTTTCGAGTCCCTGCAATACCTCTAATAGACTTGAACCGCCATTCGGTTCAAGGGCTGCAGTATCGAATATCCGGTCACCTTCATGCAGGCGCAGACCGTTTAGTTTAAAATATAATGGATCTGGGCCATTATTCTTTATTGAAAGATTATACACTGCATAATATCTTTCAGAAACATTATATTTATTTCCGCGTTTTTTATTATATACGTTATGTGTGCCATTTTCCTCTTTTACCCACAAGTCATATCTTTCGAAGCCGCTATCCCTTTTCAGGAGAACGCTCTCATTAGATAACATCATCTCGATTGAGTTTTCATTAGTAAAAACACGGATAGTTTTATTCTCCTCATCTTTGGTGATTTGCGCAATTTCCACCCAGGAAACATGGAGATCATTCTTGAGATAATTCAGCAAACTGTGACTTTCATTTCCAGGCACATTTTCCCAGCTGAATAAATAAATATCTTCATTGTTATCATGCAAATAAATGCTTGAGAAGGCAGTTATTTTGATTTCCGGTATATTTTCGTCCTTCGATGATTGAGTCAAGTTTTGAGATGAGACATTAACTGCCTCTTTCTGGATTGAATCAGGTGCCAGAGCGATATTCTTTTCTCCGATACATCCGCTGAACAGAACCGATAATAGTAACAATATTATGACGGTTGTTACAATTTTATTCCTTGATACCATATCATTTCTCCCTGTTTCATCTTATTTTCCGCCCGGTTATATACACTGCCAGGATTATCGCAATTGAAATAACGACTTCAAATCCGGAGGTCTTTTCTGTCCCGCCCGCAACCGGGGAAGTCCCAACCGAAGCAGTTGCATCAGGTGTCTCCAACATCCCTTTTTCAGTAACTTCTTCCGGTATCATCTGCGTACCTCCTATATTGGTCGGATAGAACCTGAGTTCATCAGAATTTTCCACAAAAAAGCTGAGATTCCCTAAGAGGTTTATGCTGCTCCCTGCTCTCAGTTCGACAGGCACACTGTTCTTCAATACAATCCGATCGGGCTCCACGACTGTGACATTGAATACACCAAACCTGTCGCCCTCTTTTATCCGGGTGACGTTATCCGATATGAACCATGTGTATCGCAGCTGTATCGCATCGACCGTGGCGCCTGAAAAAACGGCATCAAGGTACGTGATAAGTTTCGGTGTTCCGTTTTCTCCCGGCCGGAAATATCTATAAGCATTTTCAGCTGGCAGCCATACATCATCAAGTTCAACATCACTCCTGTTAAGGACAAGCTGTGCTTTTCTTGGATCAGACACTGTATCAATGGACTTAACCGTCAGGGTGTATCCTTCGCCCAGTTCCCATGTGTCCATTCCCCATTTAAAGGTGTCCAGTCCAGGTGCCAACTTATCGTCCCCTTCAAACCATGGTGGCCTCCCAAGAAGTACCTCTTTTTCAGAGATACTATCACCATGCGCTATTAATAATTCCCTAAATCCGTTGTTTCTTGGAGTATATTTTTTCCCGCCCAGGCTGAATGTGACATACGACCCGTCTGTTCCATCGGGTTTTTTCCCTGTCATATTTGTAACAGCGTGAGGCACCTTCCTCAGCCTGTAACTTGTATATGTAAGACCGCCTTCGGCTATCCTCCGGCCTGTCAAATTCGTTATCACAAGCGACTCTGAATAATTACCTGAATCTGCATCGTATGAAAACCCGGCATAGTTTAAACCGTCCCATGCGGTAAGGTTGTTTCTGCCTGTTGCTCCCCTGTGTTCACCTTTTACATAGAGCCATTTTTTATATAAATGAACCCTGAGAGTATTCGAATCAGCTACTTTTAATTCTAATTCGCCAATATCGATAATGCTGCCCCGCTTTAAATCTACAGGAAGAAAATTACTCATCGTGATGCCTGTATCAGAGACTTTTGTTATTTTCATCCTTCCGAATATATCACCATCATTAACCAATGTGTACTGTTCTGATGCCTGGAATATACCTTTTATTGCAACAGATACAGTTTCGTTTTCTTTAAGAATGGAATCAATATGTACTGCGATGACAGGTCTGCCCTTTATCTCATAAATATAATTTTTCCCGGTATCAATGGTTTTTGTATCTATCCCGACACCTTCCCGCATGAGTGAAAGAGTAACCCGGGAGCCCGCTGCATCCACATCCCTGACTTCAAGGACATAACCCCCCTCCAGAGTCAGGTTGCTTCCGTTGATCAACGTATGACTGGTGTCGTCATCGATCATTAAGGAATAAAGCCTGTTCAGGTCTATCCCGCTCCAGGCAGAAATATTGCTCTTGCCCTCAGGAAATCCTGTCAGGTATTTTCCTCCCATGAACCAGATAACTGCATATTCCCCGAATGGTTTGTATCTGGCAGTGGTTGTTTCAACCTTTGTTGAATAAATTATACCGCCGTCTGGTATAGACCTGTCCTTTATGTGTATTGACCTGTCTTTTAAATTACCAAGATTTATGGTAAGGGATTCGTTGCCTGTTCTGCTTTGCGCATCGTAATAGAACCCGTCAAAATTCTCGTTCGTCCATGTGAATGACAGGTTTTCCCCGGGCTCCCACACAAACCGGGATTCAGGGGGGCTGACAGGTGCGGCTGCCTGGGTGGCGCATGCCAGGAGCAGAATAGCCAGCAATGTGATAATGCACGTGCCAATTTTCCTGCCAACCATTCTATTCATCCTTCCTGCTTTTTATACGATAAACTGTAAAAAGCGCGGCCAGAAAAATAACGACTTCAAATCCCGGTACCCTTTCGTTCTTACCCGCAGCCAGAGAAGTCTTATCAGTGATATTCAACGTCTCATTCACAGTAACCTCCTCACTCATCACCTGCATACTTGCCATATTTGTCGGATAGAACCTGAGTTCATCCGAATTCTCAACAAAAAAGCTGAGATTCCCGTAGAGGTTTATAATTCTCCCGGCTTTCAGTTCGATCGGCTCCCTGTTTTTTAATACCATCCGATCAGGCTCTACAACCGTGACATTGAATACACCAAGCCTGTCGCCCTCTTTTATCTGAATGATATCATCAGACACGAACCAGGTGTACCGCAGCTGTATCGAATCGACGGAGTTTGTAAAAATGTTATCAATGTACGTGATAAGTTTTAGTTTTCCAGTTTCTTCCGGCGAGAAATATCTATAAACATTTCCACTTGACACACATACATCCTCAAGTTCAACACCATTCTTTCGCAGTACCAATCGTGCTGTTCTTGGATCAGACTTCAATTCTACGGATTTAACAGCCAGAGCGTATCCTTCACCCAGTTCCCATGTGTCCCATCCAGGTTTCCAATACCAATAGTCCAATCCATTTGCCAACTCATCGTCTTCTTCAATCCCTGGTGGCCTCACAACAAGAAGCTTTTTATCATAATAATAAGTAACGGCATGCGCGGTCAATATTCCTGCAATCTTGCTGTTCACAATATACATATTGCTACCCAGGTTGAATGTAACATACGACCAGTTTGTTCCAGGTGGTTTCTTATCATTTATCCTGGTAACAGGATATTGTACAGAAGCCATGTAATTTGTGTATGTGAGCCGATCCATGTTAATTATATAGGTGAGACCGCCTTCGGGTATCCTCCTGCCAGTAATGTTCGTTATCTCAAGTGACCCTGAATAATTACCCGAATCAGCATCGTACCAGAATCCTGCATAATTCAGACCATCCCATGCCATAAAGTTGTTTGAACCTGCAGCCCCTATGTGTTCAATTTTTTCAGAGTACCAATATCTATCTAAATATACCCTGAGAGTATTCGAATCCGCCACTTTTAATTTTATATTGCCAATATTGATACTTTGTCCCGGCTTCAATTCCACGATACCAGCTGAATTTTTCATTGTAATTGTATCATCGGATATATTTGTCACCCACATAACTCCAAAAGGATTATCCCCTTTCCCGACCAACATTTCGTATTGCGATACCTGGAAAATACCATTTATTGCGACCGAGGCTTTTTCTTTTTCCTCAAAAACAGAATCAATATGCACTGCGATAAGCATCCCATCCGGCGTCTCATAAATATAATTTTTCCCGGCTTCTACTTTCCTTGTGCTTGTATCTACCTTAATTTCATTCTTTTTCAGTGAAAGAAGCACGTAAGCGCCAGTTACATTCACATCTATGATTTCAAGGACATAACCCTCACTCAGGGTCAGGTTGCTTCCCATAACCAAGGAATAACTGGCATCGTCATCTATCAGTATGTTATGTAGTCGGCCAGGGTCTATCCCGCTCTTAGCTGAAATATTGCTCTTGCCTTCAGGAAATCCTGCCAGGTATTTTCCTCCCCATAACCAGATAACAGCATATTCACCGAATGGCCTGTATCTGGCAGTGGCTGTTTCAACTGTTGTAGAATATACTAAACCTTCTTTTGGTATAGACCTGTCTTCTAAATTATCAAGCGTTATGGTAAGGGATTCTTTGCCTGTTCTGCTTTTCGCATCGTAATAGAACCCGTCAAAATTCTCGTTCGTCCATGTGAATGTCAGGTTTTCCCCGGGTTCCCAAACAAACCGGGATTCAGGCGGGCTGACAGGTGCTGCAGCCTGAGCGGCGAATGTCAGAAACACTATTACTAATATCGTTACCAACGCAAATCCTGATACTTTATTCATGTATTCTCCTCATGTTTATTTTCTCTTTCGCTGCCTGAATATACGGCTAGAAGTGTAGTCACCTGTTCCCCAGGCACGCGAAATTTCCACGTAAAGCCATTGGAACGCACCCAAGCAATGGTATGCTGTCGAATCTGGCCACTCCTATCACCCATTCAGGTTTGACTGGAATGCGCGGGCTTATGCTACCCTGCTGGTCATATGCGGGATTGGTTTTTGGATTATCTCCTTTTGTGATATATCCGGCAAAAGGTGCTGACGGTCCCCCGGGCCACATTGGTTCTCCTTCCCTGACAAAAAACATAGCACGGTGGATAATTGGTGTTACGCCTTCTATACCTTGCGGTTTGTATAAAATAACATCGCCGTATTCATCAAAAGTTGAATAACCATTTTCTTTTCCTTCAGTATATGTGATTATTTTCGTGCGATCAGCACTTTCAACAAAAATGATATCCCCGATCTGGATATGAGGCATCATGCTGCCGCTCTCCACAGCGACAACAGGTGAAAATCGCCCCATTGTAATGTAGAAGATCGATGAAATCATCACAAAAACGATAAGAACGGAAAGAAAATCCCGTGAAAGCCCTATCCAGAAATTATCACTTTCTTTGAAATATTTAATTCTTTCTTTCAGGTCCATAATTATCAGTTTCATTCACCTTCTCTTCCGCCTGGCTGTATATACCGCCAGAAGTATTGTTATTGCCAGGGCAAACTGAAACCCTGCAGCCTTTTCGGTGGGGATTATATTATGTGTCTCATTCGGGCTTGATGTTGTAGATTTTTCAGATTCGGTTGCAGTAACTGCCTGTATTGTAACTTCGGCTTCCGGTTCGTATACCTTTACCAGGAAACCGTATGATACAGAACCATTATCTTTCCAATTGGCATCCACACGCAAAACGTAAAGTCCGGGTTTAAGGGAGAGATATATTCCCGGCTCGCGCTCTAAAGGCCGCTTGTACCTATTCGTCGCATTTTCATATTTTAAACTCCAGACTCGTACACTATTTGCTTCTGATTTAAGTTCATCATCATCCGTGACCCGGGTAGCGCTAAATCCTAACTCTTCAGGGGGTTCCGGAAGGGGGAGATGTAAAATCGCTGTGAACGGTGACCTGGTAATCAAAGGCTCTGCCGGTGTTATGAATCCCGCATAATCTGAACATACTGAAAATGTCTCATTTTCTACCTTCCAGCAATTGGTTCCGATTCCTGAGGTCTGTTCATTCCCGTCTATACTAAGGATTGCCGGAGGTGGTTCTGCGCTTGCGCTGCTAGCGAGCAAAAAAAGTAACAGCATCGCCATTCCAGTCACTATTCTGATATTACGACCACTTGAATTCATTTTTAATCCGCCTGTAAAAGAGAAATCCTGTAATATTTTCCGCCAATCCTGAAAAATATGTCACCCGGATATTCGTCATAAACGTTCAGAACTCCATCCTCTTTCAAAATCTCATAGGTTAGCTCCTCCTGTTTGTAAACGTTCAGCTTTCCATCCTGATTCCATATTTCATAGTTTCCCCTCTCATCCATTATATTCCATTTTTCAGGGATTCTCCAGATATTATAATTCTCGGAAAGCGAAAAGCCATTGGACTCAAAAATATTCTTTAACTTTGGTACATTCACCTGTTGTATCTCCCCGCCCATCGCTGTATCAATCTTATTCAAGTCCTTTTCCAATGCTGCATCCGTAATGCTGAACAAATACTGTTTTTCAAATACATACCATCTGGTCTCACTTACTTGATCAATAGTGGCATTTCCGGGGAGTGAAATATTGTTTGAAATGAAGATATTTATCAATTCCTGCGAAACAGCGCCTTTATTCAGGTATTCTTCTGTTTTCCCGTCCGGAATACTGAATAAAAACCTGGCAGCATACCGTTTTTTATTGAAAAAATCACTCACCTTCCCCTGGTCTTCATTATCAACTTTAAATTCGCTGCTATTGGATTCTGTGTAAGCAATCATTGCTTTTTCAAGCGGCGGGATATTTTCCAGTTCTTCCAGTGTTATTTCAACAAACCTGACCTTTTCACCTGCCGGGATGTTGACCTCCTCAATAACCATGAACATGCCGCCCTCGCTCATGCTTAAAGAAAACCAGGCTACTATGAGAAGAACCAACACGAGAAAAGAAACGACTAATACCTTAACGAACAAGATTGCAGAGCCTTTTCTCAGGTAAGTGTAACATATAGACAAGATAATGAACATTGAGAGAACAGAAAATATCTGGCTGAATGGTCCTTCAGGAAGGAACAGGCGTGTCATAATTTCTATAACAGGCGCTAATACCAACCCGAGCGGGAGAGATATGATGGCTATTAGAAAGCCGGCTAATATCCATTCTCCCCGAATTCCCTTGTTCCTGTATTTGATCAGGACTGCCGTCACCAATATCGCTGCAACAATTAAACCATAGATGTAGTACATTACAGACATAAACCACCCATATCAAATTTTAAAATCTCCATGTTTTTCATCTCCTCCGCCCGGCTGCATATACTGCCGGAAGCATCATTCTTGCTAATACTAATTTCAATCATAAATTATCTCCTAAATATCTTAATGACAATTAACCCGGTGAACGCCGTCAGCAAACCAAAGAAAATAACCATTACAAAAGGAGCGAGAGTCGACTGTGCAATTATATCTATACGCATAAGATACCAGATAATGCCCTGTCCATCCCGGACAGGAATGGCAAATCCGATCACAAAAGCCCCTATGAATCCAATAAACGAACCTACGATACTCATCTTTTTATTTCTTAAGATGAAATAAAGTATAATAGATGAAATAACAATCGGCAGCACTATTACAAATATCGGTACCAGTGCAAATCCTAATCCTTCATCCATTCATCTCACTCCTGATTTTACTTTTGAATTTTCCACCCTTCTTTTCATGATACATTCCTCCTGTTCAACAAAATAATCGGAACTGCCACTAAAATGAATGTGATACCCGCCGACAGCAATAACGACGATGTTATGATTAACGGAATACCTAAAAATGACGATTGGAACATTGAACCTGATAGCCATGCAATACCCATCAACAGCAAATTTATTATGCAGGTGCCCACAGTTCCCAGGAAGAATCCTGATACTGCGATTTTTCTCTTTTTAGTGTATTTGTATGCAAATATTGCTACAATGAATCCTGCCATAATAGAAGGTATAATAAAAGGAATAATCAACAAACCAAGAACAGTAGGAAACGTTGCAATTAGCATGGATGTTTTAAAATCAAGTGAACTATTTGAGTTATCAATTGTAATTGTTTTAGAGTCCGGTGATATAAATCTCATGTCTGAACCAGATTCCACTTTGACATCATACCTGCCATTTGAAAGTTTTAAGGCGTATAGCCCTTGTGAATCCGTTTCACTATGGCTTACAAGCTCATCAGTTCCATGACGATAAATTGAAACACCAGCTCTCGCAGGTTCGTCATCAAACAGAACCCTCCCTGAGAGAACCCATCCCGTTTTCCTGATTCCTTTGAGCATAAGTTGAGAAAACCCGAAGTCATCATAATTGCTGCCGTCCTTATTGCTGCCAGAGGTTATTTTGATCGTGTTGTTGCCTATCTTTAGCAGACCCGGGTCGATTGAAATATCCACTTCGGCTGGTCCAGGCGCCCCCGGACTATATGAAGGAGGGTAAACATTTAATTTTCCCCCTTCTTTTATGATGATTAACTTTTGTGAACTTGATGGATCGGATATTGTCCATATATTTTCTCCTTTCGAGGGAATAATAAAAGCATCATCAGATAATGGAAATCCATTTGTTTTGAATACGCTCTTCAAATTTTCAGAAACAATGCCTTTGTTCAAATCATCTTCTAATTTTGTATCAATATTGAACAATGATACCGGAGGTGGTTTAAAATAGCAGTTGAGCAGGGCAACTTCCACGTCGTTTATGAAAGCCCTGTCCATGTATTCGGTGGCGTTGATCTCGTATGGACTGACGGACTTTGCCATTAAAACAAGTTCTGGCGACTCAAATCCAGAGTCCAGTAAGAATGTTTTTGCATATATTACCCCTTCAGGTTCTTTTGGAGTCAGTTCTTCTTTGAAATCGTTACCCAGGTGGTGGTAAGAATTATCTGCAATGATAGTTTCGATAGCAGCGGTGGAGGTACGTTCCTGTTGCTGTGCAGGCTCTATGCATTGTCCCATCGCAGGCTGGGCAACAGCATGAAATATGATTAAGACCACCAATCCAAGTAAAAAATATACAGTTTTATTTTTCATTTTATTTTACCCCATTACTTTAAACTGTGCGTCCTCCTTTTCATCTTCTTCAGGCCCGCACCAGCACCTATAAAGATGAGAGCCAGAGCGCCTAATCCCGTGAGTTCATCTGCTGGCGATTGTCTGGTTATAATGATCACTGCACCAAGAACAAATTGAACAGTTCCCAATATCAACAACAATTCGCCAATTTTTTGTTTATTCATTTGTTGTATCCCTCTGCTGGACGTTTACACCTTTAATCAGAAGCCATAATATTGTTGGCTGTTGCTGCGGCATCTCCGAATACAATAAGTTTAGAACGACCAAACACATCTGCAAAGATCGTAGTTATTATGTAAATGAAATACAGGAACCCTACCATTCGTGCGGTCTTATTGATTGAACTCATTTCTTTCTCCTTTGAATAGGGAATGCGCGCGTTCATTGTATAGATAGCCAATAACTATTCCAAGAAGGAGAAACCTAGGTATGTTAAGCATTACGCCGATGAGGAAGACATGCAAGGCATCACTCGTACGACTTGCGGCAACTCCGAGCAAGATTAAGTCAATGCCCAGGGCGAAGAAGCTTAGTATCACGGATTTTAGAATTGGATTCTTTGTTGGAATCTTGTCAAAAAAACGAAGCAAGAAATAGCTGACGCAGCAGCTGATAATCAGACCACCAAACAAAGGATCAACAATGGCGCCTGAAATATAAGGAATTGAAAGGGCAGATCTGAACTCCGCCATCATGGGAAGCAGGGAAAATGCGATGGTAAAAGCCCAGAATGATACTCCTCCCCCAATAGTCAGTTTGAACAGCTTCTTTGAGAGAATGGTCGAACCTGCTTTTAGCATTTTTGAAGTATTGTTAATTGAATTCATTTTTTATCTCCTTAATTCATATCTGCTTTGGCAGACAAGGATTCGATTGCCGATGGATTGAATCCTTTGACGATCAGCCATACCGCCATGACCATTTCTTGCAAGAATATCGAAATGTCGAAAATGTCCTTGACTGCGACGATACCGAACAAATTTAAAAAGGCAAAGACTAACACCAATATAGCCGAAATGAGACCCCAGCCGGATATCCATCGTGGAATGAGTTTGGCTTGATACAATACCCAGTAGAACATCAGAGCACCCAGAGGGAAAATTATTTGCGAAATAATCCCAATCGAAACATTTCCTTTTAGCGTTAAGGTGCCCAAAGTTTGAAAATAGGAAGCATCCGGAGCTCCTGCAATATAGTGCTGACCTAATATTGTTAGGAATAACCAACCTATTACAACTGCAATAGTGGTAACGGTCTCAAGCGCCCCCCTGAACACAACATACCCAACTGCTAAGGCTTCATTATGTTTTCTTAAGATTGGAAACATCATCACCGGAACCATAGCAAGTGCCAAACCCATAAGTAACAAAAAGAGGGCACCTATAATGATTTGATTTTCATTAGCAGCAACTTTTGTAAGTAAATTCAGATCATTATGAATAGATCTTGTAAAAACCATCTGAAACAACATGCCGGCCACCGTCCCAACAATAAATAGTACCCCCACAATTATCGCTGTTTTTCTGTCTGAATTCATATCGCTTGTATTAATTACCATAAGTTACTCCTTTTTATAGTTAAAATTTACAGTCGAGAAGACTGTTGTTCTGTAGTGGGTTTTTACGCCGCCGAGACAGGGCTCCTGCGCAGCATGACGATCCCGAGCCAAACCAACCAGATGATGAGACCCAATCCATAAACAGCCGTCAGGGCAGGCAAGGCCAGGACAACCAAGAGGATACCTGCTACACCGACCACCACGCCAAGGTAGTTCAATACCCTGGGAAGCTCCCTTGCTCGCAAGGCTGTCCAACTTAGCAGTAGAAACCATAAGGCGCTAACTATCGTTTCCCCGCCGCCTCCGCCCAAACCGGTTTCCACAGAGTCGAGCGTCAACCAGACCGTTGCAGCTTGAGCCGGATTTTCGCCATAGAGTTTGACGACTGTGCTCAAGTTGTTGATTGAGAGTGTGCCGACCACAATGACCAGGACGGCCCAGATCAGTCCGAAGGTGGTCACTACCTGTACCAGCGCACGTGAGCCAGCCTTCAATCGCTCATAGAGCGCCAGTGACATGAAAATCAGACTCACGCCGAAGACCAAAAAGATGATTTGGTACCATACGCGCATGAGAGCCTGGTTATCCGCAAGAAGAGCCACGATCTGGCCTGGATCAAGGTCTTCGGAACCGAAACCTTTGGGGGCCAGTAAGGTTACATACACCCCAAAGCCCAGGAGGTTTGTTGCTGCCCCGATCAGTGCGGCAATGCCGCCCATTTTCTGTAAATTCTTCATTTTGTAGCTCCTTTTCTCGAATAAACTTTATCTTGTTAGATTTTATTATCAACCGTGCTTTCCTGTTTAGGCCATTTCCAGGCATACCAGACAATCAATGCGAGAAGCGCTCCTTCTATGACTCCATAGACAATGAAGAAAGCCCAAGTGCTTGTAAAAGCCGATAAGGAATTGGTAATTATATAGAATACACCCAGGGCAATGTTTGTCCTGCGATTCACCTTAGGCTTCAATACCAGGGACAGGAAAACCATGACACCCGGAATCGCCATAAATAATGCGGCTATCAATAACGATTCTTGTGTTACTGGAAATGGTCCCATTTTCCCCGCCATAATATCCGCAATTACTCCCGGCTGATGAAATGCAAGAATATCCCCATATATATAGCAGAACATTACGGCTGCCCATAGCGCTGAAAGCTTCATCTTTACACTTATTTTCATGTCTTCCAATTCGGTGGTTATTTTGTTTGTATTCATTTCTTTTCTCCTTCACCGCCCTGCGCAATCGTTTTATTTAACAGAGTTTTCTTTACCTTACTGACAAATTCATCAGGATCTCTGGCAGTAAGTACAAGCGTCCTGAAAAATCCATTTTCTTTTTCGATCTTTACAGCTTTTTTGTGCATGCTGACAAAAGAAAGCTTCCTGCCCCGTATGCGGAGTCCCCAGTTAGTATACCACGGTATATCTGTTGTATTTATTTCCTTGATTTCAGATAATAGTACGCGATAAGAAAAAGGCGGCATCACAGCCTCCACGCTTTCCTCTGTGATCCTGAATTTCATTTTGAAGAATCCCCATACAGCTAAGCTGAGAATCATAACTGCAGGGATCAGAATCAATTGCCCTTCAAAAGGCTCTTTTTCAATGCCAAAATAATCCCCAAAGAAAGCACTAACGATCGATAAAGCAACTATTGATAATATCAATACAATTAGAAACTTAATCGTACTGTTAAAAGGCGCTTTCTCTTCGTAAATAATTCTTTTACCTGTTGTTCCAATTGCTTCTTCATTAGATTTCATTGTGTTCCTCCTAAATTATTATATTCTATTGTTGTGCTCCACGGTTATGACGACACTTGCCTTTTTGTGTCCTGAGTCCACATATCTATGAGCTTCGGCAGTCTGTTCCAAAGAATAGCGCCTATCAATGACCGATCTTATCTTTCCCGCCTCAATAAGCTCTTTGATGAAAATCAGATCTTCTTGCTTATCGGTCGCCAATGCACATATTACTCTCTTGTTGCCTGCCATTTTCGTCCATAGCATTTGAAAAAGCTGTTTCATTTTAAAGCTGGCTAAAAGATAGCGTCCGTTTTGTTTTAGTGAGCTTTTACAGCCTGAAAACGAACTCTTGCCCAATATGTCAAAAATAAGATCATAGGTCTCACCGCTTTGGGTAAAATCCTCTTCGGTGTAATCAATGACCTTATCCGCTCCCAGAGATTTTACAAATTCTAATCTCGGGGTACTGCATACCCCGGTAACTTCTGCCCCAAAATATTTTGCTATCTGGACCGCTGCTGAACCTATCCCGCCGCTGGCTCCATTGACCAAAACTTTTTGTCCGGACCGGATATTCATTTTTTTAAGCAAACTCAATGCCATTATTGCCCCATAAGGAACGACAGCGGCTTCCTCACAGGTCATATTGGCGGGTTTTATAGCCACACACCCGTCTTGCGGCATACATAGATACTCGGAGTAAGCACCCATGTTTTGACCGAGATATCCAAAAACCTGGTCGCCTTTCTTAAACAAGTTTACATCTTTGCCAGCTGATTCAATTTGCCCCGCAAACTCACTCCCCAGTATTGTTATCTTTGGTTTTGCAAAACCAAAATACATTTTCGCGAAAAACCAGAAGAGCAAAGGCATACTGAATTTTCCAGGGGAGATTTCTTTAAAATTTCGAGCCAAAAGATCCCCGAAATTTACAGATGTCGCATGTACTCTTATCAGTACTTCATTGTCCTTCGGAGCAGGTCTTTCTACATCTTTTAATTCAAGAACTTCCGGTGATCCGTATTTTGTGCATATAATCGCTTTCATAAGTATTCCTCCTAATTTACTTTGATATGGTCATTTTATCTCCATCATATCTGTTTTGGCAGACGCGATTGCAGATGGATTGAATCCTTTAACAATCAGCCATATCGCCATGACCATTTCTTGCAAGAATATTGGAAAAGCCAATAAGAGCATCATCCCTGAAGGTTCTTCGCCGAACATAATTAATAAAGCCATTGATAACAACAATACAATTCCAATTAAACCCCAGCCTGATAGCCATCGAGGAATGAGTTTTGATTGATAAAATATATAGTAATACATCAGGGCGCCCAGGCAAAAAGCGATTACCCCAAACACAAAGCCAGCCCAATTACTTATTGCAAGCATCAAAGTGCCTAATGTTTGAAAATAGGAAGCATCCGGAGTTCCTGCTTTCACAAATTCCAGACTTAATGTTAAAAGTGATAATTTACCAAGCGCAGAAACAATATAGAACACCCCCTCAATAAGCCTGAAACCGACAGACCCAAGAGCCAGGCCTTCATTGTATTTTCTTAAAATTGGATACAGCGAAATTGCAATACCAGCACTTGTAGCAGCCGCAATAAACTGTAGTAGCGCTCCTATTATAATTTGTTTTTCATTTGCAGAACTCTTAATAAGATAATCCGGAGTATCTAGAATAGATCTTGTAAAACCAGTACTCAATAAACTTGCAACTGTCGCAATTATAAACAATACACCCGCAAATATCGCTATCTTTCTGTCTGAATTCATTTTATTCCTCTCTCTTCATCTTCACAGCAGTTAAATATGCGAGAAGTTCCGCTATTTTTCCATTCTTGTCAATATTTGAAAAACTGAAATCTATAACCGCTCTGGAATTAGACATCCTTGAGTAGTCGATCATTCTGATGACCGAATCCACCTCATCTTCAGGGTTAGTGGTTGTTGAGTTCATGTTTATGACTTCCCCTGAAGGAACTGCATTGAAGGCAATCCTGGTTTTAATGCATTTTGCTTTGATTCGTACCCGATCATCGTGATCCTGACATATGTTTCCAGAATCAAGATCCTTAATTTGTAAATCATATCTTTTCTCATATCTTTTTACCGCCTCCGAATAATTTGCTCAACAGCAGCACAATTATGGCAATGGAAAGGTAAATTGGATTATAACCCCCGCTCCTCATTTCATCTCACTCCTTGTATCACTGGCAATTGCCCCATCCCTCATGGTTATTATCCTGTCCGTCTGCCGCGCCACATCCATGTCATGCGTCACAACAATAATGGTCTGGCCTTTTTCACTGAGCCTCTGTAAGAGATCAACAATCACTTCCCTCGTCTTTGTATCAACCGCTCCAGTGGGTTCATCAGCAAGAATAATAGCAGGTTCATTTGCAAGCGCTCGCGCAATAGCCACGCGCTGCTGCTGGCCTCCTGACAATTCTGATGGTTTATGCTTTACCCTGTCGCCAAGCCCGACCATCGTGAGAAGTTCGAATGCCCGTTCTTTGCGTTTGTTTTTCGAAGTTCCGGTAAACCGCATTGCAATATCCACATTCTCCATAGCAGAAAGAGTTGATAGCAGATTGAAATGCTGGAATACGAACCCGATCTTTTCCCGGCGTATTCGGGGAGCTTCGTTTTCTTTTGATTTTGTGATCTCAATATCATCGATAAAGACGCTGCCATCCGTTGGTCTGTCAAGAAGTCCTATCATTGACAGGAGCGTGGATTTTCCACTCCCCGAAGGTCCAACTATACTCAGCAGCTCGCCTTTTTTTACCTCGAAACTGACGCCATCAAGAGCATGGACCGGGATCTTGCCCTGCATATAGGTCTTTTTGAGATCCCTGATGCGAAGAATGGGTTCTCCGTCTGCAACATGGTTTCCGTTATGGCCATTATTTCCATTATTATTCATATCGCAACGCCTCCATTGGACTCATTTTAGTAGCCCGGTACGCAGGATAAGTGCCGCAGATTACTCCAAGTGATATTGCGAACAACAACCCGATCAAAATAAGCCTTGGTGTTATTGCAAACAGCGCTGATCCCTGGGCTTCAAATGACTTGTTCAAAAAGTACGTAAGTATTCCCCCAGCAACTATGCCTGTAATTCCTCCAATTACTCCCATGAGTGCGGCTTCACCCATTGTCATGAAAAGAATGGTTTTGCGCTCGGCGCCAAGAGCTTTTAGAAGTCCGAATTCTTTTGTTCTCTCAGAGACTGACATAAGCATTGTGTTCATGACGCTCAAACCACCGATAATAGCTGCAAGCACAGCCGCACTTATTGTTATCAAACTGAAAATTACAAGTTGTCCCTCAATCTCTTTTCTGTTCTGTTCAGGGGATTTGCTTTTTACATTTTCTACACTCAATTCTATCCTTCTGGCAATTTCAGAGGAATCTGAACCAGGGGCATATTGTGCATAAATTAATGATACTGTGTTTTCCATTTTATAGAATTTCTGTGCCCTATCAAGAGGGATCTGGACCGAAGTATCAAAATACGAACCCGTGTATTCAAATATTCCTACGACGCTGACATTTCTTGTTTCTGTTATGGATGATGTGCGCTGCAATCTCTTGCTTTTCATCTCAAGTTCATCTCCCACCTTAAGGTTGAATTTTCGGGCTATGCTGCTCCCGACTACTGCTTTATAACCATCTCCGGGTACAAGGTATCGGCCTGATGTTAGCTTTGCATCTTTCATCTGTTTTTCAGGAAGTACTCCAAAAACCATATCACCCCCTGTTAATCCTCCACCACCACTTTCCGGATCAAGTAAAGTTATTAATATTCCATAGGCATCTGTTACTCCTGGTACTCTTTTAACCTGTCTGATCTTTGATCCATCAAGCGTGCCGATCCCGCCAAATGTTCCATCGGGCTCTACCTGGATATTACTCCCCACCAATTTTAATGATTTATCAATAAAGAGGGTCATATGTTCAGACATTCCGCCCATTACAACAACCGCAAAGATTCCCAGAGCAATCCCGAATATGGTAAGACCCGTTCTCATTTTTCTTTGTGTCATGCTGCGAATGACCAGGTCGAACATATTAACCACCTTTTTTTCTTCTTACTGCCACAACTATGACTATTACTATAACAATAGCTGCGACTCCTGTCGATCCTGTTAATCCCGCCAATGTCGGGGTGCCCGATGTCGCAGGTGTTTTGGATTCGACTTGCTCTTCAGGGATTCGAAGGACAGTTTCATATTTATCAAGCGCGATATTATCTTTATTTACAGCGCGGATACTGATATCATACGTTCCGGGCCTGAGTTCTTTCCATACTACTCCGGCTGTGTCTTCTTTTCCGGAAGTTAGAATTTCCTCCACCCGCTGTTTGTATGTTTTGATTTCCGTTGTCGCCCTGTTGGTGGCCGATATATCGATGAATCCATCAAATGGTACCTGCGAATTGCCGCGAAGTGTTACACTGGCGCCATATTCATCCACTTCAACATCATCAGGCATTATCTCAACATCGTCATCTGCTGTGAAAGATGAAACGTATGTATTGATCAGAGGCTCTGCATAAAGCCTGTGCGTGAGTATTTTTGTACGAACAGAATATTGTTCGTTATTGTTCAAAAGAAAAGGCCAGTCTATTTTCAGCTCTGTATTTGATGTCAGCGATACATCTTCTTTCGTTTTTGTATATATTATGTCATTGCCATCTAAGAGTTCTATTTTGATATCAACGGCGCTCGGATTAAAAGGCCTGAGCAGTAATTGCACGCCTTTGTTTGAAGGTGAGAAATCAACTACGTGGAAACTTGGCATGGCAACTGTGCCGTATGATACCGGATAGGTTTTATTGTCATGAAGTTTAGTGTCATTATATATGCTCACTTTTGCAGTATAATAGTCGTTCTGCGGCTTATTCTGCCATATTATTACTTTGGAAACCTCTTCTCCTGCACTGGCTTTAAATGGAACTTCCTGTGATTCTACTACCCTCGTTCCATCAAGAAGCTGAAAAACTGCTTTTCCGTGATGCTCTTGGCTGGCTTTTATCGTGACCTCGCTGCTTGTGTAATCTGAAAAGAAATCTGTGATCTCAAGAGCGGCACTTGCTGTGCCAGAGAGTATTAATGTGCATACTGACACCAATATTATTCTGGATAATATTTTGTTAATCATATCAACAAATCCCAATTCTTCACTCATATTGTTCACCTGAATTTTGTCATGCTAATCGATCGAAATCTTCGTCTCAATTATTAATACAACGTCTTAATACTTAAACTTGACGATTTATAGTCAAATAGGTGTAATATTACAATAAGATATTGGTATTTAAAGATAAAACTTTATGAATATAAACTTACGTATTATCAAAAAATAGACGGATCCAAAAATGTATTTATTGGCTATCTTCGCATCTCATTTTTTTTGAAACAAATTACGTTTCTGTCTTTGGTTTTTTTCTCCCCTGAAATATTCAAATAAAATCCAACGATGGCTGAATAATAGAATATGAACCAGCCGCTTGAGAGGATCAATTGAAGGATTTTAAACCCGGGATTTTGTATTAATTGAAAGTAATCAAATCCGGAAATTGCAGCATATCGGTTTGTAATTAACAACAGTAAGGACATGTTGGATGGATTTATAAAATTCAATAATAGAATGAATGTGAGACATACAATAAGCTTATTCCTGATGATATCAATGGATTTTTTTGTTCCCTCCATAAATGTCTTATTTTCCAGGACAATTATAACAGGCACCAGGAATAAGATGAACCCAAGGATCATCTCAAGAATGCCAATAAAGAATCCAATTATTCGGATAACAGATTCAGGAATTAATGTAAATTGAAATCTGGAAAAATTAAACATAGAAAAGGTTACAAAACATACAGCGATAAAATCCAGAATAAAAAATATGGATTTATATTTAAGAAGCGGTACAAAATATCTGAACATCTTCTCTTTCCAGAAGTTAAAGGTGCCAATATTAATTTTAAATATGTATGATATACATTTGTGATATTCCTTGAAGGTTAATCTTTGCTGTCCTGCCATGTATTCCTTCATTGAAAGTATGATAAGTGGAATAATGCCAATCCAGAATAATAAATCTAAAATATTTTTAGGTAGTTGCGTCATTACAACTTCAAAATATTGCCTAGTGAGAGTAAGGTCATTATTTGTGTAAGAATTAGGATCAAATATGAAACTTTTAAAAATCATAAAAGCCAGAACAATAACAAAAAATTTCCATGAGACTATCAAAAACTTAAAACCATTTGTTAATATATTCTTTAAAAGCATTATTGTTAGAATTGAGAATACCCCTCCAGAACCATCTGATTCCATATTTACCATCTTCCGAATTCTCTTAAATAAACGTATACTGGTATAACCGAATACCATGTGAAAATAATAGAATCCAATACAATATTTATTGCATAGTAAGCTATTGGAACTTTATAAAAAACAACTTCTGCGATAGAACTGCCAAGGAACAGATATAAAAATGGGATCGTTAAAAAATAGATAGTATCTGATTTTTTATTGCGTGCAAACTCTTTACTTACCTTCATTCCATCAAGCACTCCTCGATTTTCAAGCATTATAAAAGGAATTGTGTAAAAATACCAGATCGTGAAATATATGCCAGGAATAATTAAGAGTAAAGTGCCTGCTGAAATTATAGAACCAATAAGAAGGCCTGCAGCTATGAGTATGGGAGCTTTCTTTGAAGCAAGTCCGGATGCGGTTCCCAGATTTACATCTTTATTTTCAAATATATTTTTTATTGTCACTGTATATATACCTTCAATAATTGCATAAATTATACAAAATAAAATTGAAGATATTATAAAATACGCTAAAATCGATGGAAGAACAGGCATTAAATCTTCAATTGTTTTTATGTTGTCCGGTATATCAATATATGACCTGGCTAAATAATCCTGCAATCTGGAAAATAAAACCAGAAATATCATCGGAAGCAAGATAATCGGCTTATTCCGAATGATTTTAAATGTTTCGTTCAATACTTCTTTTTTATTAACTTCTTTATTCATTGATACCACCTCTAACTTATTTCTAACAACTCACCAAACAGTTGGATTATATTCAAATTTAAATTCATTTACTTTCTCAGGCGGCAATCCAAGTTTAACAAACATTTGTTTGAAAATACCACGATACTCTTCTTCCGGGATTTTCTCACCTGGGCTGAGCTTGATCTCAGGAACCACGCCTCCCAGCCGGTCTATTTTAATTGTATACTCGTGCCCCTTGTCCTTTAAGATTATCCTTACGTTCGGAACAAGTAAATTTAAGAACCCTGTCTTTTTGTTCCCATTGTAGAATGTTTCTTGAAACCCGCCTGCTCCAGTTTTTAGAGGAATGTTCGAATTCGGGGTTGTCCTTTTTAAATCGGAATACACCGCAGCAATATTGATCTCCTTTTTTATACTAATCATTCCGGGGTATTCTTGACGTTTAATGATAGAGTCTTTGAGCAACGTCAAATAATTTCTTGATTCCTGATCATTTATACCAAATATCAACCTGAACTTTTCAACGATCCATTCATCTGGTGGAAGATACTCTGCCTTAAATGGTTCATAGGATCGATCTTCATTATAGAATAATATATATGTGGCGCCTTCATTTTGTTCTGCTGAAAGATGAATTTTTTCGTTAAAAAAATATCCAGCTGATATAAATCTATAATCCCCACCGAACATTTCGTCCAATTCTTTTATACCGGGCGGATGCACACCGAGTTCTTGTTTTACATTGTGATAATAAGGTCCATCGACCTTGTATCCGGCTTTTTGTGCATTGGAGATAACTTCATCGTAGTTAATTTTGCCAAGATTGCTTCCCTGTGTCTGTGTTAAATAATTGGCTTGATCTGAAGAGACAAGAATAAAAGCAAAACTTGCAAAAATTCCTATTAATAAATAACCTATTGCCAATGCTAAGGTTATGGCAGCTTTTTTCGATTTAGACCATTTCTTATTTTTCCATATCCATACAGCTGCACCTATAATTCCCAACCATAATAATATCTGTATTAATATTGGTATAAGTATAATAAGATCAATCATATTAGACACTCCAGGCATCTTGCCCCATGTTTCCTGCCGATTCCCCCAATTACTATTTTAGTTTTGTTCAAAGTTATCACCTTTTTTTATTTAACCTTAAACGAATTCACAACATTGTCGAAAATTGCTTCGGATGTGTTAAATGAAGTTTCGTTATCAGCAAAACCATAATCGAATTCATAAGCCATGCCCTCAACAATAAATATTGCCCATTTTGATTTAGTGCCGGACTCGTTACGTGTTATTTCATACCCTTTGAGGTTATTCACATTAAGGTCGGTTTCATTTGTTATAGTTCCATTAAATGCTTCTTGCCATACACTTTTTGCTTCATTTGTATCTTTCCAGACAGATGTTTTGGCTATGATTGTGATACTCGTTCCTTCGGATGGTTTAGTAAACATATCCACTTTTTTAACACCTTGAGTGTATGAGAATTCATCCGGGCTGTGCATTGTCCATGCTTCGGGATATTCAAAGCCATAATTAAGGTTATGATCAAAACTCTGGATGTATCCTTGTGATACAGGGGTGGTTGGGGGTGGAGGTATTAGCGGCGGTTCCGTGTTCTGTAAACACCCGCTCATAAAAATGATTCCAACAACTCCTATTAACGATAGTATGGATACATACCACTTTTTTGTATTTATTTTCACAATTAATTTTTTTCTTGTCATATTTTCACTCCTGCATTTCATTATCCTTCGGGGCTGGTTTTGTTACCTCTTCGAGATGAAGAACATCGGGCGGTCCGTATTCTGTGTATACAATTGCTTTCATAAGTATTCCTCTATTGTTCAAACCTCAACGCATCCACAGGATTCATCTTTGCTGCATTCCTCGCTGGCATAACTCCTGAAAACACACCCATGATGATCGAAAAAGCGATCGCGAAGATGATAAGCGATGGAGGGATAACAGTAGTCATAGCCCCGCCCTGCCCTATCATCTGAGGTCCTATTGCTGTTATTAAAACTGATATCAGAATACCGACAGTTATTCCTATCACTCCCCCCACGACTCCAAATAATCCTGATTCAATAAGGAAAAGCTTCATCACTTCATTATCAGTAGCCCCCAGGGCTTTTATTAATCCAATTTGTCTTGTGCGCTCCATAACGGACATGAACATAGTATTTGCAATACCCACAGCGCCCACAAGAAGCGAAACAGCCGCAATTGAACCAAGGAACATTGTTATTGCCAGGGTGATGCTGCTTACCTGCTGCCGGATCGATGCAAAAGCAAGAACGCTAAAATCCTTTGCCCTTGGATTTACATGGCGGGACATCATAAGCTTTTGTTCAATATCGGCTGTCACCTTATCCGCTAAATTCTGGTCTGCAATTTTAACTATGATGAATGAGAACCGGTTTCTCTCCATAGGGTCAGTAATAACATCACGAGCCGAATCAGCAGGCATATATACGGCTTCATCAGTTCCGCCGAATCCACCTGACCGGGCAAAAATACCCACGACTTTGAATGTTTTTCCCCCTATCGTTATCGGCCTATTCTGGGTGATCGGCTGCAAAAAAATATCATGAGCCAATCTATATCCAATCACTACAGAATTTGAGTCCCCGGGCTGGAGATACCTGCCTGATTCAAGGTCAGTAGTAATGGTGGAGCGCCATACTGTGGTATCAATCCCACTTATTGAGACAGAGGCCTTTTTTTCATTACCCAATATTATCTCAGACCTGCCAGAAACCACCCCACTTACGTAAAGAATACCCGGCACCTGTTTGATCATATTCACATCTTTATCTGTAAGATTCGATGCCGCATTGACTGTTATAAGGTCTCCTCCAAGACGTCCAAGGCTCTTTTGTACGCTTGCTTGCATACCCGCACCGATAGAGATTATAGCCACGATAGCAGCCACCCCAATTACGATCCCGACTATAGTAAGCCAGCTTCGCATCTTACTTTTTTTAACGTGGCTCAGGGATAGCCTGAAAATATCAAGAATTTTCATTTGCTGCCTTTTTGTTTCCGGAAATATGTAGAGATTTTATTTCTCTGCCAGTATATTACCAATATAATGATAGCTGCCAGCAACCATGCTGTATAATTTGTACTTTCAGACCTGGTTTGTGCCCCGGTCGTGGATAAATCCACAGGAAGTAACTTTGTGATGGTGTGTCTCAGTCCGCTTGTGTCGGTATATTGTATATCGACTTCAAGACTGCTGCCAGCGCCCGGTGTTTTTGCAATCTGGAATATGGCAGATGTGTAATCGCCGGGATTCAGGTTCCCGATCACGGAAGAACTGCTCCCGGTTATATAGAAGTTCTTTTGCCGCGGCAGGGTTACCGACACTGAATTGGCCGGGCTTATCCCGGTATTCAGGACATTGAGCGTAAAAGAACCCAGTGACTCCAGGTAACTTATCTCAAAATTAGTTGTCCCTGCGACAACCACTCCGACAAAATTATCTGATGAATAATTATCCAGTCCTGTAATTTTTAAAGGCAGGTTATAAACACCCGGGGTTGCGGTAATGTCTACGGCCAGGTCAAATGTGATTTCGGCTTCATCACCTGCCTTCAGGTTACCGAGAGAAAATTTCGTTCCTGCGCCAAGAATTGAAAAAGATGATTTGCTGCTTCCCCCTGTGCTGGAAAGGTCTATTTCAGCTACGGCGTTCTGTACTGTTCCTGTGCCTGTATTTTTAAATGTTAGCGTTTCCTTATTTACACTCATCGGCTCTACGATGCCAATTGTTGAATTGAGCAGCACTATCACTGGCTTCCCTTTAATGGTCAATATCTGGTCCTTGAGCTCGGTTGTCACCATAGGCGCTGGAGTACCGCTGCTTATCTGCTGCCCCCTGTAGTAAATAAATACATTGAAAAAATAATCCCCTTCCGCTGCATCCGGGTTTACATGGATTTTGAATTTTGCGGTTCTCTGGGAACCCCAATCCTGTATATCTCCAAGCAAATACGTATCATCAAGTATAGTCACTACATTAGCCGAAGCATTATCTTTTGGCTCAAGCTTGACTGATACGTCATTCAGAAAACCATTACCAAATCCCACATTCTGTACCGGTACATAGACATAAGTTGTATCTCCGGGAAAAACAGGCGCGCTTTCGGTCACAAGATTTGATTGTGCGCTAGCTATCTGTGTAAATAACACCAAAGATACAAGTATCAAAATTAAACTGAGTTTATTCATGTTCCACCTACTATTTTTCCATCAAGCATTTTTACAATTCTTCCTGCAGATCCTGCAATTTTCATGTCATGCGTTATCATAACTATAGTCAATCCCTCATTGTTTAAATGTTTAAAAACATCCATTACTTCTCCACCTGATTTTGTATCCAGGTTCCCTGTAGGCTCATCTGCCAGGAGAATAGTAGGGCCGGTGGAGAGCGCCCTTGCGACTGCAACCCTCTGCTGCTGCCCGCCGGATAGCTGGGAAGGAAAATGGTTTGCTCGTTCTGATAATCCAACCATGTCAAGAAGTTTTTTGGATGTGTCTTCTACCTCCGGCTCAGGAAATTCATGTATCCTCATAGGCAGCCGGATATTCTCAAGGGCCGTCAGGGTAGGATACAGGTTAAAAGTCTGGAATATGAAACCGATTTTTTTTCCTCTTACACGCGCCAGTTCGTCACTTTTAAAATCAGAAATATCTTTTCCTTCAAGCAAAACCTTTCCCCTGGTTGGCATGTCCAAACAGCCGATCATATTTAGCATCGTTGATTTGCCGCAGCCGCTGGGCCCTGTTATAGCTACGAATTCGCGTGCTTTTACCGAGAAGTCTATTCCTGCCAGGGCAGGCACATCAAACTCGCCCATGCGATAGATCTTCCAGACATCCTGTAGTTCAATTTTATTTTCCATAAATCACTCAAAGAATCATTTATGTGACCAGCGCGGAGGATATTGATATTCTGTCATCCAGCCGCTATATTCCACTCTGCTTTTTCTCACAACATCCCCGAATATGTTTAAAACGAGTAGCATCAATACACTTAAACTGAATTTTTTATTCATTTTATTTTACTTCCATTTCATAATCTAATTTTTAGATTTGTTCTGTCTGTCCGTTAATCGGACAAACTCAATTTGTAAGTATGACGTCTTAATACTTAAACTCGACTATTAATAATCAAACCAGTGTTTATTATAACTTAGCTAAGTGGTATAAAACAATATACTTATCATTTATTTACACATGCTCTTAGGATTACAAAAGCAAAACTATATGAATCTATACGCAAATATGTTTGATAAAGGAGCTAACTAAATATTATCACCAGATTGGCACAATGAGGACAAAATATGAGCCCACTTGAAAAGTTGTTTGGGAAAACAGCACAATTAACTGTGCTGGAATATCTAATGAAAAATAAAGGAGAGATCAATTATCTCTCAGGAATAGCACTTGGTACCGGATTATACCATTCCAGCGTGGCAAGAGTAATTGAACCTCTTCTGCAAAATAAGATAGTTATTGAGAAAAAGATAGGGAAACAGATAAGATCGTTCTATCTCAATGAAGAACATGAAGCCACAAAGCTTCTAATAAAATTCTATGACGAATTGAGGTTAGTACTTGATGAGCAAATACCTTCAACTGAATTGGAAATGCCGGTGGTAGATCATGAATAAAAGTATTGATGATAAAATCGTTGAATTGATAAAAAATAACGAAAATATCTCAAGTTCAGAGATAGCCCGGATCCTGAAAATCACGGAAAAAGAGGTCGAGAAAAGGATCAGAAGCTTTTCTGATACAAGAAAGAAGATAATGATAGTGGACGACGAGATGGCTACGCTTCTTCCATTAAAGAGATCTCTTGAATCAGAAGATTACATAGTCATCGAAGCCTATGACGGTTATGAAGCCATAAAGAAGGCAAAGACCGAGATGCCGGAATTGATAATCCTTGATATCATGCTGCCGGGAATGGACGGAATCGAGGTCTGCAGCCAGGTAAAAAAAGACGTACTTACAGAGAAAATACCTATAATCATGCTGACTGCCAAAGATGAAGTGAGACATAGAATAGAAGGTCTGGAGATTGGTGCGGATGATTACGTAACCAAACCTTTCAATCTCAACGAGCTTAAAGCCCGTATAAAAAGTGTGCTCCGAAGGTCAAGAGAGATATAATCAAAAACAGGGGCCAACTTGTGAGAATACGGTTTGAGTTGATCATCTTTTTCCTGATCATCTCCGTATTACCACTGTCGGCCGTTGTTTACATATCTTATGATCACAGCAAAGTTGCCATTCGCGACTCCGTGATGACCAACTTGCTTGTTGCGACCGAAAATACCGGTCGTACAATAGATGACTGGATGGCTGCAAGAAAGGGCGATATACGTATTATTTCCACGATAGCTGGCAACACAGAAAAAGGAAAACTTCAGGAATATCTGGATTCATTCGAAAATGAACATCAAGGTGTATATGAAGAGTTCTTTATTTTCAATTCAGATGGAAACATAACATTCTCCACTCTAAACCGCACTGGAAATGTTGGTAAAGAACGATATTTTATAGATGCGTCGCAGGGAAAACAGTACATATCAGATGTTTCGTTGTCCGGAATTACAGGTTTGCCTGAAATAATAATCACAAACCCTGTCAAAAAGAACGATACAAATACAGAAATATTGGCTGCGAGAGTCAGTATGGAGAACCTGTACACGGTGATCGAGAGCATTGATATCGGAAAATTAGGGGAGATTTTCATAGTTAATAACAAAGGGGAGTTGATCTTTCACCAGGAAAGATCTAAAATACTGCTTGAAAATATCAACAATAATTTTGCAGTTAAAGAAGTGACTTATGAAAAAAGTGGGGTGGGTGAATATATCAATTATAAAGGTGAAGAAGTGCTTGGTTCTTATTACTGGTTGCCTCTTTACAGATGGGGGCTTATTGTGGAGAAGAATAAAGATGAGGCGTATACCGAAGTTCTATCTCTGGAACGATTGATGATAGGTATATCCTTTATTGCTGTTTTCTGTGTCTTTCTTCTGGCTTTGTTCATCTCAAAAAGACTGACCGAACCCATAAAGTCTCTGAAAGATGGAGCCAATGGTCTTGTAAGAGGGCAATTCAAAACCATATCTGTTTCTTCAAGTAATGAGATAGGGGAGCTTACAGAAATATTTAACCAGACTGCAAAAGAATTGTTAGACATAAGAAAAAAGCTTGAAACCAAAATCGAGATAGCAAATAAAGATCTGGAAGAAAAAAACAGAGAACTGATTAATGCCAATGATGAGCTAAAAAAACTTGATAGCCTGAAATCGGATTTTATTTCCCTGGTCTCGCATGAATTAAAGACGCCTCTTTCTGCAATAAGGACTTCAGCCGAATTCCTCGAATCAGAAAATATTAATCCCTCCCTTGTAGACAAAGAGATGCTTGAGAACATTATAATGAGTGTAGATCGGCTGACAAGGTTGGTAAACGATATCCTGGACCTTTCCAAAATCGAAGCCGGAAAGATGGAATATCATTTTGAACAGGTGAACTTTCATGAAATAGCTAAGGTAGCGCTTGAAAATATCCAACCTCTTGCATTGAAAAAAAATATAAAGGTTTCAGTTGATATTCCAGGGAACCTTTCTCCAATACTTGGCGACAGGGAAAAGCTTATAATCGTATTAAATAATCTGCTCAGTAACGCCTTAAAATTCACACAAAGCGAAGGAAGAATCCTTCTGTCGGCAAAGGATGATCAGGATAACATTATGGTCAGAGTAGAAGATAACGGCATCGGGATGGAGAAAGATAAATTAGTGAAGATATTTGACAAATTTTATCAGGTGGATAGCACATCCCGAAGGAAAATAGGCGGCAGCGGGCTTGGGCTTTCAATATCCAGTGGAATTATCAAAGCACACGGCAGTGAAATATGTGTGGAGAGCGAGCCAGGAGCGGGCAGTGCTTTCTTTTTCGGATTGAAGAAGTTTGGTGAAAGATGAAAAAATACGTGTATATTATAATTATACTAATTATATTTATACCTTCGTATGCATTGACCAGCCTCTATGAGAAATCCCATGTTCAGAAAACGATATATGTTGTTTCATTGACTCCTGAAGAGATGAGTTCTGGACTTTCGGTGGGAAAGATAGCAGGTTTCATTTCCTGGGAACCGTATCCTGCAAAAGCTGTAGCCGATGGTTACGGCAGGTATCTTGTTAATTCAAAAGATATATGGAACAACCATCCGGAGTGTGTTATGGCAGTTTCAGAATATCTTAAAGATGAAGACACGATAAGAGCTCTTGTCTGGGTGCATATAAAAAGTACAAGATTCATTAATGACCCTGCAAACCGGGAAAATGTCCTGGAATACGGCTCAGAATTTACAGGTGTTGATAGAACGGCTGCCTCTGCAGCGATCAACAATACTGTATATATAGAATTCCCTGATATGAAAGAAATGAAAACAGGATTCGAAATACTGAGTAAAGCCGGGGGTTTTAAGAGGGATCTGGCCTCAATGGGCTATAATAATCAGGACGATTTCCTTTCGAGCATAATCCAGGACAAATATTACAATGAAATCAGTAATAAGCTGGATGCTGATCCGAATTGGACTCCCCCTCCTGTTAATGGGAGCCTCAGGTTCGGACTGATACATAATGATATCCACAGTCTGGGGATATATGTAGCACAAAAAGAAGGTTATTTTGAACAGGTTGGTCTTGTCCCGGATAAAAATATTTTTTTCTTAAAGTTCAGAAATGGGATGGCAATAACAAATGCTTTCACTCAGCGTGAAGTAGATGTGGCAGTTTTTGGGGCGTCTCCGGTTTTGAGGTACGCTATTAACGATAACGGAAAGATCCGTATCATAAGCGGAGTGAATACCGGGGGTACTTCGCTCGTAGTGAGAGCGGATTCTGATATACGCACTATAGATGATATGAGCGGCAGTACGATAGCTACGCCGGGTTTTGGTTCAATCCAGGATGTCATAATGAGAAAGATGTTTGAGGGGTTTGAGATAAAGACAGTTTGAGTTGTATGAAAGGAAGTACTCCAAAAACCATATCACCCCCTGTTAATCCTCCACCACCACTTTCCGGATCAAGTAAAGTTATTAATATTCCATAGGCATCTGTTACTCCTGGTGAAGTTTTATGATGAGATGAAGGAAGAGATGGGCGATGGCTGAATGAAAAAATATTGACAAGCATAATTAACCTGAAATAATCATGTTATTAAAGATATGAACTCAAACCCAAAGTGGCAATATAATGAGATGCAACAGGTCGGAACTGACTATATGGATTACGAGCATGTGCAAGCCTATGACACACAAATGCAAAAATTGAGAGATGTTAAAAAGGAAACAGAAAAAATTATTGAATCCATAAATCTGACCAGTGACAAGACAATTCTGGAAATCGGCACCGGAACCGGTAATTTTGCAATAGAGGCTGCTAAGCATTGTGCTAAAGTTATTGCCATCGATGTTTCGTCTGAAATGTTGAAATTTGCACAATACAAAACCAGAATGAATGGAATAACAAATATTGAATTTCATCATACAGGATTTCTGACATACGAGCACAAAGCAGGATCATTAGACGCAGTTGTATCACAACTGGTGCTCCACCATCTCCCTGATTTTTGGAAATCCATAGCCCTAAAACGCATATTTGAAATGCTAAAGGAAGGGGGAAAATTCTACTTGAGGGATACGGTCTATTCATTCGATACAGATAATCATAAGATATTTTTTGATAACCTGATCAATGGTATCAAACATGTTGCAGGAGTGGAACTCGCCAATGATATGGAGATTGCGATTAAAGAGGAATATACGACTCTTGACTGGATAATGGAAGGACTGCTTACGAGGGCTGGATTCTCCATAGATGAAGTTGATTATTCTGATGGTTTTATGGCGGTTTATGTATGCACAAAAGTGCATCGGTGAAATAATTTAGGGGATCAGGATATATGGAAAGCAAATCGAATACATCGAACATCAATTTACCAGAACTAAAGAAAAAAGTTTTTTTGAGATTAATATTGTTGCCAATTTTTATGGGCCTGGTGCTGTTCTTACCTGCGGGTTCATTGGATTACTGGCAGGCGTGGATATACTGCGGCGTTCTTTTTATTCCAGTGTTCTTTGTGGTCTTTTATTTCTTAAAGTATGACCCGGAACTCCTTGTACGCCGGATGAGGATGAAAGAAAAGGAAGAAAAACAAAAGACTATTCAGCTATTAGGGATTATTATTTTCTTCTCTATCTTTATAATACCCGGGCTTGACTATCGTTACCACTGGTCAAACGTGCCTGTATATCTTGTTATTGCGGCTAATACAATCGTTTTGTCAGGCTATATTTTCGTTTTCCTGGTTCTGCGGGAAAATAGTTACGCTTCTCGCGTCGTTGAAGTTGAGAAAGGGCAGAAGGTTATCACAACGGGTCCTTATGCAATAGTCCGCCACCCGATGTATCTGGGAGTATTGATAATGTTCCTGTTCACTCCGTTTGCTCTTGGTTCTTATTGGGCTTTGCCATTCTTCCTGCCCCTGATCCCGCTGCTTGTATCCAGGTTGTTGAATGAAGAGGAAGTGCTATTGCGGGAACTGCCGGGTTATGAAGAATACTGCCAGAAAACGCGATATCGTTTAGTCCCTTTTATCTGGTAAACCGATGATATATCTAAAAAATTATTCCATCCGCTTCATCACGAACTCGCAGCAGTCGTCCCCTTTTGCAGCGCATTTCACTTCCTCGGCATCTATATGATTGCCTTTTAGCGTCTCCGCGAGACCTGCGTTATAACCCCTCAAAAAATGACAAACACTAACCTTAGAATTCCCGTAGCCTCTTGCAATAAATGAGTTATCAACTCTTACTATCAGCTCATTTTTGTTGTTTTCTTCTACGCTAAACCTGCCCCATCCGAGCTCTGCGTAGAAGTTCTGGACTGCTTCAATGAACTTTTTATCCTTTAAACCCCATTCCCTGCTGAAGCGGTTTATCCATCGAAGACCCGCCTTCTTACCTGCTTCATAAAAAAGCACAGCTGCGCCGTCAGAACCCAATATATTTTCAGCATCTTTTTGCAAGTTTACGAAGGTCTCAATACTCACAATGACCGCAGGAACTTCAATAACCGAGAACTCTCCCTTGCTCCTTTCCCAGGCAGCGGTATCTTTGACGTCTTTTAACATGAAACAACATAAATTTTGTATATGATATAAACTTATCTAATTGGTACAAAATGATAAGTCATTTAGACCATTATCATTTTGTGAGAATATTTAAAAAATATACCTTCAAGGAGAAGTTGTTTGAGGAACCAAAAAAGAGTTGGATAGGCGTTTGGAATAGGATAGGAATCTGGTTCCTCTGACCATAAATTAGATTGAGTACTTAAAGCAATTTTCCAATATTACACCAAATTCATACCAGAATTAGCTTTTAACCTTAATCCTGGTAGAGCTAAATGGCTCTATTTCTAACCATTATCATAAATTAATAGGTTTTCGCCATTATCGCCATATTTCCGGTTTCTTTTTTACAAACAGGGCAACTCCCTGCGCCCTTCCCGAGCTCGCCCTCAGGCACTCCGAGTATCCCCGCGCCGACCACTTCTTCCATTGCAAGCCCGCATTCGCGTTCACCGCACCATGGAATCCTGGCGATGCCGTTTGAAATTTTATCTTTAACTTCTTCAAGCGAACTGCAGTTTATGATGCGTTCATTCAATGAGCTTCTGGCTTTCACGAACAGGTTTCCACGTATATCTTCAAACCTTTTCTGGATTTCTTCTATAATATTATCAAGCGGAGCAGTTTCCTTACTTGCGCTGTCTCTCCTGACGACTGTCGCCACATTGTTTTTCAGGTCGCGCGGGCCGATTTCCACCCGCAGGGGCACACCTTTCATTTCCCATTTGTAATACTTGGCTCCGGGGCGCTCGTCGCTGTCGTCAAGAACCACTCTCAAGCCCTTATCTTTTAATTTGTCAGCCACATCACGGCACGCTTTTAATATCTCCTCGCTCTTCCCGAATAGAATCGGGATGACAACGACCTGTATCGGCGCCACTTCAGGCGGGAATACAAGTCCCTTATCATCGCCATGAATGGAAATCAACGCTGCGATGCTGCGTTCCGAAATCCCGTAGCATGTCTGGTGAGCGTATTGCTGCTCGCCGTTTAAATCTTCATATTTTATGTCAAACGTCTTTGCGAAATTGCTGCCGAGATGGTGCGCCGTTCCTATCTGTAATGTTTTGTTGTCTGGCATCAGCGTGTCCACAGCCATCGTGTAATCAGCGCCGGGGAATTTGTCCCAGTCAGGTCGTTTTGAGACGATTGTGGGGATTGCAAGGCGCCTGTAAAATTCCACATAAATGCGCGTGGCTTCCTCGACCTGCTTTGCGGCTTCATCCCATGTGGCATGGACTGTATGGGCTTCCTTGAAGGACGTTATCTCGCGCAGGCGGATGAGGGGGCGCGTGTGTTTTGTTTCGTACCTGAAGGTGTTCACTATCTGGTATATCTTGATTGGCAAATCTGCATGGGAGCGCACCCATACTTTGTACATGGGATAAATAGCAGTCTCGCTCGTGGGGCGCAGAGCCAGCTTGACGTCCAGTTCGTTTTTCCCGCCGTGAGTTACCCAGTAAACCTCGTTCTCAAAGCCTTTAATGTGCTCTGCCTCTTTCATGAACTCGGTTTCAGGGATGAGCAGTGGAAAAAGCGCTTCCTTGTGGTCTTTATCAAGCAGCTCGCGGATTATCGCATACGTGCGTTTTCGCACATCAAACCCGAACGGGAACCAGACATACAGCCCTTTAACAGGATAACGGACATCCATTATTTCCCCCATCAAAAGGAGTTCGTTATACCATTCGCTGAAGTTTGATTTTGGAGGAAGGACTGCTTTTTTTTCTTCTGTTTGCTTTTCTGCCATTGTGTCACCGTCGGGTGCTACTACAGTCTTATTGGCTATAAATTTTTTTGACGGGTGGTTGGCTGGGTATTAAAGTTGTGTTAAGGATGGAATCTTCCTGATTTTGGATTAATTTTACATGATATATCAGGTCAAAAATGGTAACAAATCCGGGGGTTGTTAAATAAAGGGAATAGTGACTGCAAATAATAGGGGTTACATGCATCATTAGCACTTCTTGAAACCTGCATAACAATCGTGGCGCTAAAAACGTGGGCGTGTTTTTCAAAGAACTTTAGTGAAATTAGTTGAGATTGATAACAATTAAATAGTGATTTCCTGAGCCTTTTTATTCAATTTCAAAATTTTGAAGTTATTATTTACATTTTTTATTAGTGCGGGAAGGTCTGGGAGAACTCACAATACTTTCTTTTGCGAGATTTGATTCTTCCACAAGGTATGCCGGTGGTTTAGCATTTTTAAATGGCTCTTTTCCCCCATGGCAAACCTTTGCTTTTGTGTCTCTTTCTATATGTCTTTTCTTTCTGAGTCATAGTACATTTGAGTTTGTCTGAAAAATATATAATCACCTTTGATGCGGATTTTGAAAAGCATAGTTATAATATATCATATTAATACTAATATAGTATTACCAAAATAGTTTTATGTAATCTTCCAATATTTTAATGCGCCATTGAGTATCAATTATTCTGCATGACCTCGTATAAGAACCGATTGTTTGTAGGTCGGTTTTATCTGAATCCCATTTTATAGGAGAGCCATCGCCTCGCCAGAAGCCAAACGAAATTATATCCGTACTCTACACTTCAAAAATAGCGGATAAACTAATATATACTAATAACCGGAATAGTTAATTGTTAATTTAAGGGGGAAAAATATGGCAAAAGAACCACAGAAAACTTTTGAACAGATTATGGAAGCAATGAGCAAAATGTCTCCGGCAGAGATGCAGGCCCAAATCAAGGAGCTTGATAAGATATGCATCTGCGGAAAATGTCCCACGTATGCCGGGACCGGCGAGAAAAAACTCACATTCTGCGCAATCGGGAAAAGCGCAGTAATCAAGAAAGACAAAGGCTGCCTGTGCCCGACATGCCCCGTCCAGAAGAACCTGGCTCTAAGATGGGACAGATACTGTCTCAAGGGTTCTGGTATGCAGCAGTCCCGGATGAAATAAGATTTAATATATGGCTAAATGGCTGTGTACGGTCTGCAACATCTATGTTTATGATGAGGATATAGGGGACACCCAGACAGGAATAGAGCCGAATACAAAAGTTCCGGATTTCCCTGATTCCTGGAGATGTCCTGTCTGCGGTGCAGCCAGGGATAAGCTCGTCACCGTCCCTGAAGATGAATACTGGCACAAAGCCAGGGCTTATTCTGACTTCAAAGAAAAGAAAGAAGAAAAAAGAAGCATTCTGGTAGGTGTTGACAACCCGGAAACGGTGCCTGAATTGAGGCAGGAGTACGGAGTACCGCTGGGTCTTCGGGGGATTGGGCAGGGCCTCACTTATCTTGCCAATTTTAAGGCGCTTTCAAAATACAGGTTGAAAAAAAGGCTGATAACGCAGCATGAAGAGCCGGTTATCGAAACCACTTTCCTGGGAAAGAAAATATCCATGCCAGTTCTCGGAGCGCCGATGAGCGGTTTAAGTTTTGTCAGCAATATAACCGAAGAGGATTTTGCGTATAATATCCTCGCAGGATGCAAAGTTGCAGGGACTATCGGATGTACGGGTAACACATCCAGGGATTATGAAATGATACATCCTGCAATAGTTGCACTCAAAAAAGTCAACGGTCACGGGGTGAACATTTTCAAGCCCCAGTCCCAGGAAGTCCTGATAGATCTGATAAAAAAGTCAGAAGAAGAAAAGGCGGTAGCTGTAGGCGTTGATATAGACGGGGCAGGTTCGGTGAACTTCGCGCTTGCCGGAAAGCCGGTTTTCAGGAAATCAATCGATGAACTGAAAGAACTAAAAAAATCAACAAGGCTTCCATTCATTATCAAGGGCGTCATGTGCGCCGAGGATGCACTGGCAGCACTTTCAGCCGGGGCTGATGTGATAGGCGTTTCCAATCATGGAGGCAGGGTACTGGATTCAGGCCGCGGGGTTGCGGATGCGCTTCCTGAAATCGTAAAAGCTGTAAGAGATAACGATAACGGTGAAAAAGTCGTAATTACGGCAGATGGGGGAGTAAGAACCGGGTTTGATGTTGTCAAAATGCTGGCTCTGGGTGCGGATTTTGTTCTGGTGGGAAGACCGCTTGCCAGAGAGGCGGTATCAACAGGGGTCGAGGGAGTAAAGAGAATCATGGAGTTTTTAAAAACAGATATAAAAATTGCTATGATAATGACTTCCTGCAATACGCTTGAAGATATAAATGAAGAAATTCTTGTAAGAGAGAATCAATAGACCGTTCAAAAGAATTTTACAATTGGACAATCGTATTTTAATTTAAATTTTGTATCCTATACAGGAAAAAACAAGTCCTCAAACGGAAAGACATAAATAGTGTTTTAAGGAACTAATAATCATGACAGAAACAAAATCTGCATATAGCGCAGGTATTTCTCAATCTCATCCGTTCATTTCCATCCCCGAAAACCCAAAATATAATCTTGTCTGTGCAGGGTGCGGTACTGCTTATTTTGACGACAGGTTAAAATGCGAAACTGATAATGCCCTGCTCCGGGCAAATTACAGGAGCAAAAGACTTGATTTAAAGAACGTTCCCGGGATGGGAAGATTCCATGACTGGCTGCCTGTAAACGATTTAATAACAACCGATTCCGGTCCGGTTACATACAAAAGCACTGAACTTGCATCTGAACTCGGACTGAAAAATCTGTTTATCAGCTTCAACGGCTACTGGCCTGAGCGCAGGGCGTTTATCAAAACATGCAGCTTCAAGGAACTTGAGGCTTTTCCTACCCTTTCGAAATCTAAAAATTCAGGAAAATCACTCGTGCTGGCATCGGCAGGGAACACGGCACGCGCTTTTGCCCATGTGTCTGCAATGACAGGCGTAAAAGTCTATATTGTAGTACCCGGAAGCGGGATTTCAAGAATGTGGCTGCCCGAGGAGCCCACAGATTCCATCCGTCTTATACAGATGGGGGAAAATTGCGATTATACGGATTCAATACACCTTGCAGAGCGGCTTTCCGCGCTTCCCGGAATGCAGGCGGAAGGCGGGGCGAGAAACGTGGCGCGGAGGGACGGAATGGGAACGGTGATGCTTGACGCATCGGTTTTCATGAAAAGGTTGCCTGACCATTATTTCCAGGCGATAGGAAGCGGAACTGGCGGCATTGCAGCATGGGAAGCATCGTCTCGGTTGCTTGAAGACGGAAGATTCGGCAAGAAACTCCCCAGACTTCACCTGTCACAGAACCTGCCTTTTGTGCCCATGTATAATGCATGGAAAGCGGGCAGGCGCGATATAATAAAAGACATTGATATGCCAGAGCCAAAGAAACTCATACATGAGATGTATGCCGATATATTATCTAACCGTGAACCGCCGTATTCGGTTTTGGGCGGCGTGTACGATGCATTGCGTTCAACAAACGGTAGCATGTATGCGATATCCAATAACGATGCGAAAGAAGGCGTGGAATTATTTGAGCGGCTTGAAGGTATTGATATATTCCCGCCTGCAGGTGTTGCAGTTGCGTCCCTTGTCCAGACAGTGGAGAATGGAGAGATAAGAGCAGATGAGCATATTGTGCTGAATATCACAGGCGGCGGAGTGAAGCGGGTGGAAAACGATTATCATCTTTATAAGATTGAGCCATTTGCACATGCTGAAAATTCAAATGTCCCGCTTGAAGATTTAATTTAAAGAAGGAGCTTTGAATGCCCACCAATCCTTTGGAATTTATACTGAAAAAGATTAAGCCGCTCACAAAGAATGTTGAGAACGCAAAGTACAGAAAAACAAATTCTTGCGGTCTTTGCGCCCTATGCGGTGAGATAACCAGATGAAAAATCCAGAGCAAAAAGTCGTTGAAATTCTTAAAAATAACAATATTGACCTTGCAGCTACTTTGCCTTGCGACAGGATAAAAGCGCTTCTTCCGCTGATAGACGAAAATATAAAGACCATTCCTTTAACCCGGGAGGAGAATGGCGTGGGGATATGCGCCGGCGTCTATCTTGGCGGCGGAAGACCTGTAATGGTCATCCAGAGCACCGGTCTTGGAAATATGATAAATGCGCTTCTATCGCTCAACCTGACATATGGCATTCCCCTGCCAATACTTGCAAGCTGGCGCGGGGTTTACAAAGAATCAATCGAGGCGCAGTGGCAGTTCGGGAAAAGATTGTCTGCGATTCTTGAAGCCGCCGGCATAAAATTCACTATAATCGAATCCCAGAGCGAGCTTGACAGGTTAAATGATGCCATCAATGATTCTTTCAGTAATGCCCGCCCGCATGTCGTGTTGATTTCCCCTTCTGTATGGGAATGTTCTTCATGTGATGCGCCCCTGCCCATAGAGATAATTCCGAGGCGCCTTGAATTGGAATTTAAAAGTGAAATAAAAAAGCCTGAAATGACAAGATATGATGCTATTAAAACCCTGGCTGGAATTGTTGACGATGATATTATAATCGCCAACCTTGGCATCCCTTCCAAGGAATTATTTGAAATCAAAGACAGGGAGCTGAATTTCTATATGCTGGGTTCAATGGGGCTGGCATCGCCTATCGGGCTTGGGCTTGGGCTTATCCAGAAAAGGCATGTGTATGTGATTGACGGGGATGGAAGCCTGCTCATGAACCCGAATTCGTTGACAGCTATCGGGGAATATAATCCCGGGAACCTCACAGTCATTGCTATTGACAATGCAGCTTATGGCTCTACCGGGAACCAGAGGACTGCAACCAGCAGCCAGATTGATCTTGAACTCCTGGCTAAAGCAAACGGGATTAAAAATACGGTGAAAGTTCATACAACGGCTGAATTAAAAGAAGCTTTACTTCGAAAAGCGGGTTTTATACATGCGCTTGTAAAACCCGTTAATGTAAAATGCAGGGAAATTCCACTTTCTGCGAATCAGATTAAGGATAGATTCATAAAAACATGTCGCCGCGATGTGTAAAAATGAATTATAAGATAAGCGGGAAGGGGAGTGGGTGGTATCGTTGAAAAAATGAACCCGCTTATCTTGTTCGTTGTTCAACGAACATGCATATATTGATAACCATTGTTTAAATAAGTATCGTATCAACAATCTTAAGCAAGTTTGCTCATTTCAGGCAATTTTCAGCCATCTATGATCTCTGCCCCATTTCCAATGGTAGTGATGAAGGCCTCGCTTCTGATATGATTTTTTGAAAAAGCCTGCGTCATCGCCTTTGCGATATTTTCTCTTTCATTAATACTGCATACAGCAATCATAGTCGGTCCCGAACCGCTTATAGTTACCCCGGAAGCCCCTGCCTCAATCGCACTTTTCTTGACCTGTCCATATCCTTTTATAAGTTTTGAGCGCACTTCCTCGATTACCCTGTTCTTCATGCTTTCCCCGATGAGCTTTATGTCGCTTTTCATTATCCCCACAACCATAGACGCCGCGTTCCCCGTGTTAAAGGAAATATCAGGAAGTGAAAGCTTTCTGGGGAGGATTGCGCGGGCTGCCCTTGTGCTTACAATTATTTCAGGATGAACTGCTACGATACCTATATTTTCAGGATACAGGGAGATAATCCTGTCTTTATGAACTATCACAAACCCGCCATAAATTGCAGGTGCGACATTATCTGCATGAGCTGCTCCTGAAGCTGCTTTTTCCCCCTGTGCCGCTATCCCGACGAGTTCCTCTTTTGAAAGACCGAGAGAGAACATTTCGTTTACCGCAAACGCCACCCCTGCAGCCGGCGCCGCGCTGCTGCCAAGCCCGCTTGATAGTGGAATACCCCTTTGTATCCTGATTTTCACTTGCTTTTCAAGCAGAGATGCAACAATTCCCGCAGTATTTTTTTTAGGGTCAACCGGCACGAATCGCGAATCCCTTCCTGTAACGGTTATTACTGTTTTATCGCTTTTTTCAACCTCTATTATATCGGCGGGGTTTTCAAGCGCTATTCCAAACACATCAAAACCGGCGCCAAGATTTGCGGAAGTTGCCGGAACCCTGACCTTCAGGTAATCCTTTCCCATTATCTCTTGTACCCGATTGAGCGCAGGAAGGTTTTTCGCTCTTCCCTGTCCCCGGCACTCTCGATTCCCTTCGGACTTTCACCATCAACGACGCCCATGATACCCCTGCCCTGCTGTGTTTCCGCTATGATGACCTCAACAGGATTTGCCGTTGCGCAAAAAATATTGCATACTTCCTGCACGTTCTTTATTGCATTCAGGACATTTATTGGATAAGCGTTTCTCATGAATATTATGAAGCTGTGACCGCAGCCGAGCTCAAGGGCATTTTCTTCTGCCGCTTTTACAAGCTCATCGTCATTCCCGTCGCTTCGGACAAGGCACTTTCCCGAGGCTTCGGAGAACGCAAGCCCGAATTTGATGCCCAGGGCGCCGGTGATGAGAGTTTCGTATAAATCCTCGGCGCTTTTGATGAAATGCGTCTGCCCGAGAATCAGGTTTGTGTCACGAGGCGCAATGATTTTAATTGATTTTAATTCCATAGGTTTCCACCCATGTTATTATTGGGTTTTTGGTATTTATATGACTACTATGGGCTGAATCATTTTGCCAGTTTCAAAATCCCTACCAGTACGCAGGCGCTTATTATATTTACCAGGTACTGCTCCACAGCATATTGTTTCATAAAAAAATAAACAAGAGCGAAGGCTGAAATGGCTAATACAATACGAATTTTTGAAGAATTATCAAAAAGATTTACCAATCTAATAAACAGGTAGTTGCACACAAGGGCGAAAATAGACAATATCGGCAGTAATACTAAAAACATTACAACATATAAAAACCAGACCGGATTCAGTTTCAATAATATCCAGAAAATTCCTGTGAAAACAAGCACGGATAATATTGTGTACACAGGGAATTTGTAAAATCCTTCTATCAATGATTGTAAGTCCCCCTGCATGCCTGATTTTTTATCGATTGAACTTGGTTTTGCAGCCGAGAAAGAAAAAGTTAAAATCAACAGCAAAAGAATGTTTTCAACCCTGGAATAATCGAGGTTTACCAGTAGCACCCCGACCGTTTTTACGATATTGGGAATTAAACTTAGGTATAAACCTGAAAATACGCCAGCCAGCTCCAACGACCCGAAATCAAGGGTGAAATTCCCAAGGTCAATGTAACGCAAATATCCCAACAATATCGCCGCCATGATCGATGGCACAAATGCCGGGGATGCGCTGATTAATTGGGTTGCCAGCCACTGGAAAAATCCTGAGCCGCTGCTGTAGTGCGTAACATGCCCGCCGGTTGAGGAGACTTTAAATTCCTTTATTTTATTCAGGGTCAGGAGCGCTGTAATGGCATGGCTTAGTTCATGGATGAATACGCCCCACCAGTTCATCGCCCTGAATAATCGCGGGTGTTTGAATGAGATGTTGCCGAGATGGCGGCTGACTATGTTTATTGTAATTGATTGGATTACGAGGATGGAGAGGATGACGAGGAAAAAGGAGAGGGGGACGGCGAAGAGGTTAATTAAATCCTGGCTTGTGGTACTCATCAGTGTAAGATAGTCTGGCTGGATAATGAAATTTTTGGAAGTGCTTCAAGTCTGCTTCAGTGATGATATTTTCAGACTGTTCGGCGCCGATAGGTACGAGAGCAGCGGTCGGCGCATACTCAAAAAAGGGCTTTCTTCTCTAAACGTATATCAGTCTGCCTCTGGGTTTTGGGATTTCCCTTCCAAGCTCCATTGCAGTTTCTATCCATTCTTTTATTACAGTGAGTGTATTTTTTATCGCTTCTTCGTATGTCCTGCCATCCGCCATGCAACCGGGAAGTTCAGGTACTTCCGCAATATAGGCGTCGTCATCTTCACTCCAATAAACGACCATTTCGTATTTTATATCCTTCATACTCAATCTTTAATTATCTTTTCAATCTGAGATTCAAACAAAGGGATATCGTTTTTTATGGTTTCCCAGACAATTACATTGCTAACACCAAAGTATTCGTGAATGAGCTTATCTCTCATACCTGCCATTTCCTTCCAATTGACCTCTGGATATTTCTCCTTGATATCAACTGGAATATTTTTGGCAGCTTCGCCTATGATTTCAAGATTTCTTACAACTGCATCTCTTGTCTTTTTGTCCTGAATAAACTTTTCATAACCCATATCATGAGTATATTCCTTGATACTGTTTGTCGCCTCAAGTATATCTTCGAAAAACAGATTGATGTTTCTCTTTTTAGGCATAAACAGCCTCCGCTATGATGTGAGGTTTTATAAGCGGCTTAAGTGCGTCAGGAGTTACAAGGTCAACTTTCGCACCAAGCTTATCGCTTAAATAATTCTCAAGCTCTATGAACTTAATAAAACCCACCGGCGCCTCGAACTCGACAAGCATGTCGATGTCGCTTGTTTCGGTTTGTTCTTCTCTTGCGTAAGAGCCGAATAAGCCGATGCTTTTTACTTTGAAGTTTTCCTTGAGGTAGGGGAGTTGTTTTTTGAGGAGGGTGAGGATTTCTTTTTTTTGTTTCATAAATTCATTCTCTTTTTGAGATAGATTGAATTATATTAATAAGTGTAAAGTTTGTATCTAATATTAACGCTCCCATACATCCTTAAATTTCGTTCCCTCCCTATAATATGATTCTCTCTCTATTGCAATATTTAATTTTTTAATAGTTTCTTCGGAGAATTTTATTTGATTTTGTTCACATAATTTCTTTATGACCATATATATCTCGAATTTTACAGAGATAATGTCATACGTTTTCAAAGGAAAATGTATAAAATTATTTCTTTGTAATTGTATATAATCCGAAACCTCCTTTATTCTTTCAGCTTGTTCTTTGTCCATATTCTTTTTATTCAAAGCTATATTAAACTCCTGTTTGGCATATTCATACTTACTTAATGTTTTTTTCTTATCATCGTAGTCTAAAAAGAAGTTATCAAAATTTTCTCTCATCAAAATTGTTTTTATAAATCCCTCAAAAAAATGCCCCATAAGTGTATAGTAAGAATCCCAATCACTGATAGAACCTCCCCCGTTTTCAATGTTTTTAATTTTTAACTCTTCGAGTTCTAAGATTTGTGTTAGGCATTGTTCTAATTGTTTCAATTGGTTGGTTATATAGCCCTGCCTATCGTTGTAAGATAATGATTTTATCTTACAGATATCTTTATAAAAATCCTTGATCTCTTTATTTATTTCATCAAAGGCAAGGTAATAAGTGTTCATATTAGTGTCATATCACAAACCCCGTCTCACTCTTCGGCCTCGGCTTAATCAAAATAAAATTCCTCATCTTCGAAGGCAAAACCTGCGCCACCTCCTTCATCGTAACCCCTTCAACGAACCTGATGTTCTCTATCATCTCATGGAACTCCTCATAAGGCAATTTGACCCTCGCGCCATTCAACTGCAAGGTTATCGGAAGGGGATGAAGACTGTCGATTATCTCCTGCACCTGCTCCTCTATTTCTTTCTTGATGCGCGGCGGCGCTATGGAAGGCGGGTCTTTTGCAATCTCTTTCCTGACATCATCCAGGACTTTACCTATTACTTCCGCAAGCTTATCCAGCGTGCGAAGCTCCTCAGCATGCCGCATATGATGCAAAATCCTTCCGAAATTGCCCACGTACGCGGTCGCATTCGGGACATCCTCTGTTCTCAATTCAGGCGCGCCCGTCACCACAACCGGTATTTCAATCCCCTCGTAAAGCCTCTTTGACTTTTCGATGATGCAGTGCTCATAATTCCCGAGGATGAAAACAGCCACATCATGTTCATTAATAAGGTCGCGTTCATAAGCCGTAAGCTGGCAAATCCTCTTCCCGACTCCCCGCGCAAGCCCGATCATATTTGTCTTGGCGCCCTGTTTTCTCAGGAATTCAGCCACATCGCAATCAAGGTGCGGGAGATGATGATAAGCAAGCGTTGGGGCAACGGTTGCGATTTCGCTTCCCGTAAGCGGCGCCCGCGTGAGCTTTCCGAGAAGCTCTTTTGCCTTGGCTTCAACGATTGCAATATCATTTATGGGGACAAGCATCAACAGGACGACTTCGGTCTGCATCACGTTTTTCTGGAGAATATATCCGCCAAGGTCTTCCACCAGTTCCACTAAATGATTATGTTTATAGACCCCGCCTACATACATAATAGGTTCAAACATTTTCTTCCCTCCGCAGCGACTCCAGCATGTCCTTTCCTTTCGCCAGCCATTCGGGTTTCAGCGTATCCTCGGAAGCCACGAAAAGAACATGCGACATCGAAAGCTCATGTTTCCGCACCCTGAAACCTTCAGGTATTATACGAAGGGCAATGGCATCGATGAGCCTGTCAAGCACTTCCTGCTGGGGTTCTTCAATCACAAGTTCGCCTAATTCATCCATTTCTTTTAACGGGTCGGCTTTAACAATTAATATTTTCTTGTCTGGCTGCTCGATATTTTCCTTGCCGTATTTTGCCCAGAGTTTATTGAGCAATTTAATTGTGTAGGCTTCTTTATCAATTTCTATCTTGATTTCGTCCTTGCCGATCGAGCCCATTTCGACTTTGGCAAAATCCTTAAGCTTGACAGAAGGTGTTCCGAGGCGCAATAAGGCTGCAAATATGAACACTGGTTCAACCGGGTCAACGAAAACCCGCAATCTTCCGATGACACGCGAGAGGGAAAGATCTGCAATTGTATCCATTATCAGGGTTCGCGTGGTTTTAGCCCCGACTGCATCTGGCGATTCCACAATAAATGTCTCAAGCTGTTCCATCATGGCTCCCTATTTGGAAATGAATCCTGAAGCAAGAAGCGCCGCCCCTACCGCTCCGATATACTGCGCATTTTCCGGGACGATGACCTTTACTTTTAGCAATTCCTCAACCGCCTTTGGCAGCCCTTCAATAAGAGAAGTGCCGCCGACCATTATTACAGGTTCCTTTACGTCAATCTCCTGGAGCTGCTGCTCGAATAATTGTTCTGCGACGCTGTGACAGGCTGCCGCCGCCACATCCTGGGGAGTATTTCCGGCAGCCAGTGAATTTACAAGGGACTGGATACCGAAGACTATGCAGTAGCTGTTCATCTTGACGTTCTCGGCTCTACCTTTCACTGCAAGGGCGCCAAGCTCGGTTATGCTCACGCCGAGCCGTTTTGCTGTCATTTCAAGGAATCTGCCCGACGCACCTGCGCAGATGCCGCCCATCGTGAACATGCCCGGAATGCCGTCAATAACTGATATCGCCTTATTGTCCATGCCTCCGATATCAAGAACAGTCGCCGTTCCTTTTTGTTTGCCTGCAAGGTAAACCGCACCTTTTGAATTAACAGTAATTTCTTCCTGGACAAGGTCTGCCTTGAAATGTTCCCCGATAAGGAATCGTCCATAACCCGTTGTGCCGAGAGCCTGTATTTCTTCGCGTTTAACCCCTGCTTCCTTCAATGCATTGGCATACGCTTCCTCAGCGCTTTCCAGCACTTTGATTGTGGGAACCCACCCTTTCCCGATAATCTTATCATCCTTCATGACCACGGCTTTTGTTGTTGTAGAACCTGAATCGATCCCTGCCGTAAGACCGCTCTGTGTTTCTCTTGCAAGCAGGCTCTTCCTGCGTGCCGTCGTGGTAAGGGCTTCCATTCTCGTAAGCAGCGTTCCCGCAGTGGTTCTTTCCGTGAATGAGTAACTTATGACCGGGATACCTGTTTTTTCATGTATGTAGCGGCGCACTTCGCTCCTCACAAGCGCGGCTTCGGCGCACCTGAAGCAGGTTGCGACGAAAACAGCATCGACATGCACCTTTCCTGTCACAATGGCTTTTGCCCGCGCCATTATAAGCTTAAGGTCGGGACTTGCCACTTTAAGCCCGAATTCTTCTTCGATTGCTTCAATATCCGCAATATCCACTTCGGGATAGACCATAACCGCATTAACCTGCTTGACTGCTGAATCGATTTCTTTCTGTATCCCGCTGTATTCCGCGCCGCATGAAAGCTGGGCTATCCTCACAGGATTTTCAGATGCGCTTATTTTTTTTATAGCCTGCCTGACACCGGGTTCGATTTCTTTCTCTATCCCGCATCCGGCGCATGATTCCCGGGCCTGGCCATTTTCAGTCAAAGTCATTTCTTTTCCTCCGCGGGTTTGAGGGATTTTAAGAATTCCGATATTTTATATACAAATTCTTTCGCATCTTCTTCGGTTGATGGATAATCCAGCTCAAGCAGCGGGATTTTTTTAGACCGCAATAAAAAATTGACAAGTTCATTCGTCCTTGCGCACCCCATACAGCCAAACGATATCACAGGGTCACGGACAACAATGGCAGCTTCTGCCGCCTTAAGAAGCGGGTCAAAAAGCGACATCCTGCCTCTCACGCCTGAAGGGACTTCCACTGCTGCGTATTTTAACCCTAATTTCGGGTCTTCGGGCGTGATGTTCATTGGAGGAGAATCAAGCCCCTGTGATTTGACCTTTTTCCCTATTTCCTGCATGATTGCAAGGGGTTCATGACCAAATCGTTCAACAAGGTCTGAAAGAATAAGACTGTTTGTGGGATAAATAAAAACCTTCATTGCATTACCTCTGTTCCTTTATAATACTTTTAAGTTTCTCTATATCGAGTTTTTTCTTTTTTTGTTTTAGAATAGGAATTTCACCTTTATCAAGCGCCCGAAGCGCCGAAGCGATGTGCGGTAACAATTTGTCCTCGCTCTCAAGATTGTGGAATCCGGGTCTTGCCCCGCCGCGTCTTGTCGCCCTGCAGCGGTACGGCTCGCCCGGCGCAAAGCCCCGCTCTTTAATGAAAATGCCATAGGGGTCCATTTTGCGAATGTTTGAAAGGAGGGAATCAACTACCTGGCGTTCCCCGGTTACCATGACCCCGAAACAGGTTTCCTTAACAAGAACATCGGCATTGGATTCGTAAAGCTTTATAACCACATCGCTGGGCAGCAGTTTTGACGAATTGATTACCACCATTTTGGTTATGGTATCCATTATGAAACCTCTC
>JBGPUU010000004.1:0-49090 GCA_041491305.1 Candidatus Methanoperedens sp.
AAAAGCCGGGCTTGAAATCCACCAGCAGCTTGACACAAAAGAAAAACTCTTCTGCGGCTGTCCCACCCTTCTTCGTGATACCAAAGAATCCAATTTTGAATTCATGAGATACCTTCGCCCCACACAGAGCGAGATGGGAGTAGTTGATAAAGCAGCGCTTGAGGAAATAAAACTCATAAAAAGATTCATCTATAAGGCTTATGATTCGACCTGCCTTGTCGAAAATGATGAAGAGCCGCCGCGTGAATTGAACCAGGAAGCGGTGGATTTTGCTCTCATGATTGCACGCATGCTGAACATGAATATCGTAGATGAACTCTACACCATGCGGAAAATAGTGATTGACGGCTCGAATACTTCAGGTTTCCAGAGGACGGGGCTTGTAGCCACCGGCGGTTACCTTGATTCAAAAACGGGCCGTGTGGGAGTGGATGTGCTCTGCCTTGAGGAAGAGGCAGCGCAGAAAGTTGAAGATAAAGGCGATTCGGTGATATATTCTCTTGACAGGCTCGGGATTCCGCTTGTCGAGATCGGGACCGCACCCGACATCGTGTCGCCCGCGCATGCACGAGAAGTTGCCGAACAAATCGGTATGATACTGCGCTCAACTGGCAAGGTAAAGCGCGGACTTGGCACTATCAGGCAGGATGTCAACGTTTCAATTGCAGAGGGGGCAAGAGTCGAGATAAAAGGAGTCCAGGAACTGTCCCTGATAGAAACCATTGTGGAGCAGGAAGTAACAAGACAGGAAGCTCTGGTAGAAATTAAAAAGCAGCTTAATAAACTGAATGCAACTGTTTCTGATAAAATCGTGGATGTAACAGCTATTTTTGCAAATACCACTTCCAAAGTAATATTAAAGGCGTTAAAAGGTGGAGTTGTTTATGCAGTGAACCTGCCTGGATTCGCGGGCTTTGTGGGAAAAGAGCTCCAGCCCGGAAGGCGCCTGGGGACTGAGTTTTCCGACCGCGCTAAGAAATCAGGGGTTGGTGGCATATTCCACACAGACGAATTGCCAAATTATGGCATCACACAGGACGAAATAGATGCACTCAGGAAAGCAGTGGGCGCACAGGATAATGACTGTGTGGTCATGGTTGCTGATACTAAAGAAAAGGCAAAAGGAGCGCTTGAAGCCGTAATTATCAGGGCAAAAGAGGCGCTCAGGATAGTGCCTGAGGAAACAAGACGGGCGCTTCCTGACGGGAATTCGGCTTACATGAGACCACTCCCGGGTGCAGCGCGTATGTACCCTGAAACCGATGTTCCCCCCGTGGCGATAAACGAAGATAGAATCAACAATATCAAATTGCCTGAACTCATCGGCGAGCGCAAAGAGAGGTATATGCGGAAATTTGGGTTGAATGAAGAACTCGCAAACCAGATTGCAAAATCGGGAAATTTTGTTCTTTTTGATAGGATCATGCAGCAAATACCGCAGGCCAATTCAACTGTAGTCGTGCGAACCCTTGAAACCGTTTTAAATGAACTTGAAAAAGAAGGGATACTGGTAACTAAAATTACTGAAGAACATCTATTGCAGTTTTTCAAACTCCAGTCCGAAGGAAAAATACCAAATGAAGCTATTGGCAATGTACTGAAAACGATTGCAAGCAAACCTGAATTGACCGCTGATAACGCCGTTTTATCTCTTGGTATAGGCGGTGTGGGCACTGGTGAACTGGAGATTGCTATAGACAGGCTGATTGAATCCAGAATGGATTTTATCAGAGAAAAAGGTTTGAATTCCGCAGGTCCGTTGATGGGAGTGATTATGAAGGATTTCAGGGGCAAGGTCAGCGGCGAAGAAGTTAGCAGGATACTGAAAGAAAAAATATCAAAGAAAACAGGATAATCAAAAAATTGCAGTTTATCCTATTTCTTTAAATAAAAATTAAACATCGAGGGTTAAGGCATTGCCGTCAAGAACATCTTTTTCACCGACATCGATTTGCTTTGAAACATTGCCTGCGATCACAGTATAAGCTCCTGTCGGTTTTGTATCAAATTGCGTTTCTCCGGGGATTGGGCCGAGCGTCGAATATGGAACTGTAAACTCATAAGTTCCGTTCGAGGTGGTTGTCTGCGAATATGATATAGTTCTTCCGATATTTGTTTTGATGGTATTTGCCAGCGTGACTGTGGTATTTGGCGGCGCTCGCCCTGTGATTTTTGCTCCTTTTACATATTCAAAAACCTTAACAAGCCCTGAATTCTCTACTGGTATATGCCCTCCGTATAAAGTATTGTATATATATTTATACTGCTGTTCCGCATATCCTCCTTCTGTATTTGGATTTAGAGGGGATTCGTGCACCAGTCTATAGTTCTTTAAGCTGTTACCATCAAAAATATGGAGTTTTGCCTCCATATTGTCATAATACTTCGATGAAGGAACAACCTGAAGTCCCTGGCTCGTCTGGATCTGAACACGATAATCATAGTCATCGTTCCAGATTCCAAATACATCCATTATGCCATATGCCATGTAACCATCACTCACAATATATCGAGCGCCGGGTTTTCCATTGATTCCAAGAGCTGCCAGTACGGCGTTCGCTTCCTCTTCGCTCTTGGCAGTTAAAAAGGTGGAAGCTCCCGGTAAATGGTTACCCCCGCCTCCAATGCCTGCCTGGAAAGGATTTGCATTGGGTATCCTGTGCGCCCAGTATGTAATGATATGTCCATAGTCCCACCAGCTCATAACCCCATATGCAGTTTCTGGATAGGGATAGGGGGTTGAGCTATTTTTTGGCATCGCATAAACGGCAAGATAATCCAAACCCGGGTCAGGCGTGTTATAGCGCATCCAGTTAAGGGCGTCGAGCCACTCGCCGTAGCCCCCACCTGAAGGCTCTCCTCCTCCCCCTCTGGAATACCTCGTGTAGGTTTCAGAAAATGCGGGATAAGCAAAGAATAACAAAATCATCACTACCAGAATCGGGGATAGCACATGGCTGAAACCAATATTCTTTTTATCAATTGGCCATTCCCATCCCCCGAATTTTAATATTTTCTCTGAAAGTGTTGCGCCTGCATAACCAACCATCAATGCTACGTTCACCGCCGCATAATAAGCCCACCTGTTCTGACCGTAGATTGCAAGAACCATCACAAGACTCCATACTAAGAAGAGCATATGCTCCGGTCTTTGTTTCCTGGCAATCCTGTAGCTGAAAATAAACAAAACTGCCAGTATAAACCAAAACACGAAATTATCATTTTGCCAGAAACCTGTTATGGGAAAATTACCCCATAGCATTCCCTGGGTGGCAAAAATTGATGTGGCCTCGGCGACTGTATTAGCTCCGCCTTTGTGAATCTGGAATATAAGAAGGGGAGCATTAACCATGGTATTGTACATCTGGGGCAGCAAAATCCTTATTCCAAGCAGGCCTGCTATAAAAAAGATGCCCAGGGAAATAGGATAGTAAATTGGCCCATATTCTCTTTTCTTTAACTCGCTGGAAATTATACTTAACGCAATTGGTAGAATCAAACCAATAAGGGGCACCGCTACATGGAACCATGAATATTTATCTGTTGCAAAACCGAAATCCGTATGAACATACGGCAGCACGGATATTAATTCCACCAAAAACATGGGCACTGCGGCTATGGCCAGGTAATCTGTCGACTTTCCACTCATGTCGTCTATTATATATTGAATTAGAATAAATATCGAGATTATCATGGCAAAGAAAGGTGCTCCTGGCCAGCTAAGCTGATAAGCCGCAAGCATCACACCCGCGAATATTGAAAATAATACCGGCTTATCTTTTAAGCGCATCTCAGAGAATTTTATATTTTTTTCCCTGCCTGATACTATTGCAAGAATAAAGAAGGCGATGGTTGCAGTGCTGAAAAGCACCTCTGCGACGTGGTTATCTGTGAAGCCCAGCGTTGAACGGGAAAAGAACTGCCCGGGCAACACTGCAATCATAAAAGCTGCAAGGAGGCCAGTGCTCCTGTTGCCAAGATGTTTGCCTATATAATAAACAGGGAAAACCACAAGTGCTCCCAGTATTGAAGGAAAAAAAGCTCCTATGGTATTCACAGTTTGCAGATTATAGCTGCCCAGTCCGGCGATGAGTGAAAGAGTAGCGATTATCTGTGTAAACAGAGGACCCCAGTGCATAGTGGATCCAAATGGATACTCAGTAAATACATCATAGAACATCTGGTGTGGAAAATTATTTAAAGTATTTTCTACAAGCCTCATGTGGAAGACGGCATCATCTGAAGCAAAAGCCACAATTCCGTTCCAGAAAACACTGTTGTACGGCATTACGGTCCTTAGATACAATGAGAGAGCAAAGACTGCTAAGACGAGGATTCCGAAAATATAAGTAAAATATGACGGAACTTTTAACTCATTTCCTGCTTCTTTTTTGCTTTTAACAGCGGATTTTTTTTCCTCTCGCCTATTTTTGTTCTTTGTCATGGTAAACCTGTGTTTATAAATACAAACCTGATATATTCATTATTGAACTGAAATCGCTTCTAAATATCGCTTGCTTGTTTCATCCCATCCTAACGCTGGGGGATTATATATTTTTTCGCTTCCGAAGTTTTTAATGAGCTGATCCTTTATAGCATTGATATCCGTTGGAGGCACAAAAAATGCCCCGGCATAGCTTCCCATGGACTCTTTTAACCCGCCGACTTCTGAAACGATTATTGGTTTTTCGAATGACATCGCAATATGAGCAATACCGCTTTGCGAAGCCCGTGTATAAGGTAGTACCACTATATTGGCGGCACTGAAATAAACAGGAACAATGTCATCTGGTACGTATTTATCAACCAGTGTAATTTTTTCTTTGTAAATGGAAGACTTTATCTGGTCGAGCAATTCTTCCCGCCCTTCCCAGATTTCACCGACGATTAACAGCCTGCTTTTGCTTACTATGTTTTCCGGCAGTTGTTCAAATGCCCGGATCAAATAAGGTATGCCTTTATATTTGCGAATTAAACCGAATGACAGGATAATAAAATCCTCTTTGATGGAAAGGATGTCCTTTGCTTGTTTGTTATCTATAGTTTTTCCATAATGGTCGTAAAGACCGTGGGGGATTACGTGAATTTTTTGCGGTTCTATCCTGTACCGTTTTGCTATCAGGGATTTATCTGAGTTTGAGTGTACGATATACGCATTGAGATTTTTACGAAGAATTGTTCCCATCAGGCGAGAATATAATCTTATAGGCAGGATACTCTCTTCCAGCGGATCAACGACCTCGTGAAATTCGATAATCAATTCCGATTTTAGCATAATACTCATTATTTTCAACAGGAGGTGCATATGGGACACTGAAGAAGTCCACCACTGCAGGATAATAACGTCGGGTTTTGAAGCTTTTAAATACCGGTATGCCCCATACCAGGTTAGCGGATTGTTATAATCCATGCCGTCAAACACCCGCACAAAAGGTGAGAGCTCAAGATTCGAGATGTCTTTACCAACATGCGCGTGCCCTGGAAAAAGGAATTCCGGAAGCAGTTTTCTAAAATAAATAACCGAGACATTACTTGTTGCGGATAACGCATTTGCCAGCCTGATAGTATAATAACTGATGCCGCTTAAGAATCTTTTCGAAGGACCCACGATGCAGATTTTCTTTACATTGCGCACAGCACTCATATTGCATTATCATTATATTAATACGTTTGTCAGGAACATTGAGCTGCAATAGGTTTAATTAGATGTAATAACAATCCGAAACATTAAATTTGTTTAAATAAATATTTTCCAATGGTTCGAGAATATGAGACTTAAAGGAAAAAATGCACTGGTAACAGGCGGGGCCGGATTTATCGGAAGCCACATGGCTGACAGGCTTTTAGCAGAATGTTCCAACATCACTGTATTTGACAACCTGACTGCCGGGACGCTTGACAATGTAAAAAAGCACAAGGGTTGTTTTGTAAAAGGTGACCTGCGGGATGTAACAGCAATTAAAAAGGCAGTTGAAGGAGTGGATATTATTTTTCACTTCGGAGCCAATGCATCAGTACCCAATTCCGTGGATAATCCAAGATATGATTTCGAGACAAACGCACTTGGGACTTTTAACCTGCTGAATGCTGCAGTGGAATCCGGCGTGAAAAGAGTTGTATACGCATCAACTGCTGCAGTCTATGGAGAACCTGAGCAAATTCCCATCACGGAATCACATCGTCTTCATCCCGTATCGCCATATGGCGCCTCAAAGCTTGCCGCTGAACGGACAGGCTTTGCATTCAAGGAAACATATGGACTTGACTTTACGGCAATAAGGATATTCAATACATATGGTCCGAGGCAGCCCAGGTATGTCATGTATGATTTCATTCATAAACTCAGAAAAAACCCCTCGCTTCTTGAAGTGCTCGGAACAGGAGAGCAGGTAAGGGATTACTGCTATGTTAGCGATATGGTTGAAGCCTTCATACTCGTGGCCGAGAAGGGTACAGGAGTTTACAATGCAGCGGGAGGAAATCCCATATCCATAAAGAAACTGGCAGAATTAATGGTGAGTATCATTTCTCCTGATGCAGATATAAGATACGGTGGAAAAACCTGGAAAGGCGACATCAATACGCTTTATGCGGATATAACGAGGCTCAAGAAACTTGGTTTTGAACCTGTTGTGGGTTTTGAGGATGGCGTCAAGAAAATGATACAGTGGTTTGAAAACCAGGGCTGAAGGTATTGGTTATGAAAATACTTATGGTAGGTAAATATTTTTATCCTGTTGTCGGCGGGGTCGAAATCCACATGCAAAACCTTGCCAGGGAACTCATCAAAAAAGGACACTCCGTAGAAGTGTTCACATCGGACCGGGATTTTGCCGGAAATAAGCTGCCATTGACAGGAGAGGTCGAAGGCATACGCATAAAACGCTTTTCAAATCAGACATCACTGTTCAAAGAAATCAAGAACTGTTCCCATGATATAATACATTTCCATCTCTTCAGGAAGGTGTATGTGGACATGGCAATTATCGCAGGGAAGATGAGCGGCAAACCGCTTGTATTCACGCCGCACTGTGTTTATCCCGCGATGTCATGCTACATGAAAATTGCCAAAACCGTGTACGACGGCAGTTTTGGCCGTTTAAGTCTGGCCCTCGTGGATAAAATCGTCGCGTTGACAGATAATGACAGGAACGATATTGTCAATATTGGTGCAAATCCCGAAAAAATAGAGATCGTGCCAAACTCGATACGATTCGAAAACTTTGATACTCTCGCTTCAGGAGACTTGTTCAAAAATAAATTTGGCCCTGATAAATTTTTACTGTATGTTGGCAGGGTAGACTGGAACAAAGGACTGGAATATGTTATCCAGGCAATGCCTGAACTCAGGAAAAACGGCCTGAAATTTGTGGTCATAGGTGAAGATGTAGGATACAAAACCAAATTAGATAAAATGACCAGAGAACTTGGTGTCGAAAAAGATGTATTATTCACCGGAAAAGTCTCTCAAGAGATACTCCTTAGCGCATATGCCGCATGCATGCTGTTCATACTGCCATCCTTCTATGAAGGTTTGCCTACTGTGGTTCTGGAAGCAATGGCATACATGAAGCCTGTGATTGCCACGAAAACCGGCGGAACAAAGTATGTTATCAGGCATGGATACAATGGATTTCTCATCGAGTATGGTGATCCTGATAATATCCACGGGGTAGTTAGGGAAGCCCTTGAATCTGACATTAAAGCGATCGGTGAAAATGCGCGCATGGATGTAAAAACGAACTACGCTTGGGAAACATCAGCGGGGAAAATCGAAAAAATCTATGAGGGACTTCTGAACAGGAAGTTAAAATGAAGTACCGGACGTACATAATTATAGTTTTATTTACTTTTATAGGATTGATTCTAAGACTCGTGGATTTAAATGCAGCACTGGGTTTTGGAGATGAATATGTTCATTATCAGGCTACAAATTATATTCTTAATGATCCGAAAAATATTCTAAATATAACCGTGCTCCTCGTTCATGCACCTTTGATGTGGACGGTTCTCCCGATTTTCTATAAACTGCTTCTCCCCGTTTTTGGCGATACCATCCTGATTTCAAGAATTGCATCTGTAATAAGCGGTACCCTGTTCATTCCAGTTATTTTTCTTTTAATGAAAAAAGAATCCGAGCTACGTGCTATTGTTTCGGTAATTCTCATTTCGATATGCGGATATCTTGTTATTCTTTCGCGCATAGGATATCCCGATATGTTTATTGTTGTTTTTTTTACCCTGCTTTTGTTTGCCTTTTTGAAATTTTTGAAGAATATCACCCCAAAAAATGCTATTCTTTTCGGATTGTTATTCGCATTCGTGATACTGTTAAAGGAAACTACTATTGTTTTGATGCCTTCTATTGCGCTTTTCATATTATGGGAGCGTCGTGATTTAATAACCAATAAAAATTTCTGGCTTGGAATGCTTTTACCTTTTATCATCTTTTTACCAATACTGATATTTCTAATTCTTATTATTCTTCCAAATTATGTAAACGGTGTGAACTTGCTGAATTTTAACTCGTTCTATCAATCCTATCTTGGAAGGCACATGTATCTTTCGAACGTTCCGGTGGGAGTGTTTCAGCAGATATTTAATTTTATTACTTATTCTTCACTACCCCTCGCTTTTGTAATGCTGTTCGGTATTTTGTATGCTTTATGGAAAAGAACTCCCGAGGATAAGTTCTATTTGAGCGTATTTGCATCATATCTCGTCTTTTTCTCCGCGATGGGACGTGAACAAATATCTTTTTCCCAATATCCTTCTCTACTAACAACGGAATTTCCCCAGTATGACTGGCATTTGTGGTGGGTAATCCCGGCACTGATTTTAACATCCAATGCACTGGCTGATTCGTATGAAAAATACTTCAAGCCGCATCTTACCGGAAATAAAAAAATCTGGCTCGGCGTTTTGATACTGGTTTTTATTTTATATATTATTGTGTTTGATTTTAAAATAATACAAACATACAACGAGTATATGTTAAAAAACCTGCAGATAGTAAAAATAACCCGGATATTATAGTTCCGGCAGCAGTCGCAACCTGAGAAGATTCAAAAACATTAAGGGTGTATTTCTGAAACTAAAACTTGACCCACTTTCATGTTTCCAGACTACTGGAACTTCTTTTATGGAGAAACCTTTTTGCTTGATTCTCCATAATAGCTCTACATCGAATTCAAATCCTTTTGATTTTAAAAACGGCAGCACCTTTTTTATTGTATCCTGCCTGCAAACCTTTGCCCCGCATTGCGTATCCTTCAAACCCAGACAAAACAATAAATTCACAAGAAGATTAAATACCCTGCTGGATATCCTGCGCCCTAGCGGCTGGGGAACAGATATCACAGAGCCTTCTATGTATCTTGAGGCGATAACGCAGTCTTCGGTTTCAAGCATGTTCATAAGCTTTTGAAACTCCTCCGGCTCAACAGATTCATCTGAATCCACGAATCCAATTGCAGAGCCTCTTGCTTCCTTGAATCCCTGAATGAGAGCGCCGCCTTTTCCCAGCTTTTTGTGGAATTCGAGAACCCTGAGACGATGATTTATCTTCATCATGTCTTTAATTATTCCCGCAGTCCCGTCAGTGCCATCACATACAACTATTATCTCGTAGTCATAATCGTATCTATTCAGATATCCGGTATATGATTTAACCACTGACGAGATTCTATCCTCTTCGTTATATGCGGGAATTACAAGGGATAATTGCATTCAGTACCTCTTTTTTACACAATGATTTTATATCTATATGACTTTAGTGATGCCTTGGCATAAATATAGAGTAATCAAAATATGACGAATTTGGAGAAAAAGAGAATTCTTGTTACTGGAGCAACCGGTTTTATCGGGTCGCACCTCACACGAAGACTGGTGGGAGAGGGGGCTGAAGTAAATATTTTAACCAGACCCGGATCGAAAACAATAAACCCACTGATTAAAGACAGAGGGAATAAAATAACAGTCCTGCACGCGGACCTGAAGGAGGTCAAAGAGCTTGAGTCTGCGCTTGCCGGAATCGAACCCGAAATTATCTACCATCTTGCTGCCTATACCAATGTAGGCAGGGCACTGGAACATGCAAAGGAATGCATCCAGACAAACATTCAAGGCACCGCGAATCTTCTTTCAGCCCTTGATAATGTGGATTACGAATGTTTTATTCACACAGGAACAAACGAGGAGTACGGTGATAACGAGGTTCCCTTCAGGGAAGATATGAAAGAAAGACCTACGTCGCCTTATTCTGTATCCAAATGCGCAAGCGAGATGTTCTGCCAGATGTACCATAAAGCATACGGGCGTCCCATAGCAATACTCAGACCGTTTAATGCATACGGACCATGGCAGAAATGCAACAGGATAATCCCTGAGGTTATTGTGTCTTCCCTGTTGGGAGAAAATATAAAAATGACAGACGGAGAACAGACCAGAGAATTCAATTATATAGATGACATCGTGGAAGGCATTATTAAAGCATCAGATATTAAAAAAGCAATCGGTGAAATCATAAATATAGGCTGCGGGGAGGAACATTCTATAAGAGAGGTAGTGGAAAAAATAGTTGGACTCATTGGAAATAACAATAATATAATGTTCGGGGCGCTTCCATATCGTCCAAACGAGATTTGGCGGATGTTCTGTGATAATTCGAAGGCAAAAGAGATACTCAAATGGGAGCCAAAATATACGCTGGATGAAGGTTTGAGGAAAACTATTGAATGGTACAGGATGGAGTACGAGAGAAATCCAGGATTGATTTATTATTTAAATGGTAAGTTTTAATTATATCAAAGAGCACTAATGAAATTAAAAAATATAATATTTTTACTTATCGGCCTCGGGGTTCTTGCTTACATTCTTGTGAGAATGGAAATAAATATTGATGAGGTTATCAAATCTGTAAAATCGCCGCACTACATCGTTCTCGCTGCCGCTGTTCTGACCGCTATACCATTGATCAATGCGTTTCGAATGAGATATATAATCGCGCCCGTTGAAAAAAAAATGTTGTCCATGCACGACCTTTTTGTGATAGAATACATCTACAAATTCCTTTCCAACGTCATGCCCTTCAAACTAAACATTCCTGCAAAGGCGGTTCTCCTTAAAAAATTCGGGTTGCAGTTAAGTAGCGGCGCCTCTGTGGTATCGTTTGAGTATGCACTTGACTCAGGGGTTACCATCGCCTTCGGGTTTCTTGGTGTTATAGCGTATTTCAGAGATGATCCCAGGATATCGCTATTGAGTATCAAATATTTTATATTGATTGTGCTTTCAGGCAGTATTATATTCTTCTCAATACCAGCTTATTACTTTGATAAAGCACTTTCATACACTGAAGCCTTCAAAATAAAATTATTGCAAAAAATAGCTGTTTTCCTTGTAAAAATGATGAATGTGGTAAGGGTATCCTGGGCAAGAATTTTACTTGACAGGAGGATGTTCGCGGTTCTCTTTGCAACGATTTTAACATGGGGTGCCTCTGTTCTGGTGAACATGCTGTTGTTCATGAGCACAAATAACTATGTCGCTCCGACCTGGATACTTGTAGTTATGAGTGTAGGAATATTCGTGGGAGGCGTATCCACGATTCCAGGTGGGCTCGGGGTGCGGGAGGCCACAATGGTCATGCTGTACTCCGCACTTGGAGTTCCAGCAGAAGTGAGCGTGGCAAATGTGTTGATTGGCAGATTAATATCATTGATACCAATTTTAATTGGCTATGTGGTTTCCATACATGCAGGCGCGGAAATGCTGGAGGAAAAAGCAGTATGACTGTAACTCTAAAAAATAATGATTATTCTGCTAATAACCTCTCGGATACAGATAACGAGAATAGATATATTTTATACTGTTTCTGAATAATTTTGGTCTCAGCACAGAATAAGGAATAAATCCAAGTATCCCAAAAAATCTTTCCATTTTCTTTTTGATTATCCATTTTTCAACCTCTTCCTGCGCAAGCTCATACGCCTTAATCTTATCTTCCATGGAAAAATATGTTGTTGCATAAGCCACAGCCACATTCCCTATATGGGTATGAGTCAGAATATCAAAACCTGGAATAACAGTTACGTCAGGATTCTCGCTTGCCCACTTAGCTAATTCTGTTCCTGGATAAGGCACAAGCATTCCAAATCTGGGAAAATCGATATCAACATCCTTGAAAAATTCGATTGATTTTAAGAAATCCTCATAAGTTTCATCTGGAGAACCTATCAGGAAAAAACCCTTTGTTGTAAGTCCAACTTTTTTGGCTTCCATTAAAACTTTTCTGACCTTATCTATATCAGAGTGTTTCTTCAATGATAAAAGCACTTTTTTAGATGTGGACTCGATACCCACTGCAATGAGCGTACATCCTGCTTTTTTCATGATTGACAGGACACCCTCATTCAGCCTGTCAGCCCTGATGCCCTGGCCACATTCCCATTTTATATTCAATTTGTTGTCTATTATTTGCTGGCAAAGATTAATAACGCGCTGAGAATCCATTGCAAAGTTATCATCAAGTACATCGAACCGCCTCACTCCATAGGTTGCCATCATGAACTTAATCTCAGCGAAGATATTATCTGGCGATCTAGGACGGAAAGGTCTCCCAAAAGTCTTATATGTGCTACAATAAATACACTGATACGGACACCCTCTGCTGGTCAGCAAAGGCAATATCATTAAATTGTAATCTTTCAATGGAAACAGGTCATAGGCAGGATAAGGCAGGGTATCTAGGTCTTGTATATAAGGCCTTTGGGGAGTGGTAATAGTTTTACTGTCTTTTCTGTATACAATCCCTTTTACCTTTGTGATATCTTCCTTTCCTTCAATTGCATTTACCATATCCAGAACGGTATATTCACCCTCACCTACAACAACATAATCAAAAAATTTTGCAGATTCTTCTGGCATTATACTGGCATGGGGTCCTCCCATTACAGTGATAATATCCTTTGAGATATTTTTAATGAACTGGGCAAGGTTAATCGCTTCATTAAAACCAAAGGTTGTCGAACTGATTCCCACTATCCCGGGTTTATCCTTTTTAATAATCGATGCCAGCCTTTCTCGATCATAGTTTTTCAACCTCATATCAAAAACACTGACCGAGATATCATGTTCTCTTAAAACGGACGCTATGTACGAAATTCCCATAGGCGGAAAGTTAACCGTTTTATATACGGTTTCTATTCTGGGCTGGATAAGCAGGACTTTCATGGTGTATCCCATCTCCAGTAGGTTGTGCATTTTGAGCACAGTGAAATCTCATGTTGCCTGCCTTTTAAATGAAGCTCGCGGAATTTTCGAAACTTTTCACCCTGCCATACATCCAGAAGGCTATCTCTCTTAGCATTGCCCATTACTTCCGTTCCCTCATGATCCATGCAGCAGAACGTAATATCACCATTCCAGAGCACGTACATTCTTACCCAAAGCTGTCTGCACGGAAAACTTGTGTTCATCTTTTCGGACCCAAGAGGTATTTTATCAACCCAGTTGTGAAGTTTTCTGATTGAAATCGTATCCACTATTGAATTCCAGTATTTCTTAAAGTTTTTTATCTCCTCCTCGGTCTGAGAGACCTTTACCATACTCAGTTTTACATGTGGTTTCCTCGTTCCGTACTCTTTTTTGAGCGTGGCAAGTCTTTTGATATTACGGGCTACTTCTTCATAATTTGAATTTATTCTGAGCTGTTCGTATTCCTGCTTGTTTACTCCCTCGAAACTAATTTCTATTTCATCCAGTCCGGCATTAATCAATTCTCTGGATTTTCTTTCATTTAAAAGAAGGCCATTTGTAGTAATTCCGACCTTTTGTATGCCTCTATCTTTTGCATATTTGATCATGTCCGGTAATTGAGTATTTAACAAGGGTTCACCGAAATGGAATGGCCTTACAAAGACCTTTTTATCGATTTTGGCAACTTCATCAACTAATTTTTTATATAGTTCAAAATCAACATATCCACGTTTTCTACTGGAATCCTTCTGGGGGCATATTATACATTTTAAATTACAAAAATTCGTAGACTCAATCAATATTTCAGGAGGAAAACTCATTTCCATGCTCGGCTTGAATTCAATACCCAGAGTGTTAAATAATTTAAATTTAACAAAATTAACAGCCTGGAAAAAGAGTTCTCCTTTGTGATAGTCCCTGACTTTTGAGATCATATCCGTAAAGTTCATTTCTTTACCCTATCCATGAACACGGCAATCCTGTCTTTCATATAATCCATCCTCTGCTTATCGATACCAGGATACACGCCGATGAAAAACGAGCCATTCATAACAGCATCAGAGTTGGTAAGGTCGCCAGCCACACGGTATTTTGTCTCCCTGTATCCGGGCTGGTGCACAATGTTCCCCGCGAATAAAAGGCGCGTCTCTATATTGTTATTCTCAAGCCATTTTATAATATCAGCCCGACCGAAGCTGTCATTTTCCTTTACTGTAAGAGGAAATGCGAACCATGCAGGCTCGGCCCCTGGAAGTGAGCGCGGAAGTATGAAATAATCCTCGTATTCAGAAAAAAACGTATATAATTCTTTAAAGTTCTTTTTTCTGGCTTTTAGGAACTTTGGTAACTTTTTAAGCTGTTCAATGCCCAGAGCAGCCTGAATATCAAGAGGCTTGAGATTGTAACCTATGTTCACATACGCATACCTTTTGTCATAATCCTTTGGCAATGTTGCCGTTTTAAAACTGAACCTCTGCGGGCATTTGTAAGTATCATCCTCTATGATCTTACATTCAGGGCAGGTGCATGCTCTCCCCCAGTCGCGCAAAGAGCGGATAATCGAGCTTAATTCGTTACTGTCGGTAATCAGGGCGCCTCCTTCCCCCAGGGTCATGTGATGCGCAGGGAAAAAACTGAATGTCCCTATGTCCCCGAATGTACCAAGCATCCTGCCATTGTATTTTGAACCCAGGGCATCGCAGGTATCCTCAATCACGTACAGGTCGTGTTCTGATGCGAAATCCATCACAGCGCCCATATCATTGGGATTACCCAGAGTGTGAGGCAGCATGATCATCTTCGTCCTGTCGGAAAGACATTCCTCAAGTTTGTCCGCATCCAGATTGTATGTGTCAGTTTCAACATCCGCAAGCACCGGTACGAGAGCGTTCTGGACTATAGGATTGAACGTAGTGGGGAAAGTAAGCGCAGGTGTTATCACCTCATCACCGCTTTTCAACCTGTTTTTCAATTGCAGCGACATGAACGCGGAAATCGCCAGAAGATTTGCTGATGAACCCGAGTTCGTGAGTATCGTATTTTTTGTATGAAGGAATGTCGAGAACCGCTTTTCGAATTCAAGGGCATTTTTACCGAGCGTCAGCCAGAAATCAAGAACCGCGTCGGTCATTGCGATGAGCTCTTTTTCATCATACACACGCCCCGCGTAATGAACTTTTGATATTCCGGGAATGAACTTTTCCGGCTTGTGATACTGTTCCCAGTATTTAGCAACCATTTCAAAAATATCTTTACGAAGTTTTTTTTCACTGTTCATATAAACCTAAGTACCAAGTAAATCGCTGTATATTCTCTCCAGTCTGCGTATTTGAATGTTCTGATTGAAATCCTTTTCGATATGCTCTCTGCCGTTCCTGCCCAGTTCAGCGCACAGTTCGGGATTTTCTATCAGTTCTATCATCCGTTCTGCGAGCCCGTGTGTATCTCGCTGCGCGACAATGAAGCCGGTTTTACCGTCAAGTACTTCCTCAGCTCCTCCGCAATCGTCTGTTGTTATAGTGGGGATGCCGTATGCCTGCGATTCCATAAGCACAATTGGCGTACCCCCGTAATCTCCCGGAACACTTATACTTGGCAGCAGAAATGCATCAGCTGCATTGAATTCGTCCATCGTTATTTTGCGGGGATTTTCGGAAATCAAATTGTTTATAAACACAACCTTTTTTGAAATGTTGAGTTCGCCGGCGAGTCTCATGAGTTTATTAAACAGCGGCCCGTCTCCTACTATCCGCAGCTCACAATCAGGATATTTTCCTGCAACTTCTGCAAAAGCCCTGATACCGTATTCGATTCCTTTCTTCTCAACAAAACGCGCCACTACCAGGAACACGAACTTTTTACCCCTTTCTTTCAGCCGGTATCGTATCTTATCAACGTCAATGCCCAGATGCCATACCTTTATTTTTTCGACAGGGCATCCGAGTTCAGAAAGTTTTTCCTTCATGTCGTTGCTCAATGCAATGAAAAGGTCACCATGAGTGAAAAGCCCTTTATAAAACCCGGGCGGTCTAGCGACATCCACACCATAAAACGTAGTAATAAGCGGTATTTTCAGCCGTTCTTTCATCTTCAGGAAATGCATTCCGAAATGCCCGAAATGGACATGGATCAACCGGACGTCCTGTTCTCTTACAATCGATTCGAAATAATCCGAGTGCTTGAGGACAAAAAATTTCAAAAATTCTATTGACCTTCTGTATATACCAAGATCCGATAGCGAATATACGGGAGAAAAGGGATACAGGTCGAGGTTCTCTTTCTTTAAAGAAAGCATTATCGATTTGAACTGCTTGAGCCCTATTAACTGCTCGTGGATAAAAGCCTCTGTAGGATTAAGATATTTTCCCTTGAAGTGTGCTATGGTAGTCATGTTATTTGCTCAGGAACTTGAACGTCTTTGAATGCCATATAGTCCTGTATATCATTCTTTTCACGAATACCGGCATCCTGTCACCGTACTTTAGATACAGGGGTGTAACATATTCCCGAAGCAACAGGAGACTCGCTTTTGCCATCGATTTATCCCTGTAGCAGTAGTACGGAAACCGCTTGCGTAACTGCATCAGTTCGTTCTGGGTTATATGCGGGTACCTCGTTGTTGTACCTGTGTAATACGATGTTGTGGTTTTTTCAGGGTCAATCCATCCTTTCTCCTGGCAGAGTTCAAACAGCTCAGTACCCAGAAACGGCACGAACACACTCGCCTGAATGCTGTCGGAGTTCATCTTCTTGTTCAATTCTATCGTTTTATAAATGTCATTCCTTGTTTCATACGGAAGCCCGACCATGTTAAACGACATGGTATGTATGCCTGCATCTTTTGCCCACCTGAACGCGTTAATCATCTGCTCGTCGGTGATATTGCGATGCAGCACTTCTTTACGGATTCTCTCGCTTCCGGCTTCCACGCCGATATTCACTTTCCTGCAACCTGCGTTCTTCAGGTGCGAGAACATCTCCTGCGTGCACAGGTCTGCGCGCAGGTTACATTCGAATGGCAGTCCGATTTCGTTCTTATAAGTCCTGCAAAGGTCTGCGAGCCGCCTGTGGTCTGCATTAAAGGTATCATCCTCGAACTTTATGCCTGTAACTTTGTATTTTGCGATGACCGCCTTTATCTCTTCCATGGCATACGGTATCGAACTGAAGCGGGTATACCTGCCTTTACCGCGATACAGTTTCTGCAGCCTGTGGTTAATGCAGTATGTACAATTGAACGGGCATCCGCGCGAGAGAAGAAAATCCGCCTCCCCGTCACGCGCTTCCAGGTATTTTGCATAATCGAATATCTCACGGTCAGGATGGGGGAGCGTATCAAGATTTTCAATCAAAGGCAGGACATCGTTTTTGATAATCGTCCCCTTGTTATTAAACCAGTACCCCGGGGTATCGAAATAGCTCTTTCCGCTTTCAATCCTGTTAACCAGTTCTAATAGCGACCGCTCGCCCTCCCCTATAGCAGCGCCATCGAAAAACGAAAGCACATCAAGAGGAGCGACCGTAGGGTGTACGCCCCCGCAGAACATCGGTACATCAAGCGGTTTTAACATTCCTGCAATCTCAAGCGCTGTGGGGTATTCGGTGCTTTTGGAGGAAACACAGACAATATCAGGGGCGAATTTTTTTGCCTGCGGGAATATCTTTTTCCTGTCATAACCAAAAGTAATATCGATTAACCCGGTCTCATGCCCTGCGGCTTTGAGCGAGGCAGAAAGGTACGCGATCCCAAAATTAATATAAGGCAAGCCGTTTATATTTGGATTTACAAACAAAACCTTCAATCAGATCATCCTTCGTATTTAGGATTTAAATATCCGCTGAATATAAAAGATTTATTACAAATAACCCGTTTAAAATTCAAAATTTGCAAAATATTTAATAGTTTGCAGTTCCCACTTGCAGCCATGAACATACTGCACATCTCAGCTAATTATCCCCCTCTGCTCGGAGGTCCGGCGGCATCTGTTCCATATCTTGCAAAAGAACTGGCGCGAATGGGACATACTGTTTTTGTACTGACGGTCGGCACTCCCGAATATGAGCAGGGCGAGTATACGGTGTACAAGTGCGGAGATGTGCCGGGCCCGCGCTCAAGCATCCGCGTCGGGCTGATAAAGGGCATCAAGATGGGGCTCCTGGGCAGGAAGCTCCTGAAAAAGCACCGTATTGACATTATCCATGCCCATGACCCGAATATTTCAACAATAGCTCACCCGATAATGGACCCGTTCGGAAAAATACCATCGATGGTAAAGTATTCAGGTGACCTTGCATGGGAACTTATTGGACTCAAGCGCGGAAGGCATGCAGATGATTTCTGGAATACGCCGACAGCCCGGGCCCTGCTCTTTATAGAACGGATTTTATTCCGGAGCTTCACGCGTGTAGTGGCGCAGAGCAACTATCACAGAAACATGCTGAAAAACGTTTGCCACGTTCCTGAACAGAGGCTCATCCAGGTCCCGAACGGCATAAACATTTACGAATATTCACCGGAAGAAATAGAATCAGCCAGGAGGAAATTACCCGAAGGACTCAAAATCGGCAGTTCAAGCAGGCTCGTTTCATGGAAGGGTGTGGAATTCAGCATAAAAGGAATGAAAAACATCAATGGCTCTTATATTGTCATAGGGGATGGCCCGGAAAGGGGGAAGCTTGAGAAACTGGCTAAGGACGAGGGGGTGGAGAATAAGGTCGTGTTTCTCGGCAGGCTTCCTCATGAGGAGGTGCAGCTCTATCTTCGGTGTTGCGACGTCATGCTTGTTACGTCGCTTTACGAGCCGTTTGGCATAAGCATACTTGACGGTTTTGCTTCAAGCGTTCCAGTAGTGGGTTCAAAATCAGGTGGAATCAGGGAGCTTGTCGAACCCGAACTGCAGTTTGAGAGCAGGAACATAGACGACCTCGTGGAAAAAATCAATTGGGCGCTGGAGAACAGAAGCGCTATGGTAGAGAGGCAGAACAAAAAGCTGCAGCGTTATCTCTGGAAAAATATCGCTCTTGATTTCCTGAGAGAATACGAAAAGCTGATACAGGAGCACAAGAAATAACTATTTCCTTCCTATTACCAGGATGTTGATATGCAGGTTGCACCGCTCAAAAAGCACAGGCATAAAACCCACATATTCAAGTATCTTGTTTATGTTGCCGCTGTAATATCGTATGTGGACGATTTTACCTATAAGGCCCAGCAGCATGACCCAGGACAGTATGGCATGTGCATTCGGGTTTGATAACCATATAACCGTCTTTCCTCCTTTTTTAAGGTGGTTGTATGCAAACCTCAGCAACTCCACATCCTCAATCACATCCTGCAGGTTCGTTATTATAGCATAATCATAATCAGTGTCGACGTTTTCTGTCCAGATAATGTTCTTTGCTATGGGTGATTCAGCCTTTCCTGTAAAGTGTATTGTGTTCCTGTCTGCAATATGGCTGACAAGAGAACCGCCGTCTAAGCCGATGTACAGTATCTTGCTGCCCGAGGCAATTTGCCGGTTAATAATATTCCTTAAAAGTACCCTGCGGATTCCTGAGAGCGGTCTTGCGCCCCTGAGTACCCCGCGCAGCATCCTGTACCCATCTTTGAACGGGTGGAGTTTTGATTTCCCCACGCGCTCGTAATACTCAATCGGGATTTCAACAACAGAATAGCCTTCCCTTACTGCACGCGCTGTCATCTCGGTCTCCCAGTCCAGCCCCTTCGCCTGCACCGCAAGCCTGAAGAAAAGCTCCCTGCGGAATGCTCTCAAGCCGCTCTGGGCATCCGTAACCTTCTGGCCTGTGAAAAGGCTTATAAGCGATGAGAAAAGCCAGTTGCCTGCGCGGTTTAAAAGTTTAAGTCCCTCTGCCCGCCCCAGGAACCGCGAGCCTATAGCAAGGTCAGCGCCGTTTTCAATAAGTTTTACCAGGTCCCTGATTTTAGCAGTTTCATATGTGCAATCCGCATCTATCGTCGCGATAATATCGCCATTTGCGTTCTTCACACCGGTTTCAAGAGCAGCAGCCTTTCCCTTGTTCTTTTCATGACGTATAACGCGTACATTGCAGCTTTCTGCAAGCTCAAAGGTTTTATCATGCGACCCATCATCCACAACTAGTATTTCGTACGACTCATTAATAACCCCTTTGACCCCTTCAATAGTACTGATTATGGCTTCTTCTTCATTATATGCCGGAATCACAACCGTGTATTTTTTACTTTCCAGCTCATTTTGGAGTTTATTTTTCATTTTGATTTGAAAAACGCATCATACCACTGGATGGTTTCTTTCAATCCAGCCGCGAGTTCGTATTGCGGGTGCCATTTAAGGACTTTTTTAGCCTTTTCGATTGACAGGAATTGTTTTTCAATCTCTCCCTTAGTCTTCCCCTGCCCTGTTATCACGGGTTCCAGGCCAGTCCTCCCCGAGACACGAAGTATTTCATTAACAAGTTCAAGCACGGTTATAGGGTTTTCAGCCCCAAAATTAAAAGCCTCACCTGCCACATTTTTTTTGTCGATGCACTCGGCGAGTGTGAGATATGCAGAAGCTGCATCTTTAACATACATATATTCCCTTACAGGCGAACCGTCACTCCTTATAACAGGTGCGGTATCATGAAGTATGGAACGAATAGTATCAGGGATTATGCGGGAGAAGTTCAGGTCGCCCCCACCGTATATGTTTGCGCATCTCGTGACAGCCACTGGCAGCCCATAGGTATTGGAATAGGAACGCGCAAGTAAATCAGTGCACGCTTTTGACGCATCATAAGGGTGGTTCGCAAGCAGGCACATGTCCTCTGTATATGGAAGAGTTTTCTGTTCTCCATAAGCCTTGTCGCTTGATGCTACTATGACCCTTTTAATAAGCTTACTGTTCCTGGCAGCTTCGAGAAGATTCCATGTCCCCTTGATATTGGACTCAAACGTGCTCAGGGGAGACCTGTTTGCTATACCCACTATGGTCTGCGCAGCCAGGTGAAAACAGCTTTCTATCTCATATTCATTGAAGACGCGTTCAACAAGAGGATAGTCGGTTATGCTCCCGTTAACCACGGCTCCGAGGTCATCGTACACTTCCGTCAGCAGGGAATCTCTCGGTATGAAGTCCCTGATCAATACCACCGTATTTGCCCCCCTCTTTACCAGCTCCTTAGTAAGCCATGAGCCGACAAGACCGTTGGCCCCGGTGATGAAAACATTTCTCTCCTTCCAGAATTCAGTCATATCCATACCGCCCATTTTGCATTATTACCTGTCCACATCTCATTAAGTTCCACGTTATCCTTATATGTATCCATACACTCCCAGAAACTGCCGTGTTTATACGCCATAAGCTGTTTTTCTGCCGCAAGCCTTTCAAATGGCGCTTTTTCCAGGATATCATTCTCTCCCAGGTATTCAAATATCCTGCTGTTGAACACGAAAAAACCGCCGTTGATCCAGTTATCGAGCTTCGGCTTCTCTTTGAAATCCAGAATTGTTCCATTCTTATCCATCTCAAGTATGCCGAACTGGGAATATGGCTGGACAGCCGTCAATGTTGCCATTTTTCCATGACCCAAATGGAAATCAAGGAGTTTCTGTAAATCTATGTTCGCAAGGCCGTCCCCGTACGTTGCGAAGAAGTTATCTTCTCCTATATATTTCTCTATTCTCTTGATTCTGCCTCCGGTATTGGTGTTCTCGCCCGTTTCTGCAAAAATAATGTCCCATTCACTTTCCCTGAAATATTCCTTTATTTTTTCGCCTTTATACCCGAGGCACAGGACAAATTCATTGAAACCGAAATGGGAGTAAATTTTCATTATATGCCAGAGAATCGGTTTGTCGCCTACGCACACCATTGGTTTCGGGATGGAGTTTGTGAACTCCTTCATACGCGTCCCTTTACCGCCGCATAATATCACGGTTTTCATTACTGTGCTTAATCGCATGCACGATATTTAATTTTATGCTTTTTGGAATTGATGCGCCTCCATGCGGACATTATAGTTCTTTCTTCTGCGCTTCACGTGCTCCATGTTGGTTCAGGTGATGCGTATTTGCTCAAACGGATGTCGTCACCCCAACCAGTCGCAGAGCCAACTCCGCCAATTCCGCCATCATTGAAAGATGAAAATACAAATACACGATTATATGTTGATATATTTACGTCGTTGTAAATTACTGGGCTGCCAGAGATCTGAGTAGTTCTTGCAGAATTTGAGTATATATAAAGTGTTACAGCATTTCCACTTCTTCTAAATGTTCCATAATAGATTGTCGGGCTAGCTGTAATTGTAACCTCGCCACTTGTAGATTCAGACCCCGCCGTAGTATGCTCTATTCTTGCCCATTCACCACCAGCAATTGCTACCCCTAATCCATTAGCCTGTCCAGAACCACGAAGATCACTATCTGAAACACCAAAACCTACAGGATAAATTATACCTGGAAATACATACGAGTTGCTCCAAGTAAAATCCACACTAAAATCATTTGGAATAAAAATAATCTTATTAACATAAGCAGTTTCTTTTTTATTTATATTATTCCATTCCATTCTATGATCGGTAGTCCGGTCTTGTTCTATTTTATTATTTTGGTATATATCTACTTCTGTTAAATTATTGCTTGCTGTACTAAAATCATCAAAAAAGATAAAAGTCGTTGCGCCGTTACTCACACTTGCTGTCGAAGGATTACCATAATATAGGTAAATATCCGCCGTACCCGGGCTGGCTGATATCGAGTCCACTTCCACCCAGATAGTTGCGTTTTCTCCCGAAGTGTAGGATTCTATCCAGTAGTCCAGCATTGTGACACCGTCCGATTTTGTGAACCTCAGGTCGCCGAAATCGCTCCTCACATTACCTCCGAGATACATAATTCCGGGCATATCTGTTCCAGTGCTGTTATAGACCGTGAGCTTCATCTGGTAATTCGTCTGCACCCCTGCGGTTGTGCCATCAATAGCTAATTTTTTCCTATATTCCCAGCCATCCAGCCACATCAGACGTATAGTTCTGTTCGCATAGTTGTTCATCTCATTGAACTCTGGAATCCTGTTTTCCGGGTCAACTATTACAGAGATATTATACGAACCAATGCTTTCAGCTATCCATGTTGATTCTATTGTTGTCATATCTCCAGCATTTAATAGCGGTATTATTGAAGTACTTATGATGGTGCTGTTTTTAAGGAACTGAACTTCTATATTTCGGGCCTCCCAGTACCCAGTATTACGAACATCTGCCGTTATAGTGACATTCTGTCCTTTTGTTGTATCCTGAATATTAGATGGCTGCAAATCAGGCGTTACCCTTTTAACAGCTTCATACACGTCGATTCTGCCCGCGCCATACTTGTTGTCCTTGCCGGTATCGCCGAGATCCAATGAACTTTCTTCAAGAAACTTTTGCAACTGGTCTGCACTAAGTGAGGGGTTTGCACTCAATAACAGCGCCGCAGCTCCCGCAGCATGGGGAGCCGATGCTGATGTTCCTCCGAAAATGCCGTAATCTGTGTAAACAAATGTTGGAGCGACCACATCAGGCTTAATTATGGTATTGCCTGCGGCATCATATACTGGACCCTGACCGCTGAAGTATGCAAGTCCATCCTGAGGAAATGTGTACTTGGCTGTAAGTCCGGTGAGAATTACTAATGCCCCAACAGGGATATTCCCAGTTGCCAGATGACTTATACCCAAAACTATTGCTACGTCAGAAGATTTTTCAATCAGGTCAGAATAGGTTGCACCTACAGTGAAAGAATATCTGCTTGTAGCTGGTGCTGGTATGCTGGATTCTTTAACAGGATTGTCTATCCATTGATGCTGTTTGTCTAATTCTATTTTTGTTATAGAAAGAGCTTTGGGGTTCGGATACACGAAGATGTGGAAAGGGGTTCCTATTACGTCTGATGATTTGTATTTACTGGAGTTAACAACGAAGAATCTTACATCACTGATATTTACCTTCCAGAGATTTCCAAAAGAAAAATTACCAGGAGAAGCAGTTATGCTTTTTACACCTCTGGACTTTGGTACACTTAGACTTTCTGTAGCCAGTACTCCAGTGTTATTTACTCCGACTCTGATATCCAATTTGTCAAAATCATCAGGCTTTACGTGCAGATAAGCAGTAACCGAAGAATCTAAAAGGAAAGACCACTCAGCGTCTAACGTTTCGTCGTATCCATAGATATCGCGTGCGAATTCGTGCCAGCCGTTTCGATTGTTATCCTGATACCTACCTTTGTAGTGCAGATTTGCGTAATTTCCGGCTGCGTTTATATATAGCACATCATAATCTACTCTTGCAGTCTTAATTTGATCGGAAATATAGTCCGTTCCATCCAGGTCTAACCATGGGGCAGATAACGACACTGAGATTATATCTACATTATCTATTGTTGCATTGTGAATCGCTTTATCCCAGTCTCCATTATAGGTGACTATCAGGGCATTGGGCGCAATCGAATGAATAACTTCATGGACCTCGGCATCGTGAGAAGATCCAGAATCGTCAATTACACCTACTTTCACGGGCGAGCCATCGGGTTTCAAACCAGTGAAACCAAGATTCTTTACTTTGTCGCCGTTTATAATCGAATCTCCATCAGCAATTGATTCCAAAGACGGTTTTGATTCAACATAAATTCTTTTTACAAATTGAAGCTCCCCAACTTTATGAATCCCGGAAACCGGTAAAAATGCATGAACTTCAATTTCCCCGCCAATATCCGTGGCATTTGTAATATATAAAACATTTATGCCAATCGATTTTAACGAGTTTATATAAATTTCTTTTTCTTCTGGAATGGGTATTCTGACACGAATATACCTGTTTTCAATAATATTATTTGGATCTCTTTTTAAAAATGCAACAGCCGCATTGATTCCCCGCGTTTCATAAAGATAGGCCGTATAATTCAATCCAGCACCCAACTTCTCATTCTCGAAAGGACTGGGTGGAGGAAGAGGTATTTTTAATTCTGCATTTGTATTCTCAACATATGCAACTATACTTGCCTTGCCGGTTTTTCCAAAGGTGTCAACAGCCAGAATACTTATCCGATTTGCGCCTTCATTTAGCGTTACATTTTGGTAAAAACTGCCATTGATCACCGGGACTTCAAAAATATCACTGTTTACTTTTAGCGTTGCATTTTCAACATTTCCTTTAATAGTTCCTACTACTACTGTTTTTAAGATTACTGGAGTTCCATCCAGAGGTACTTTTACAGGATGGTAGGCATTGTTAATTGGAAAATTAATTTCAATAACCGGTGCCGTGTGTTCATTTTCGAAAGACTCTTCACGCCTTTTTTTATCGTCTCCTTTTTTATCGTCTCCTCTTATTTTATCGTCTTCATCTTCGTCATTTTGGTGATGCCGCATAAAATTCCTTTCTGGATAAAGGACAAAAAAATTATTCTCAAAATCATCCTGAGAATCTTCTGCTTTTTCATAAGAGTCAGGTTCAAAATCTGTGTTTTTGTCAATATTTGCTGATGCAAACCATACAGTGCTACCAATTATTATCAGCATTAAAATCATATATTTTTTATAATTCATTTTTTCCACCTTATTCTAATACCGGTTTTTCTTCAACATAAAAATCAAAATATCCTTTCGGATTTTCGCCTACGCAGCCCAGCATAAAAGTGCTGAGTATAAGGGCAATAACAACTGAAACGATTTTCATATCTTTCCACCTTATCCGCCCTCGTAACTTTATCATACTATATAATATTTTTGTAAATTAGTTGTAGTAAAATCATTTGGTATTAAATATTTTTTAAAAAGTTTTTTTATCCTGTAATTTAATCTGCCAATAAACTTAATCCAATTTTCTCAAAACCTAACTTACAACCCCAAGACTCAACATTAATTTACTATAACATCATATCTAAGCCGAAATGCCCTTTAAAATATCCGCTGTAGTACCGACATATAACAGCGAAAAGATAATCAAAGAATGCCTCGACTCGCTTATCGCACAGACGCATCCTTTTGATGAGATAATTATTGTTGACAATGCATCAACCGATAAAACAAAGGAAATTATAAAGAATTATCCTTTTAAGAAAATACTGCTCGAAAAAAATATGGAACGGTGCGTTTCAAGAAATACGGGCTGGCGGGCGGCGCAAAATGAACTTGTTGCAATCATAGAGAACGATTCCGTGTATGTGCAGCACTGGGTGGAAAAAGTTCTCGAATCCATTGAAAACGGCGCTGATGCGGTGGTGGACAGACGGGCGGTTTATAAACCTGAATCTTTCATTTCAAGGATGAATGATGAGTTCTTCAGCGTCAGGCTTCTTAAAAACAAATATAAACCTTACTCTGCATGGGTATTTAAGAAAAAAATAATTGAAGAACTTGGAGGGTATGACGAAGGTCAGGTAGGTTTTGAGGACATGGAGCTTGGAACGCGATTGATCAATAACGGCTATAAAATTGCGTACCAGCCTGATGCCGTATCCTTTCATGCAGGTGAGCCTGCTACCTTAAAACAGGAGCTGAAAAGGTCATGGTGGTTCGGGATACGGACGCATAAATACTATAAAAAATATCCGGATGAGGTCCCTTATACACGGTTTATCGGGTTATCTATCCTGACGTTATCCGTTCTATTTCCGTACGTATTCGTCATATTGCTGGCAGGTGCAAGCGTTTTATTATTCATTAAATTCATATCCATGAGAATGAAACCCGAATATGCCGCAGCCGAGGCTTTATTATCCATAATGCGCTCATGGGTGTTTTTTATAGCGTATGTCATTTCAAGTATAGACAGAAAAAGAAGGCGATGAAATGAGCAAAGTCCTTCTGGTATATCCCGCATCAAACCCTGAAAAAAGAGGCACAGAACTGGATAATTACAGGCTTGGGGAATTGCCGATAGGGCTTATGAGCCTTGCGGGTTTCCTGGAGAGCCGGGGGCATATCATAAGGGTCATCGATGCGCGAGCGTATCCGAAAGACGAGGTGAACAGGATGCTCAAACAGCAGATAAATGATGCTGACTGTGTGGGATTATCCGTAATGAGCATACAGGTAAAACATGCGCTGGCTCTGACACAATTGATTAAAGAAAATGACAGGGACATGCCGGTCGTGTGGGGCGGCATACATCCAACACTTTTTCCTGAACAGACCGCCAACGACCCATTAATCGATTATGTGATTCACGGCGAGGGGGAATACGCGTTCCTGAAGCTACTGGAATATTTAGAAAAAGGCACGCCAGAATTGGCCGAGATAGACGGACTGGCGTACAAAGATAAAGGACGAGTTAAAATCAACAAACCATCACCGCCTTTAGATACCGATGAGCTTCCTGACCTTGCGTACCATCTATTTGATATTGAAAGATACATCAACAAGATACTTTTCACTGGAAAGCGTGTGCGCACCCTCAGTATCTCTACCAGCCGGGGCTGCCCTTACAGGTGCAGTTTCTGCGTTAACAGGATACTTGTAGCAAGGAAATGGAGACCGCTGTCGCAGGAACGGGTCTTCAATACCATTGATAGTCTGGTGGAAAAATACCAATTGAACCACCTGTATTTTATAGACGATTATTTTTTCGGTAAGATAGACAGGGTCAAACAAATCGCAGAACACCTGGCGGAAAAAGACTACAATCTTTTGTGGGAGGCAAACATCAGGGCAAATAATTTCTGCGCAAGCCAGGTAGATGACGAGTGTCTGAAACTACTGAAGAGAAGCGGATGCTATTCCCTGCGCATGGGCGCGGAATCGGGCTCTGACCGCGTGCTCGAAATCCTGAAAAAAGATATAACCGTGGAGAACATAATAAATGCAGTGGAAGAGTGCAAAAAACACGATATTATACCGCTTTGCTACTTTATGACAGGTATACCCGGGGAAACGCTTGAAGAGGCTAAAATGACGTTCTCTCTTATCGTCAGGCTCTATAGGATATATCCAAAAATACGGGTGATAGTTCCCGGTTTATTCAGGCCGTATCCCGGCGGGGAGCTGTATGACGAGTGCATAAGACTCGGTTTCAAGGAGCCAAAAAGCTTAAGGGAATGGGGTGATGTGAACCTTGACAGCGATGATATTGAAAAACTTCCCTGGATCAAAGATAAACTATTACTTAATAATATGAGAGATTACATCCGATTCTATACCACAAGCCATGAGAAAATCAATCCTCTTTATTACCCATTTTTAAAGACGCTGGGAAAGATGGCAGGATGGAGATTTGACCATGATTTCTGGAGCCTTCCAATCGAACCTGTTACTGTGAATTTTCTGAGGAACGCATTTGAACCGGAATGGAGAGGCACGACATGAAGTTTACACCGGCTCTAATTGCCGACGCTGTAAGGCTTGCGCCTTCCCTGAGATTCAATAAAGGATACACAAGACTGGATTATCTGCATCTGGATATAACGAGCAGGTGCAACCTGAAATGCAAGATGTGCGAATGGAGGTACAAGGTTGAACAGAAGGAGATGCCTTATGAGATTTATAAAAAGGCAATCGATGAAGGATTGAAACTGGGTTTGCGGAAGATTGTTATTGCAGCTACGGGTGAAAGTCTTACACACAGGGATTTCCCGAAAATGATACACTATGCCCATGACCGCGGACTGCGGATAGAGGTGGTTACCAGCCTTTCACTGATGAGTGATGATATCTTCAATGCTATTTTGAAAATAAATTCACTCGTCGTTTCTTTTGACGGAGCAACAAAAGATACATACGAAAAAATCAGGGTTGGGGCAAAATTCGAGAAAACTCTTTCGAACCTTAGAAGGATTGTTGATAGTACGAAGGATATGAGCATACGCATAAACTTTGTAATCCAGAAGGACAACTTCAAAGAAGTGGACGGGATTGTGGATCTGATGAAGGATTTCGGTGTTAACCATATCTCGTACAAGTTTACTCACGATACAATCGGAAATAACATCCCTTTACAGTTGAATCCTGAAGAGATAAAAGAATGCGCGGACCGGCTGCAGAAGGCTTTTGAAAAAATAATGATGTATAAAATGACCGGAAATATGAACATTGACAAATCCTATCTGGAAAATCATAAAGACTTGTATTCAGGTCTTTATAAACCCTGGATACACGATATTCCCTGCTACAATCTCTGGCTCGGGACATTTATTAACCCGGATGGGCTGGTGTTTCCCTGCTGTGATTTTTATAATGAAAGTGATGCTCTTGGCGACCTGAGAACCCAATCGCTGAGAGGAATATGGAATTCCCCAAAATTCAACGAGGTAAGGAAGAGATTCAAAGGACAAAAGCCAAAAGTATGCGAGGGATGCCCCGGAGATAACATGCCGATGCACAGGATATTGTTGAAGGTGCCGATGCACAGGATTTTAATGGATATTTGAGGGGAAAATGAAAATATTGTTGGTAGCTCCTCCAGGCGGATATAAAGCAACGATACCCAAACCACCTCTGGGACTGGCGTACATTGCCGCATATCTTGAGAAGAAATCATCACATGATATTAAAATAATAGATATGTATTCCCGCGGTATGTCCCCCGATGCCCTCATGAGTGAGATTCGGGCTTTTTCGCCTCAAATAGTGGGGTTTTCGGCTGTGACACCGCAGATAAATGTTGTGGGTAGCCTTGCCAAAACAATCAAAGAGACATGCGATAAGAAAATACGCGTTATTGTAGGCGGACCCCACCCGTCGACAGTCCCGGAAAGAACGCTTGCAGAAAACCCTTATGTGGACATCGCAGTGTTCGGGGAAGGGGAGGATACCATGCTAGATCTCTGCAATGCTCTCGACACCGGGAAGAGCCTTTCCTTGGTGGCAGGAATCGCATACAGGGAAAATGGTTCAATCAAAACAAATCAAAAAAGAATTCTAATCGGAAATATCGATTCTATCCCTTTTCCTGAATGGCATAAATTAAACATGAAAAAGTATCTGGATTTCAATTACCTGTTCAATAAAAAAGCCTTCCCAATCATCACTTCAAGGGGGTGCACTGGCAGGTGCACGTTCTGCGATTCACAGGGGGTGTGGTCAGGAAAGCTCAGGATGCGAAGCGCAGGGAATATAGTTGATGAAATGAGCGCTCTTAAATCAACCTATGGAGTAAACCATATTGTAATCGTGGATGATAATTTTACAATAAACAAGAAAAGAGCGGAACTTATATGCAGTGAAATAGAAAGCCGTGACCTGAAAATAACCTGGGAATGCAACGGGCGGGTGGACAGGGTAAACATGGAAATGCTGGACATGATGAAAAAAGCAGGATGCATATACATAGCCTACGGGATAGAGTCGGGTTCACAGGAAATTCTGGATTACACAAAAAAAAACATAACTCTGGAGCAGATAATAACTGCGGTCAAACTCACGAAGGAATCGGGGATGAGGGCAGGTGGGTTTGTCATGATGGGATTTCCGCCTGAAACTGAAGAAGATATCAAGAAAACCGTGGAGCTTGTAAAAGAGCTTGACCTTGACTGGGTATCAGAATTATCAATACTTGTGCCATATCCCGGGACAGAAATCTATGATGAGATGAAGATGGAGGGACTGCTTATAAGAGAAGATTGGGATAAATATTATAAAGTATTTTCAAATGAAGTTCCGGTTGAATCTGAGATTAAGACAAGATATATTGATAATAAAAGATTATTGCAGCTTAAGGTCAGATATGATAAGGATATCGCATCACATATGTATAAAAAAGTAATCCTGCAGCACCTGAAAAGGTTGGATAGAACTACGATTAATTTTATCAGGAACCCTGTTTCATTCATCAAGACGGCAAGTAGAACCGTGTCAGGCTGGTCAAAATCAATATAGGTAATATTATGAAAATATGCAGGGTAGTCAGCAACTTTACAGCCATTGATGTCACAAAAGGCGATATCGGTCCCCTATACTACTATCAGTCAAAGCATATGGTTGATATAGGATACGAGATGCATATCGTATGCGGAAGGACGGAGGGACAGAAAATCTACGAAAATATCGAGGGGGTGCATATCCACCGCGTTAGCCCCATAACAGGCAGACGCGGTTATCTATTCGGTGATTTTGCAAAAAAGAGTTTTTCGAAAATAAAAGAACTCGACCCGGATATAATCCACGGCGATACGTCCATCCATTTCGGGTGCGTATGGAATAGAAGAAAGCTCACAGCGCCTATAATATCGCAGCCACACAGCCTCCTTGATGCGTATAAATATATGGATTATCTCCCTTTTTCTTTTGCTCCCCACGAATCCTTAACCTACAGAATGATGATACGCTCGTATTTCTTCGAAAATAAGTATGTACTGGGCAATTCTGATGGTATCATTGCTGTAAGCAGGGCAAGTGCAGATTCGATAAGAAAATATATCCCTGATAAAGATATCCGGGTCATCTATAACGGGTATAATCCCTTGCTTTTCAAGCCTACTCCTTCGGATATAAAAGAAAAGCTGGATGCACGCTACCTTATACTCTACGCGGGAAGACCTGCTCCATGGAAAGGGATACAGTACCTTCTTGAAGCGACAAAGATGCTGAATGCAGAATTTGATGGCGTGAAAGTTTTACTCCTGAATGTAGTCAGGGAAGATATGAAAATATATTACAGGTGGCTAATGGATATTGCAGATAAGCTCGCGTTGAAAAATGTGATTTTTTCAAAAGGTGTTCCATACACAGATCTGTCCAAGTACTATTCATCAGCTGATTGTTTCGTTCTGCCGTCTCTTGTAGAGAATTGCTCTTTGAGCTTGCTGGAAGCCCAGGGCTGCGGGTGCCCTGTTGTGGCAGCAAATGCCGGAGGAAATCCAGAAATCATAAGTAAAGAATCGGGGCTATTGTGCAAGCCACGTTCGTCCCGTGATCTGGCAGAAAAAATTAGTGAAGTATTGAAACACAGGGAGATGTTCGGCGACAGAAGTTTTGTTAAGGATTTTACCTGGGAGCGCAGCGCAAAAGAAATCTCTGATTATTATACTGAAATTCTAAGTACAAGGAGAAACGAATGAATACGGAATTAGAGTTCGAACTGAGCGGTACGTTGAAGAAAAGGGATAATATCAAGATAGCCGAAGCCGATGAAAAAAAAAGAGCTTTGATGGTTTCAAAGATAATCCCGGACCGCAGATACAATCACGTACTGGATATTGGATGCGGTATCGGGACTTGCATGAAGATGCTCGTGCCACGTTCAGGAAAAATTACAGGAATAGATGTGTACGCTATCGGCGCAGAGATAAACCCCGATCTGGATATCAGAAAGTTCGATCTAAATAGTGGAAAACTCCCATTTGATGATAAAACGTTTGATCTAGTTGTTGCGACCGAGGTAATAGAGCATACGTATTATCCGCACTCAGTCTTGAGGGACATAAAAAGGGTTCTGAAAGATGATGGTTTCACCTGTATAAGTCTGCCGAATGCCCAAAATATCTATAACAGAAGGGATATCCTCTTTGGAAAAACGGTTACAGACCATGGTTTTGATAGTTTCGCGCATCATTATTTTACGAATATAAAACAGAATAGAGAGCTTGTATCTTCCGAATTCAAGATTATCAAAGAGATGTATCAATGGATTGATGAAGGGAAAGCCGGATTGATTTCAAAGTTTATTAGGAAGCCGGAGTTATTCGCTTTTAGCATCATGTTTTTATGTAAAAATAGAGAGCAGGATTTATAAATCGAATTATTTGGCAATATCAATAATTCTCTTGATGTCTGCATAATGTAGTTCATCTAATAAATACAATATAAAATAATAAATAATTATAATTATTATAGCCAACGGGATCAATATCATAATATCGGATTGAAAAAATCCAAGTGGTAAAAATATCATCCCGGGGAGAATGATTTTCATCACTGACCTGACAGGAAATACTATCCCGAAACGCGAGGCTCGCCAGATATAAATGATGGTCGAGCCGATTGAGCCAAGAAAAAGAGATATCGCGATTCCCCTAGATGCCATAGAAGGAATCAAGAGGATGGACGATATAAGAAATATAGTGAAACTGACAGCATCAGCATAAAAAAGATACCTGACATCATCGTTAGCTATAATGATACTTACGAAAACTTTTATAATTATCAATGTGAATAGATAAAAACTTAATATGGCTACATTCAATCCTGCTCTCCCGAACTCTTTTTGAAAAACAAAGTTCACAAGAGGGTCTGAAATGAAGGCAAGTGAAAATACTACTGGTACGGCAAGAATCAGGGAATATCGGAGGGACATATTCACTACTTCCTGAATCATACTGTTTTTTTCCTGAAACTTGAATTTCATTACTGTGGATATGATTGCTTCAGGAATGGCAAATAGAAGAGTGCTGATTGATAGAATGATGGTTAAAGCAAGATTAAAATATCCAACTTCGTTCATACCATATATAAAACTGAAATAAGTAAGAATGAAAACACCTGAACGCTGTGTTAAATTGTTAATAAGTGTAGATAAAAAATTTGGCAGTGAAAATCTAAGTATGCCGGACATGCTCTCTTTCGTACGTTCAGAGCTGACACCTTTCCAGAATGAGAAATAGAGGTACACAGCCAAAATAAGAAATGTAAAAAATGCAGCTATATCATAGGCAAAAAGGCTCCCTGACAAGGCATAATTTGCTATTAACAGCGGAACAAATATAACTAAAAAAATATTCTTTAAAATACCTTCCAGAACATATAAATGCATTTTTCTAAGTACATAAAAAATTGTCATGATGAACATGCTGAAAAAACCAAAATAAATGAAGGGTAGGGTAATTATAATATATTCAAATGAGGATAAAAAGCTAGAAACCGATAAAATTCCTGCTAAAGATACAACCGATATTATTAATAAAAGTTTCCCGCATTTTAAAAATATATCTTTTGCCTTTCCATTTTGGTTTGACGCCAGATATTGAATTGAAAATCTCAACATGCCCTGATTAACAAGGGTCGTGAGTGTCAATACCATTGCAGCGATCGACATCACAAAAGAATAAACACCGAACTTCTCAGGACCCAACATCCGCGTAATCATTAAAATAACCGCAAATGAAAGGAGAAGATTGATAATTCTCCCTACCAGAAGAACTACACTGCCCCTTCCAATCCTCCTAGTTTCAGAAACCTCATCGGAATATTCATTCATCGTACGGCCTGCTTTCTCCAGTTTTATCACTCAATATCTTTATGTGGTTGAAAAAGCTTTTGTATTTAAAAACAGGTATTACTTTAAATGAAAAACATTTTAGGGTCCTTCAAAGAGGACAAGGAACGCACTTTACTGATTTCCGCGTTTATACTCCTCGCAGCGCTCCGCTTTGCCCTTGCTCTCTATTATCCGGTCTTCTCAGATGCAAACATGTATTTCTACCAGGCAAAGCGCATCGCAGCAGACCCATTACTTCTGATAAATCCAGAGATTTCATATTTCCCTCCCCTTCTCTTCATTATAGGCGCTTTCATGCACACCATCCTCGGTGAGATTGGATTGAAGCTCATTGCTCCTTTCTTCGGAATAGTTGGCATGTACTATACGTACCGTCTGGGAAAGGACCTGTTCAATGAGAAAGCAGGGTTGTATGGTGCTGTTTTTCTGGGGATAATCCCTTCCCATATCTATCTCAGTTCCATGGGATACATGGATTCGATGGTCACAGGTTTGTCTATCGCGTTTGTGTATTATTTCTATAAGGCAAATACGCTCAATAAGATGGTGTTCGCTGGTATACTTGCAGGGCTCACAGGCTTAAGCAAAGTAACCGGCATCGTGGTGTTCCTGTTCATAGGGATGAACTTTTTAATTGTATTGCTTTTGGAGTTGCGCAAAGCGGACAGGAAAGACATCTTCAGCAGGAATATACTCAGGTACGTCCCGCGGGAGCTTTTTAAGAAAAGTGTTGTCGCAGGAATTATCGGCGGGCTTATCAGCGGGCCGTATTACCTCAGGAACTGGGTGTTATTCGGGCAAGTGCTTGAACCTGTGGGTAAAACAATACATTATGCGAGAACTTTCGATTCCGATGTACTTTATACAGGTTATACCGCGACGATGGAAGTCGCATATAAATCAGCATATGTGGGTGGTGTCAGCACATTTGATTATATCAGGGAGGCGTTCCTCGACTTCTGGGGCATACCGATGAAAGCAGCCGGAGCAATATCATTCATCCCGGGTTTTGCTATTGACCTCTTCATTATATTTGCTGCGATCATCTCATTTTTTTATGCTGCTGGTGTATTGATGAGTACAAAAAATAAAAAATCGCTTATTGTCTACTCGTGGCTTGCAACATGGGGGATCTTAATAGTTGTAGAACTATCCCAATTGGCATGGGGTTTCAGGCGCCTTCTCCCCATTGCCCCATTCATGGGCCTGCTTGCGGGATACCAGTTCAGTAAGATTGAAAGAGCTAAACTGAAAAACTTCGCCTATATTCTCCTTATTCTCTCACTCATCACCTTCCCCGCTTCACAGATCGGAAAAGCATGGTATGCTAAATCGTGGTTCGATACATACTCGGATTCCCTGGAATACCTGAAAACCCTCCCAGGGGATCCTATCGTGCTCACACCGTATGAAGAGCAGACCATATATTATTCGGAGAAAAGAACCATGCTCCTGAATAACCTGAGACCTGATGCCATGAACCTGACCACTTTTGAAAAATACAACATTACGTATGTAGTCAGGACTGACAGTTTCATCTGGTTTGACTTGAGCAAACATAACCAGGCGATAGATCAATTGTACTTCAGTGGGGTTCTGCAAGAAGTATGGTCGGACAAACACGTCAAAATATTTCGTGTTGTGAAGCGAGGCTAATTTTCCTGACTTTTAACGTAATCTATATATTTCTTAATTCCATCCCTGATATTGGTTTTCGGTTCCCATCCCAGTTCATTCTTTGCCTTTTCAATGGACGCCCACGTATGCATCGCGTCCCCTTTCACGGTTTCCGAGAATTTTACAACTGAGCTGCTCCCTGTAATATTGATTATGAGTTCAGCCAGCTCCGATATTTTAATCCTGTTGCCACCGCCAATGTTAAAAATCCCGCCATCCCCTTTTGTCATTACATTCATATTTGCTTCCACGACATCATCGATATAAGTAAAATCTCTTGTGTACGTGCCGTCCCCGAATATCTCAATAACCTCGTCGTTCAGTGCTTTTTTTGTGAATATGGATATGGCAAGGTCAGGGCGCATCTTTGGACCGTACACTGTGAAGTATCGGAGTGAGGTCATTTTGAGCCCGTATATCTCATTGAATACCCTGCAATAATGTTCTGCAGCTAACTTGGATACACCATACGGGGAGACAGGAATGTTGGGGTGCTTCTCATCGAACGGCAAATAGACAGCCGTCCCGTAAACCGATGACGATGATGCAAAGATTATCTTTTTAACCCCAGAATCAAGGGAATTACATAATATATTCAGGGTCCCATTAACGTTTATGTCATTGGGTTTTAACGGATCCTGAACTGATATTCTCACACCTGCCTGGGCTGCATTATGGAATATGTAATCCACTCCGTCGGAAATAATTTCTTTCATCAATTTCTTATTCCTGATATCCCCTTCTATCAGTTCAAATTTTTCTATATTTCGAAATTCATTAATGTTCTTATATTTAATTGACGGATGGTAATACGGGTCGAAATTGTCCAGACAGACCACTTCATGACCCTCTCTCAACAGCCTTTCGACTATGTGACTTCCAATAAACCCGGCGCCGCCTGTTACTAATGTTCTCATGATATGCTCTGTTTTGATGGTCTGGCAATGATTAGTATACTGTCAGCAAATCCTTCACTAAACCAAATGAAACTATTAATTATAATTTTTTTATGTAATGGGGGTGCTAATGTATCAGAGTATAAACATTCTATATCCTTGTACCCATGCCGCTTCAGTAGCTGGCTTATTGTTAATACATCGTAGTAACAAGCATGGTCCGGATTAACTTCCACATGTTTTTTTGTTAGCATGTGAAAAAACCTGGTTATTCCAAATGCATTCGGGGTGTGAAGTATCAATACACCATCCTGGCGTAAATGTTTTTTCATATTGTCCAGGAACATTCCAGGATTTGAAAGGTGTTCAATCAGATCTCCTGCTACTATCACATCAAACCTTTTTCCGATATCTATTTTTTCTAAATCTCCACAAACTACATTGAACCCGCTTTTCCTGAGCTGTTCTATCCCATCTGCCGATAGGTCCACACCTACAACGCTTTTTGCAAATTCCACCATTTTTTTATGAAGGAATTTTGGGGTATGAATACCGGATTCCTGCGTTCCTACACAACCACAATCCAGAACATCCTTTCCTTCGATATATTTCTCGATTATTTTGAATTTATCTTTAATCATTGTATTTTTCCTGCAACATGAACAAAAATATTCTGCAACTGTTCAACATGTTTTTTCCATGAATATTTTTCCACGACTTTTTTTCTTGCATTTATTCCGAGTTCATATCTTAAATCCGTTTCATGGATTAAATATATTATTTTTTCTGCAAGCGCTTTTGAATCCCCGGGCTCGATCAATATGCCGGTTACCCCGTTAGTTATCATTTTTTTTACATTTCCAGTGCTGGTAGAAATAATAGGTTTTCCGCATGCCATATATTCAAAAATTTTTAATGGAGTATAGAAAAGGCTATATTTATTCGTCATTTCATGTTTTTTAGGATTAAATGGTGCAAGTGTTATATCTGCTGCACTGATGTATTGAGGTATTTTTTCATAGTCCACAGCACCTGTAAATATAAAGTATTCATCCAAGCCAAGTTTTTTAATTTTCTCAAGGCATCTTGAATATTCAGGACCCCCTGCCCCTATCATCAGGAACCGTATTTTTTTAAACTTCTCAATTATGGTCGTAGCCGAGCTCACTATGTCCCCGATACCGTGCCATGGAGCAAATGACCCCATATAAAGTAGAACAATTTTATTATCCAGATCATATTGTTTAATCACATTACCTGCATCAACCTTCGGATTAAATAATTCTGTGTTCGCTCCCCAGGTAACCTCAATTATTTTTTTTTCATCTGCTTTTCCTTTCACCATTTCCTTTTGTGTTGTTATTATGACCTTTGACCGGCTCAATGAAATAGTGGTTGCAACAGGGTCGTTCATCTCTAGAACAAGAGGTTTTCCTGTAATGTAAGAGGCATATGCACCAGCACCCATTGATGATGACCTCTCATATATCAAATCACATTTATTTTTATGGGCAATCATAGCGATTCTTACCCCAAAAGATATTGCGATAGTCCTGGTTATAATTGGAATAAAAAGGTTCAGAATCTTCCTTGCGGCTGGATTTTTCTGAATTGACCTTGCCTTGTCAGTCCCACTGTATATCCTGTAAATATTTATACCTTTATAGTTTTCAAAACTCTTTTGCTCTGGATGACCTTTCATACAGACCAGATATACGTTATTTTTCATTTCAACTAAATTTTTTGCTACTTCGTATGCATGCACTGAGCCACCGCTGTAACCAACACCTGTATTCGGAACTTCAATATCCGTAGCAACATACAGGATATTCATTCTTACCCCTTCACCACAGTCTCAATCAAATCCATGTATTTTCTCCCAATCACATCCCAGTCAAAAACCCCAACAGCCCGCCCCCTTGCCGCTTGCCCCATCTTTTTCCTGACTGCATTATCCTGCAGTCGCAGAAAAGCCTCAGCTAGCACCCCTGCATCCTTTGGCTTGACAAGAAATCCTGTGCTTCCGTTATATATAGTATCAAGCATGCCCCCTACACTTGTTCCTACCACAGGTTTGCCGCAGGACATAGCCTCAAGAACCGCTATGCCATAGGGCTCTATGATGCTTGGCTGAACATAAATATCACATTCAGCGTACAATTCAGGCATCATATGGTTCGGGATTATCTCCTCCACGAACTCGACATTGTTCATTCCTGATTGATTCGCCATCGTCTTTAGTCTCTTTTCTTCATGCCCCTTCCCGAGAATATATAGTTTTGCTCCGGGATTTTTCTTCCCGATAATCTCCATCGAACGTATCAGGTATTCCAGGCCTTTATACGGATGCAGACGCGCTACAGTCAAAAGCTTCACATCACCCTCACGCAGGTACTTATGCCGGGATGGCATGGGTTTAAACAGCCCTGTATCCACTCCAACAGGTATAACCTCAACTTCCCTTTTCACCCCTAACTCTTCTATCATGAATTTCCTTGCGGCGGTACAGTGTGCGGTCAGGGCATCCGCTCCCTCGCGCAATCTCCTGTTTGACCACATATCAAGCATCTTCAGCACATATCGCTTTACAGCATTCTGTGGATAGTACGTACGTTCTGAAGAAAGAATTGCAGGAATTCCGTTCTTTTTAGCAGATGCATATGCCCTGTGGCACAGGAAGGGATAGTCCTCCTGCAATAATACAACATCAAAACCTGCGGTGTCTATCGAAGCCACCACGGGATTATCCTCGATATTCAGGATGGTCGGAATGTATTTTACCTCAAAATCCTGGCGGCTTGAACTTTGGCCTGTAACCATTTTTTCGCGCGGCGCCTTGCTTTTTGAGGTGATTATCGTTACCTCATGCCCGTACCCGACCAGCGTCTGCGCCAGCCCGTACTCATTACTTCCGATAAATGGCATAAAGTACGGAGAAGCAATGCAAATTTTCATGCCAGCACTACTTATAACCCACGATTTGATCGATGTTCATATTTTCCAGTTGAATAGAGTCGCTTCCAACATGCATTTTATATATGGAATATCCAAGTTCATTATCTTTTTTGGTGACGTTCTGTATTAATTTTCCTTCATTTTCCGCTGAAATTACAAGATACTTAGGCGCTTTGTCCTGTGCAATATACTGAGGCAGCATACGCGGATCTAACGAAGTGAACCTGTATTTAAGATTCTTATCGTCTGCCGTAAACCAGTAATCAAAATAATTTGAATCTTCAGACAGGAAAATGGCGGTTGCGGTCTGATAGTTATTGTTTTGAATATCCTTTACAATACTCAATTCAATTGAGTGGTAGCTGTCGATATTTTTTTCATCAAGACCGTTCCTTGCATAAAAGTCAATGGTTGACCCATTATAGTATCGGGTATTTACCCAATATAGCGACGGAATGTAATTATCCAGAAATGTCCTGATAATAAGCGGGTTGTATGCTTCCCCTTTAACTTCATTCCCGCTCTGCAAACTGATACTTTTATAAACCGGTACCATTGCGGATTGCAGCACGATGAATAATATGAACAAAGCTGCAATGATGCTTTTCCATTTTTTATCATGGCTCTTAAAATCCAGCGGTTTATACAGGTCAATTATTTTTATCATTACAGTTGAGGCGATTATTGCCAGGGCGGGAATCGCCGGAAGAGGGTACTGTGGCGCTATCGCCCCTGAGGCGATTAATGAGAAGAAATATACCGCGATCCATGAAATCAAAAACATTTCTTCATGATTCATTTTCCTGCGTGAGAAATGGTACAGGCCTGCGGCTAACAAAAGCACAACCGGCAGGGGGAACATCGGCAAAACCGGTTTCCATGATTCAAGCAGCACATTAAGGGAAAAGGGCTCTGTTTCAGGATGGTATCCCCTGCCCCCCATCCAGAAGTTCATGTATAACTGTAAAAAATTAATGCTATTGAGGTACGACCAGTATAAAATCACAGATAAAACCATTATTAGTAAAGGAATCGATAAAATAATAATCTTGTTTTTAGAAATTGTATGATTTTGTTGTTTTTCAGGTTTTTTACGACGAATTTTTTTCAAGGGCTCTTTATTAACTGCGCTGAGGAGAATGTATATTAATATTGGCAGACCCATAACCGCTGCTGATGGTTTTGTCATACTGGCAAAACTGAACATGATGCCTGATATGATGCTGAGCAGGAAAAAATAAGATTTTTTGTTTTTATCGACGATTTCACCATTATTATACAATTTTTTCACTTTGAACAGCAAATACGTTCCAGCTGAAATCGAGAATACTATCGGTATTTCCGAAAAATTCATCGTGCTGAAATCAAAATAAATCGGGGAACCTACTATAAAAAGGGCTGCAAATACGGCAATCTTTGTGTCTGTATACATCGTGCGGGCAATAAAATAAGTGACCAAAACGGCCAGGGCACCGAACAGTGCAACAGGAAGCCTTGCAGTGTGGACAGAAAATCCCAGAAGCATATAGGCGAGTGCGCCGCTCAATGCATGCAGAGGCCCATATAAAAAAGTTCCCTGGTAGACATAATAATGGTTGACACCCAGGACCGAAATCACATCATTAAAAGACATATTAGCTGTGAGAACTTTAACAAGCGTAATCCCGCCCATTGACCTTGCAGCCTCATCCCACCCCAGAACCCCGCGGGCGTTTGAAACATTCTGCAGGAAAACGAAATAAAATACCGCCATGGCCAGGGCCAGTATGTCAAAATAAATTGTCCGGTTTTCAAGTTTCATAATTTAAACTAATTCATTTTCCCAAATATAAACGTTTATTATCTGATATTGATATATTATCCCGAACAGGATGACACTAAAAACCACCATTCCAAAAAAAATAATAACCTTCGCTTTTGGTGGGTTTATCGGCGCAGTAATTAACTGGGCAATTACATATAGTCTTACTGAATATTTTTCCCAGTATTATGTAATTTCAAATCTTATTGGCTCGACAGTGAACGTATTGTTCAATTTTACGTATCATCGCTCTATTACGTTTAATGTTTTAGGAGATATTCGGCAAAGGTTTGCAAAGTTCCTGGTACTGAGCGTGTTTATAATTATTTTAAATGTCTCGATAGCCTTTGTCCTGACCGAAGTTTTAGGCCTGTGGTACCTGTTCTCCGTCATGGCCGCAACTTTAATCGTTGTGATGTTGAATTTTGCAGTCAACCAGCTTTCCGTATTCTACGAGGTGGATAAGACAAACGTCAGATACGAAGACATCAGGTATGATTTTTATAACAGGCAGGCCACTTCGATAAACCCGGTCAGGTCATGGTTTCATACAAGGAGGTACGAATTAGTGGATGAAACCGTAAGAAAATACTATTCGCAAGGGAAACACATCGTTGACCTTGGCTCAGGCAGCTGTGAATGGAATGCAGGGCATCTGCCCGTAACTGGCGTAGATTTGAATAAAAACATGCTGGAATATGCTATGTCGAAAGGAAACCTGAAAGATTACAGGGTATCGAATATCGATTCTACGGGTTTCGATGAGAATTCAATCGACATTGTCGTGATATCCGAAGTGCTGGAACATATCAGAGATTATAACAATCTTATAAATGAGATATTTCGTATCCTGAAACCTGACGGCCTCCTGATAGTAACCGTTCCTTATGACACTGCAATCAGCTTCTGGAGGCCGTTATTCTTCGTTCAGTGCCTGATACAGGGTTATATCTTCGGCGACAAATACTACCAGAACAAATGCGGTCATGTGCACAGCTTCTCGCCCGGGGAAATCAAAACCACATTCAGTTCAAGAGGTTTTAATATAATAGAACAGTTCGGAATGAAACGTTTTACTATTTTCACAGTGGCACAAAAAAACAGTGTAAAAGAGGTTAAAAATGTATAAAGACTTTTCAGACACCACAATAATCATCCCCACACTGAACGAATCCGCCACAATAGGGAAACTGCTGAATTACCTGATAAATGAATACCGAAATATCAGGATTATCGTGTGCGATGACGGTTCGCAGGACGGGACCAGGGACATAGTTGGCAGTTTCAGTGGTGTTCGGTTCCTGGACAGGTCTGCTGAAAAAATCCATGGTCTTACTGCAAGTGTGCTTGATGGAATCAGCCTTGCCGCCACCCCTTACTTTGTGGTCATTGATGGGGATTGCCAGCACCCCCCCCGGAAGATCAGGGATATAGTTGAATTACTGAGGGCGGGTGAGCATCTTGTAGTAGGAATCAGGAGCGAAGTGCCCGGATGGACCTATCACAGGCGGATGATGTCTTTAATTGCCACATGGCTGGGAGAAGCCATGCTTTTTGTCCGGGGATTGCGTGGCTGCAGGGATATATTGAGCGGCTTTTTTGGAGGGGATACTGCATTTTTCCGCGACATCATAAAACAAAAAAAGGGTTCTTTCGAACTTGAAGGCTACAAGGTTCTTTTCGATCTTCTCAAGGTATCACCAAAAAATATAAAAATTGCAGATGTCGAATATGTATTCCAGACGCGGGCAGGCGGAGAATCCAAGATGAATTCACGGATTATCTGGAAATATCTTAAATCGATATTAAAATAACTGTAGAGCAATCCATATTTTTCTTATTTCCCAAAAATCTCCCTGAAGTATCCTATCGTTTCATTTAATCCCTGTTCAAGTGAAACTTTTGGTTCCCAGTCAAGCAGCTTTCGCGCCTTTGTGATATCAGGTCTTCTCTGCTTCGGGTCGTCGACAGGCAGGTCTTTAAAGCTAATTTTTGAGCTGCTTCCCGTTATCCCGATTATGATTTTGGCGAACTCAAGTATAGTATGCTCTTCCGGGTTCCCTATATTCACGGGTAATGCATAATCCGACATCATCAGGCGGTAAATCCCTTCAATTTCATCACTCACATAGCAGAAACTTCGGGTCTGGGAACCATCCCCATATACAGTGATATCATCACCGCCCAATGCCTGTCCTATGAAGTTTGGCACAACCCTGCCGTCGTTGAGACGCATCCTTGGACCATAAGTATTGAATATTCTCACTATCCTCGTATCTAATTTATGATACCTGTGATACGCCATTGTAATGGCTTCAGCGTATCGTTTTGCCTCATCATAAACACCCCGGGGCCCTATCGGGTTCACGTTTCCCCAGTATTCTTCGGTCTGGGGATTCACAAGCGGGTCACCGTAAACTTCAGAAGTGGATGCTAACAAAAAACGAGCATTTTTTTCTTTAGCAAGACCAAGCATATTGTGAGTCCCAAGCGCCCCGACCTTTAATGTCTGGATTGGCAGTTCCAGATAATCTATCGGGCTTGCAGGACTGGCAAGATGAAACAGGAAATTAATTTTCTCATCTAAATAAAGTGGCTTGGTAACATCGTGCCTGATATACGAAAACCTGTCAGTTTTTATATGAGCTATATTCTGTGCGTTCCCTGTGATGAGATTATCCACACATATAACTTCAAATCCCTTCTCAAGCAGCAGGTCACATAGATGCGATCCGAGAAATCCTGCGCCGCCTGTTACTAATGCTTTCATAAAGCGACACCTCGCTTTAGCCGGTGTCCACGTAAACCGATCCCCCAGTTTACGTGGTGTTCAGGTATGCTTCGCATACCTGTCGTTTGAAAAAACTTCATTTAACCTCAGAACTCTATAGATGACGAATCCCCTATATTAAGGGAATTATGTTTCCCATGAACACTGGCATCATCCCCAACGATTGACCTCTGCAGGTTGACTTTTGAAATATGCGAGCGTGAGCCTATTACGCTGTCGGAGATTATACTGTTCTCAATATAAGAATCACTTGCAATTGAGGCATGCGGACCCACTACTGAATTAATAATCGTAACATTATCACCTATGGCAACTGGCTGTATAATCACAGAATCTTTTATCTGATGCACATGGTCAATATCCTCCTTCTCATCCAGCAGTACCCGGTTTGTCTCAAGCAAGGATTCAGGATGCCCGCAGTCATACCAGCTTGATACCGGGAAGGTTTTAAGACGGTAACCCCTGTTCACCATCTCCTGCAACGCATCCGTAAGCTGGTATTCCCCACGCGTCCTGGTATTTTTATTAATCATCTCTTCAATTATCGACAAAAGAACAGAGGTTTCCTTTATGAAATAAACGCCTGCTATACCCAGGTTTGAGCTCGGATGTGCGGGTTTTTCTTCCAGCCTTTTAATATATTTTCCATCAAGTTCTACAATACCGTATTTCTTCGGGTCATCTACCTCGCGCACGCCAATCGATGCTGCGCAATCGCCGTTGGTAAGATAGTGTTTGTAAAACTCTGAATAGCCTGCCTTGAAAATCATATCCCCGAGTGCAATCATTATATTAGAATCGCCGATTTCATCCCTGGCGACATAAATCGAATGACCAAGGCCGAGCTGTTCTTCCTGGTCAACGTACCTGATATTGAAAATGCCCGAATAATTCTTATCCACATACGATATTATCTGCTCTTTTTTGTACCCCACTACCATTATTATCTCTTCAGGCTCGACATCTATGATTCTATCGAGTATATGGCCGATTATGGGCTTGCCTGCTATGTAAACCATAGGCTTGGGTTTTGTGAATGTATGCGGAAAAAGGCGTTTGCCTGCTCCGGCTGCCGGGATGACTACCTTGATTTTATTTTTCATGATCTTTATTCTCCCGATTACCAGCAAAGACCCACATATTCAATATCTTTCCCCGGATTAACCAATATGTGACGTCCGTCTATTACAAGCCTGTTTTCCATAACATCAAATTCCTTATTAAGCGTTTTGAATTCATCCCATTCGGTCATTATAAGACAGGCTTCAGCACCACGTAATGCATCCGCTGCCGAACTGTAATATCCAATGCCGCTGAATAGCTTTTTCATGTTCTCGTTTGCCATCGGGTCGTAAGCAGACACCCTGGCTCCTTCATCCAATAATTCTTTAATTACCGTTATTGACCTTGATTCCCTGATATCATCGGTGTCATTCTTGAACGCAAGCCCGATGACTGCTATATTTTTCCCTTCCAGGCTCCCAAGCTTGTTTTTTAGTAACATCACCATCCTTCCCGGCTGTCCCTCATTAACCGCAATTACTGATTTTAGCAATTGAGGTTCATAGCCAATCTCCTTAGCCTTGCCTATCAGGGCTTTCACGTCTTTGGGGAAACATGAGCCTCCAAACCCGGCTCCTGCATTAAGGAAGTGCGGCCCAATCCTGAAATCCTTGCCCACGGCAGACATTACTTCGTAGGTGTCTATATCCAGTTTCTTACAGATGTTCCCGACCTCGTTAGCAAACGAAATCTTTGTCGCAAGGAAAGAATTGTTAACATATTTTATCATCTCGGCAGTGCGCGGGTTTGTTCTTGTTATCTCGCATTTAAGACCGTTATAGAGAGAGGCTACGATATCACCTGCCTTCTTATCCATCGACCCTACCACGATTTTGTCGGGATGCATGAAATCATGAACAGCCTTGCCTTCGCGCAGGAACTCGGGGTTCATGGCAATACCGAACTCCCCCTGATGTTTTCCTGAATGTTTCTCTATTACAGGCAGCACTACTTTCTCTGTCGTTTCAGGTACAACAGTGCTTTTTACAACGATAACATGGTAATTTTTCTTTTTTTTCAGGGAGTCGCCAATACTTGCGCTTGCTGCCCTGACGATGCGAAGGTCAATGTTGCCTTCGGAGTCGGAAGGCGTTCCCACACAAATAAATGATACCTCAGAATTCATTATCGCAAAATCATAGTCAGAAGTGGCGCTGAGCCTCTTACCTGCATGCTTTTTCAGTAGTTCCGGGAGCCTTTCTTCGTAAATCGGCGGAATACCTGCATTTATCTGGTCAATTTTTGACTTATCTATATCAACACATATCACGTCGTGCCCGAGTTCTGCGAAACATGCTGCGCTCACACTTCCGACGTATCCTGTCCCGATTACTGAAATTTTCATGAGTTTTCCTTGTTGCTATCTTTATTTTAACAATTGCCTATAAGTTTATGGTTTTCTTTCCAGTTTAAATCCATATTTTTAAATAATTATACAATACTATATACAATGCAAGTAATAAAAGCGTGAACAACAGGCTTTTCTTCCACTCCTTGTTCCACCGTGCCCCGAAAAAAAGCCCTATAACAAATCCGATAACATGTGAAATGTAGGCAACATTTCCCCCGGAACCGATATCTGCTATATTGAAAATGAAATACAATAAAGCCAATGGTCCTGCCGGCGAAAGGAATTGAATGGAAAATCCGGGGCGGCGAACCAGTAAAACAGCAGCCATGACTGCAAATATAGCGGCCGAAGCGCCCACCATATTCGCGTCCGGATAGAAGGGGATGCTGAGGATGAATGATAACACGCCCGATGTAAAGAAAACTGATGCAACACGTAAAGCCCCGACCTCATTCTCGAGTATATTGCCGAATATATACAGGAAAAGCATGTTGCCTGCAAGATGAATAGGGGTGGCGTGGACAAAAAGCCCTGTCAGGAGAGTATAATATCTTCCATTAAAAAGCGCATATCCGCTGAAGGCAAGATTGTCCGGTGTGTTCCATGCGTATAAGGTAAACGATGTGCATAGAAGTATCAGAAGGTTAGTAAGCTTCATTGCGATTTTACAAGCTCCCTTGTATGTTCTGCAACCTCCCGAGGGTCAACGCGCAGCCTTGCAGCGCCGCTATCCATAGCAGCCTTCGCAACGGCAGAGGCAACGGTCGGGGCAACCTCCGGGTCGAAAATATTAGGTATAATCATATCCCGAGAAGGCTCGGGCACAAGCGAAGCCAGTGAATTTGCCGCAGCCAGTTTCATTTCCTCATTGATATCCTTCGCCCTTACGTCCAGTGCGCCCCTGAATACGCCCGGAAAACCAAGTGCGTTGTTTATCTGGTTTATGCAGTCCGAGCGCCCTGTCCCGACAATGCGCGCCCCGGCATTTTTTGCTTTTTGGGGCATGATTTCAGGTACCGGGTTTGCAAGCGGAAAAACAATCGCGTCACCTGCCATCGAACTCACCATATCTTCGGAAACTATACCGGCTACTGACAGACCGATAAAGACATCAGCCCCTTTCATCGCATCGGCAAGAGACCCGGATACTCGGTTTTTATTGGTAAGTTTCGCAAGCTCTTCTTTTGCAGGGTTCAATCCGGCTCTTCCTTCGTAAATTATACCTGTGGAATCGCATACAAGGATTTCCTTTACCCCCTCGTTTTTAAGGAGCTTTGCGCTTGCCGTGCCTGCCGCTCCTGCCCCGCTTATAACCACTTTTATCTCGCCGAACTTCTTTCCCACTACAACTAGCGCGTTAATTAAGCCCGCAAGCATTACCAGCGCCGCACCGTGCTGGTCGTCATGAAATACGGGGATATCGAGCAATTTTTTCAAGCGAGTCTCTATTTCAAAACACCTCGGCGCGCCAATATCTTCAAGATTGATACCTCCGAAAACAGGCGCAATATTCCTTACGATATTGATTATCTCATCCGTATCCTTTGTATCAAGACATATTGGAAACGCATCCACACCTGCAAAGACCTTGAAAAGCATGGCTTTTCCTTCCATTACAGGCATGGCAGCCAAAGCCCCGAGGTCGCCCAATCCGAGCACGGATGAGCCGTCACTAACCACAGCCACAAAGTTTGCTTTTCCGGTATAGCGGTAAACATCCTCGCTGTTTTTATGAATCCGAAGACACGGCTCTGCAACCCCGGGTGTATATGCAAGGCTCATATCTTCTTTTGTTTTAATACTGACTTTGCTTTTCAGGGTTATTTTCCCATGATGTGACTCATGAAACCGAAGCGCCTTTTCATAGATTGAATCTTTCATCCATTCTCACTCCTCTATAGTTGATAACCTAATTTTCAATACTTATTTTAGGAACACTTTGTGCTCTTGGCGTGCTTTGCGGTGTTTGATTTTATTCACCGCAGAGGGCGCAAAGGCCGCAAAGATAAGTTAAAACATTTAGTTTTTAACTATAAAGCCATTTCCACTGCTTTTTTATGTAACTCCCCTGCCTTATGTATTCCGCCTTTTATGCCCCGAAGAGCCCTGCACGGGTACTGCTGCACGAG
>JBGPUU010000005.1:0-48569 GCA_041491305.1 Candidatus Methanoperedens sp.
CACAGGATTTTAATATTTCGTTTTCAAGGTGCTTTTCGTGTGTATCTTTAAGCCCGTATAAGAAAGTTAAACAATTAACGCTTTTTGTTGCCTCGTATATCAAATTGATGAGCCTTTTGATTAATCCGGGATTAACGTTCAGGTTCAGGTAAAAAGAAAACGAGTCAAAAATTATGTTTATATCCCGTTCTTCTTCAGCCAGTATTTTTTTCAGGTTATATTCTGTGAATTCCACTATCTTGGCATCGACGAATTCATTGCCAATATTATCAACCATATCTCCATGGGACGAGATATAATACTCACTGTATATATCCACAAATGTAATGTCATCAGTTTTGAAACCAAAATTCCGGATATCATGCATGACATATACCGGGCGCCTTTCATTTGAGAAATAATAACTTTTGCGGGCCTGCGTGAATTGGAATAAGAAAACTTCAGCCATGGAAGTGGCATCAGCGTGTATATATGCAACAGAACCGGATGGCAAGCCACCTCCGAGAGTACGGTCAAGAATAGATATGCCGGTGGTCCGGTTTTGTTTTTCGCGACCACCATCCACGATTGAAACCGTCAGGGGTTCATTACTCTGGGCAGGTTTAGTGACAGGTTCCGCTAAAGATATTCTTTTTCCATTCGCCATTTTTTCCCATTTTTAAATATACAATTATTTTTCAACCTTGATATAGTTTACTAAAAACACATCATGATGATGATGAGATAAAACAAGGGTACTAAAACAAGGTTTTAGGTTTATGTGGTTTCTTCTTTACATTGCCTGATGTCTTTAAGGAACTGAAACACATTTCCATGCCTTTGATCGCGGCAGAGCTTTCAGGATTTAATTCAAATGCCCTTTGATAACTTTTAAGAGCCTCTCTGATATCCCCTTTTTTATAAAGCGCATTGCCTTTATTATTTAAAAATACATAATCTCCCGGGTCGATCTTGAGCGCTTTATCATAGCAGATTATTGCCTCCTCGATTTTTCCTGATTTCGCAAGAGCAAGACCTTTATTGTTCCAGGCGATGGTATTTTCAGGATCTACCAGAAGCGATTTATTGAACGAATCGATTGCATCTTCATATTTTTTCATGGAATACAGCGCATTTCCGGTGACAAGGTGATCTAAAGCTTTTTTGGCTATTTCATGAACCGGCGCTGGCTTTTTCGGTTGAGCTTTCGGCGCCGGTTTTTCTATCTTAATAACTGTTCTTTCAGGGGGCGGCTCGATAAATGCCTGATCATCGATGCTCTCAACAGGTTCGGGTTTGATTTTTTCCGGTTCAGGTTGCGGAGGCTTAGTGACAGCTTGTTCAACAGGATGATGTTCGATTTCCTGTTCCTTGAAACTCTCGACAGGAGTAGGTTCAGGAATTATGGCAGCTGGCTCCGGTTCAGGCTGTTGGGGCTTAGTAATCGTCTCTTGCGATTCCAGCTCTTTCGTACTCTCAACAGGAACAGGTTCAGGCCTAATGGCAACCGGCTCAGGTTGCGGAGGTGTAATGACCTGCTGTTCAACGACCTGCGGTTCTATGAATTCCTGTTCTTTATTGCTCTCCGCAGGAGCAGGTTCAGGTACTTTCGCAACTGGCGCAGGTTTTGGAGATTCAATAACCGGCTGTTCAACGACTTGCGGTTCTATAAATTCCTGTTCATTGGTACTTTCAGGAGGTGCGGGCTTTTCAACTACTGCCTCTTGCACCGGTTCAGGCTTCGGAGGTGTAATGACCTGCTGCTCAATAACCGGCGGTTCGATTGCAGGAGCCGCCCCCTCCTCTTTCGGTATGGATGAGGCAATCTTCTGTAAATCGATTGTTTCATCGCTCTGCTTCATTTTTGCAAGAGCGAGCCCTTTATTGCTCCATATCTTCTCAACTTTCGGGTTTATTTCAAGAGCTTTATCATAGGATTCTATAGCCTGGGCGAACCGGTTAAGTTTTACGAGAGCCAATCCCCTGTTATTCCAGACCGTCTCGTCCCCGGGATTGATTTCGATTGATTTGTCATACGCACGAAGCGCCTCTTCAAAATTGCCGCTCTCATAATACGCATCGCCCTTGCTGCACCATGCGGCAGAGTCAGTGGGATTTTTTTCAAGCAATTTATCATAACAAGCAATAGCCTCAGGCAGCCGCCCGAGCTGGGAAAGCGAAATGCCTTTATTATACATCACTTCTACGTCATCAGGTTTGAGTTCAATGGCTTTATCATAACATTGTAAGGCTTCTGCATATCTCCCTGTTCTTGCAAGCGCAAGCCCTTTATTATTCCAGACTTCGGTTAATTTTGGGTTTATCCCGAGGACTTTATCATAATACTTAATAGCCTCTGCGTACATGCCGCTCTCGACCAGCTCATTGCCCTTATTGGCCAATACGCTCGCATCCGTGCCAACAATATCATTAATATGACCACCCGCAGTTTCACTTTCGGAAATGGGTTTCTTTTTCCTGAAAATCGTCTCAAATCCCATATCTCAATACCATTAAATATAATGAGCCAATTAATATTGCTTATCCTATTTAATGTTTATTTAAATTTAATAAAAACTGATATGCGAAAATTGCCCACTTTATAAGGATATTTTTTATACCGGCAAAATAAATATAGATAGAATCAAACATTGGCAAAAGTACAAGGAAATAGGAATGACAATCCAGATAGATGACCAGGGATGGGGTACGCCAATCGGGGGTGTGGGTATCATAGTAGTAAGAAAAGAGACCGGGGAATTGCATTATGATATCGTCCCTATTGAATATTTTGGAAAAGAAATGTTCAAGAAGAAGACCTATAATTCTGGGGCGCAAAACATAGTGGAGAAAGGTTTCCTTAAACTAAAAGTCAATCATGACGAGGATATCGAGATATGCTCGGGCTGTATCCACGATAAAACAATTGAATGGCTGAAAAACGAGGGCTATAAATTCACAGTTATGAAAATTGACGGTATTGCCCAGCAGAAAGGGGAATCGATGTTCATCGAATATCTCCGCACGCTTGGCATCCCGAATCCGCCCGCCATCGTCGAAGAGACTGTGGATGAATATAAAGCGCAATTTTTCTATATCATGGACTGGGTAAGAGAAGACCCGGAGGGAAGGAAGCATCTTTGCAAAACCGGGTGGAAGTATTTCAAGAAATTCTATAAAGATTCGAATAAAGATTAAGAGTATTATGGTTAAAAAATGTATTCATGTGGCTTCCCTGAACAAGAATAAGGTAAACGCGGTTTGCGAGGTATTTCCATCCTATCAGGTAAAGGGGATTGCTTGCATGTCAGGCGTCAGGGAGCAGCCTCTTTCTCTTGAGGAGATAATCGAGGGCGCGGTATTCAGGGCAAAATCGGTTTTTGGTGATTGCGAATATTCGGTTGGGATTGAAGACGGGATAGCTCCTGTGCCGCAAACACGAAGCGGATATATGAATTTTTGCTGCTGTGCCGTGTTCGATGGAGAGCGGGTTTTCCTGGGTCTCGGGCCTGCTTTTGAGTACCCGCCCAAATGCACCAGAAGTGTTATCGAAGAGGGGATAACGATTTCGGAGGCATTCATGCCAGTTTCAAATAAGCCCGAAATCGGATATGAGGAAGGCATTATCGGCTGGCTTACATGCGGAAAAATGAGCAGGAAGGATTATACAAAAATTGCAGTTGAGATGGCAAGGATACAAATGGATAATGCTGCGCTTTATGAGCTTTGAACCTACACCGGGCACACAGGCGCAGGGCATCCGCCTGCATATTCATCATCAGCTGATACAAATTGGTCAACCCTGTCACCAAGATATAGCACCTGCTGGGGCTTGCTCCCGTACCTGTAAACCGTAATTCCCTTGCATTTCAGCTCGTATGCCAGCATATATGCTTTTTCGACTTCCTTGATATCCACATCATTCGGGAAATTGATGGTCTTTGACACCGCATTATCCGTATATTTCTGGAAAGCCGCCTGCATCCTGACATGCCACTCTGGCGCTATATCAAAAGCAGTCACAAACACGTGCTTCACATCAACCGGTACTTCATCAATGCCCGCAAGCGTTCCCTGCTTTGCGATTTTCATCATCAGATCCTCGCTGTAAAAACCACGCTCTTTCGCCACCGCCTCAAAGTACGGGTTTATTTCAAGGAGTTTGGTCCCTTCCATGACATTGCGCACGAAAGAAACAGCAAACATGGGCTCGATACCGCTTGAACAGCCTGCGATAATGCTGATAGTACCCGTTGGGGCGACAGTTGTCACGGTGGAATTGCGTATCGGTTTCTTATATATGCTTCCCGGGAAATTCGGGAAAGCGCCCCGCTCAACCGCAAGTCTTTCTGAAGCTGTATGGGATTTTTCCCGGATAAATTTCATTATCTCTTCGCCTGTTTTGAGGGCATCTTCAGAATCATACGGGATACCGAGCTGAACGAGCATATCTGCAAAACCCATTATCCCAAGACCGATTTTCCTGTTTGCTTTTGTAATTTCCTCAATCTGGGGAAGAGGGTATTTGTTTATATCTATTACATTGTCAAGGAACCTGACTGCATTGTTTATGATTTTTTCAAGGTTTCCCCAGTCGATTCTGCCATCCTTAACCATTTTCGCAAGGTTTATCGAACCCAGGTTGCAGGATTCGTAGGGCAACAAAGGCTGTTCTCCGCAAGGATTTGTGCTTTCCATTTCCCCGATATTTGGCGTTGGGTTTTGCCTGTTAATCTCATCTATGAACACAACCCCGGGGTCGCCTGTCCTCCACGCCATCGTTATTATGAGATTCCAGATATCCCTGGCCATCACCTTCTTTACCATTTCCCTGTTCCGCGGGTTTATTAATCCGTATTCGCCATCTTCCCTGACGGCTTTCATGAATTTATCATCCACCGCTACCGAGATATTGAAATTCGAGAGTTGTCCTTCCTTTGTTTTTGCAGTGATGAATTCAATGATATCAGGGTGGTCAGCCCTTAGTATCCCCATATTGGCGCCGCGCCGCTTTCCTCCCTGTTTTATGATATCCGTGGTTGTGTCGAACACCCGCATGAAAGAAACCGGTCCTGATGCAACCCCTTTTGTAGATTTTACAATATCTCCCGAAGGCCGAAGGCGAGAAAATGAAAAACCTGTACCCCCGCCAGATTGCTGGATAAGCGCCATGCTTTTTACAGCGTCAAAAATGCTCACAAGCGAATCCTCAACAGGAATAACAAAGCAGGCCGAAAGCTGTCCCAGGTCTGTACCTGCGTTCATGAGCGTCGGGGTATTGGGCAGGAATTCAAGGTTTACCAGCATGTTGAGGAATTCATCCTCGGATTCCGGGTCAAGCGCCACGGCTTTTGCGATGCGCCCGAAAAGCTGGAGCGGGGTTTCAATTACGTTCCCGTCCTCGTCTTTTAACAGGTAGCGCCTCTTGAGAACCCTCACGGCATTAACGCTTAACTTCAGTTCATCCTTTACTCCTAGAAATTCCTTGGCTTTCCGTATCTGTGAGCGCTTTTCCCTGTACAGGATGTAAGCCTTGGCAACGCCGGTATAGCCGTTTTTAATCAAAACCTCTTCGACCGCGTCCTGGACATCCTCAACACCCGGGATTCCAGTTATTTTTTTTTCAAGAAGTTCAACAACTTGCTTTGCTATATCCTCTGCCCTTTTACCATCTTTGCTTTTTGTGGCGATAAAAGCCTTAAAGACAGCGTTAGCTATCTTGGTGCTGTCAAAATCTACAATTCTTCCGTCTCTTTTTTTGATTTTCTCAATCATTTTTAACCCCTTGTTCAGACACTATAATATTAGTAGTGGTGTTTAATAACTTTAATCTTGAGGCTTTTTGAGTGTTATGCAGGGTTTCTTGATATCTGTGAAAAATATTATAAAATTATAGGTATTAAATTTTTGGCGCCGGCAGGAGCGGCGGATTGCTTGCTGCTGGAAGGGGGCGTATTTTATGGATAGTCGGCGTTTATTTGAAGCATAAGAGATATTCTGATATCGAACCCACTTCTATGCTTTAATTGTTTTTTCAATCCTTCTTGCCCTGCGAAGCACATCTTCGAGACTCATTTTTTTAGTAATGTCCCTGAGTTGCGCTGTTGCGTCTCCTATTCTGGGAGTTATCGCCTGAAGATAGATTAGATACTCTTCTGCGCTAAGCTCTCTTTTCAGTATGTTGAATACTTTTTCCATTACCTTTGGAGATTCTGCGGCGGCAGCTTCAGACATATTATACCTCACATGGATTTTTAGTATAGTTCATCCGTTTAATACTTCGGCAATCGTATTATATTTTCATATTGATCGAAGTGTTCATCAAAAGCAAAAGCTTCGATGATTCCAAATCGTTCCATAACCGCAAAACTTGTGCAATCGGTAAAACTGAAACCTTTATCGCGATATTTCACAAAAATATCCCATGCTTTCTTCTCATCAGGTGGTGTTACACGAATAAGAGTAGCTATTGTTTCATTCCAAAGTTTTTTGCCAATCTCAATGGCATTCATATAACCCAAACGAGCTTTAGTCAGTGTAATTATCTCATCTGCAACGTAATTCGTGGTCACTATCGAATGATTCAATGACTCTTTGAACTGTACAGCAGAAACGTGATCAGAATCCGTTTTATCAAGAAGAGCATACCATGCGCTAGTATCAACAAAGATTGGCAAAAAGTATCACTTCAATAAAGATATCTATCATGTTTTCGCGCTATATCGGTTTTTCCACTGCTTCCAATGCCAATTATCTTTGTTAATTCTTTTTTCTGGGCGTTTATGAGAGTAGCTTCCTCGTCCGGGATAAGTATGAGATGTACATGTTTGTGATCCGGAATATCGACTTTTTGAAGAGGTTTGAAGATGCCATCCTCGTAAATGGCGGGTATTGATTCTGCCATGATATTATATTGATTAACCTGATTTTAAATAAAGATATCCTCCAATTTCCGTTTGTTTTCGATTCTGGCCGCGATTTCTGCCAGGGATGGCATATCGAGATGGTAGCCGCAGAGGCACGGAGGCTCAGAGATTCTATTTATGTTATTTTTACGATAAAAATTGTGGCGCCTGTTATCCCCATGCAACCAATATCCATCAAAATACCGCGCCGCCTGCCTCCTCCTCAATCCCGCAGGTGTGACAGCAGGAGATGGAGGATGTGCGAACCTGATTGTTTTGGTTTACGAAATAGTATTCATCCAGACAAAAGGCACACGGATTGCGCGGATACGCACGGATGTTTTATCAGCAGTACAAATCCGATATAAGGGTGAGCAGTAATAATTTATGTGATAATGACAATTAAAATGTGGCGCCGGCAGGAGCGGCGGACTGCTCTGAAAGCTTACCCGCAGGCGGAGCACGCATATGTGTATGGTCAGGTCTGCGGTTTGTATGAAACCTACTATTTGGCGGAATTAGTGTGTGAGATTTTGCTGATATGCAGTTGGGCGAATGGATGGTCTGTAATTAAAAGTATCTTAGTCCGCATCATAATGAAGGAATGTGAAAAAGCAAAACTGCAACCTTGACCTCGCGATTCGAATCGTCGTTGATATGGAAACGATAGTTGAACCAAGATTCATCTTCTTTATTTACATATCCCAAGTAGTTAGGATGAGTTGAGGTAGCTTCCTCAACGGCTTTAAGAACAGATGAAAAGTCTTTGTTGCTAACAAAAACCACAACCGCTGCTTTTGAGTCACGCCAAGTCAAATATCCTAGCAACTGAGTGATTGTAGCCAAATAATTTTTTGAACCTTGCCAGAACTTGCACTCGGCTATAAACACATTTGAATTCTCATATCGAATGAGAATGTCGGTCTTTCCTACTTTGTTGAAAGTTTCTCCTGTTGTAGAGCCTTCAAAGCGAGGTTCAAGATAGAGTAATAGATGATTTCGAAGATCTTCCTCCCCTTTACCACTATATGTTGAGGGATATCGTTCAAAAACTTTTCCGACATCGTATATAGTTTGTAAAATATCATGGTAAACTGATTGGTTCAATGTGGGTTCTGGCTTGTACCCTCTGGCTAAAACGTTAGGTTTAGCATTTATACTCTTTCGGATTTGGGGGGTTGGAATGGCATAGGTTTGTGGTAAACCTTCACGCTTTTTTATTGGCACACCAAGCGAACCAAGTAAATTATTATTATCGAGAAACTGCTGCTTTCGTTTTTTAAAATTTTGTTCGATGTTATTCGGTAATCGAGCATTGTAGCCATCAATCTCATGGGTAAGGTGTCCTAGTTGGGTCTTTAGATCATTAATAATTTGCTGAGCATCTCTTTTAATATCCTCAGCGTGTCCACTAAAGTTTATTATTTCAAAGCACACGGACTGATCTTCTATAAATATTTCAGTCGTCCAAAGAAGACGAGTGGTCGGGGTGTATCGAAGTAAGTCAGAATTACCAGCATAGGGCAAATGATATACAACCACCTGTTTAGGATAACTCTCTCCTTGACGGACATAAAAGTGTGTAGGAAATTGCTTAGAAGGTATTTGTTTTTCACAACTAGTAACAGATGCACTCCCAAAGTCAATTTTTAGTGTGTCGATAGTAAACTCACTGTTGAGGTAATTTATGTACTCTAATTCATTTACGTTCAGAATATAATTCTCTGATTCCTGTCCAATGCGAGATTGTATCTTTTGATTATTCTCTTCTAAATAATCCCGCAACTCCCTTTCGGCAAAAGCTTTGAAATGTCCTGTGTATCCGTACATTTTTCTATCTTTTATTGCTTATGTGGATATATATTTTCGGTATGCGCATAAGTCAGTCAGCAATTCCTGTTTCACCTTATTGCTCTCAAAAAGTACCTCATCTCAATATCCAATAACTCAGGCCCTTTCTCTCAAATAGCCCAAACCTCACCCACCCACAACCTCCACCTCACTCCTCCCCAAAAAATCCTTATCAAAAGTCGCTATTTTCCTCCTTACCTTATCGCTCGCATCATCCCAATCATTTAACAAAAAGCCCGCATTTACACGAACCTCTTTTCTGGATATCAAGAGTCCTGTGGATACAGGGACAAATTAAATCCCTGTCTTTTTCAGGGTTACCTGTAACCTGACGGCAGCCGCAATACTGTACTCCGTATTCTCTTTTATTCTGGGCAAGACCTTTTATTGCCTGAACGACAATATCATAATCAGAATTCAATTTCAACCCGTTCTTCTCTGCGTAGTCCTTTGCCCATTCGTAAATCTGGCCTTCAATATTATCCACTTTAACCACTCTTTACTTTCTGTGCGATACTTTTGCCAAACTCCCTGCACTTTTCCAATCCGGCTTCATCCGGCTTTTCGTGAATAAGAAGACCTTCCATCGTCTCCATCCCAAAGCCTTTCAGCCTGTTCGTGATAAGATCAACAACTTCAGGAGACCAGCCATATGAGCAAAATGCTGCTCCCACTTTACCCTTCATGCCCGCATCCTTTACTTTTTCAATAAAAACCTCAAGACTGGGCATGATTTCATGGTGGTACGTTCCTGAACCCAGGACAAGCCCGTCAATCCCCTTAATATCCTCTATCCTTGCCTCATGGACATGAGAGATTTTTACATCCACTTTTTCCGACTTTATTCCTTCTGCTATCGCTTTTGCCATCATCTCGGTATTATGAGTTGCAGAATCGTATATTATTGCCACTTTTGCCATATTATTCCCCTAGTAAGCATTTAACCATTAACGCCAATAAGGTTTTCGCAGTTCGATATATGCATTATGCGCCACCGTAGCCCCATGCGCCACCGCAACCACAACCAGTTGGAGGTCAGAGGCTATGTCGCCAACCGCATAAATCCCGTCGATATTGGTCTTCTGGGTTTTATCGGTCTTGAGGTATCCTTTCTCATCCATTTCAAGCCCGAGCTTCTTGAAAATCTCGGTGTTGGGCGTCAAACCGACAGCCAGCACAACCGAATCCACCACCTGCTGGATGGTTTCATCCTCCTTTAAGTCCTTCATGATGGCTTTCTCGACCTTTTCAGTTCCGGCTATTTCGAGGACTTCAGTATTATACAGCACCTTGATTTTATCTATCGCCTTCAGACGCTCAATCTTCTGCGGTACCACCCTCAACTCATCCTTCCTGTGCGCTATGGTTATGAGGTCGGCAGTATCTGCAAGGGAAAGCGCGGCATCAACCGCGGAATTGCCGCCACCGACGACGAGAACGCGTTTTCCCACGAAATTCTGGGGATCCCTGACATAATAATATACGCCGCGTTCATTCTTGCTGAATTTATCTTCGCCTTTAATGTCCCCTGTGGACGGGGAGCTTCCGGTTGCAAGAACGATAATCTTTCCTTTGTACTCGCCGCTTTCAGCAATGATTCTCTTATCCTGTGTGATTTCATTCACGCGTTCTTTTTTCATTTCCACTTTCAGTTTCTTTGCTTCATTCACCCAGCTTCCAACAAGGTCAGTACATGTTGATTTCTCACACAGCCCCGGGAAATTTTCAATCATCTTGTTCGGGCATAACCATGAAAGTATCCCGCCCCAGTTTGAAGCTTCAAATATCGCGGTTTTAAGTCCCCGGTAAGCGCACAATATCCCGGTTGTCAGGCCGCCCGGACCCCCGCCTACGATAATCACATCGAAATCGTATTTCTCAGCTTCGACTTTGGCCTTCTCCTCTTTTTTGGTCATGTAATCCTTTATCGCAGCGTGTAGCGCATCGGCAGCAAGATTTGAGCAGTGCATCTTGATGGGGGGCAGGCCGTCAAGTTCTGCCGCCACATCCCCCCTTGTAATTTTAAGAGCCTCCTCAAGCGTTTTACCAATGGCCATTTCTGTTATCATGCTGCTTGTTGCGATTGCAGAGCCGCATCCGAATGTCTTGAACTTCACGTCCTTCAGGATATTATTCTCGACTTTGATTTGTATCTCCATCAAATCCCCGCAAACGGGGTTCCCGACCCTTCCTATCCCGTCGGCGTCCTTGATCTCTCCCACATTGCGCGGGTTCCTGAAATGCTCCATTACTTTTTCTGAGTATTCGAATTGTTCTGCCATATTTTCACCCATTAATACATCTGCGTTTATCTGCGTTCATCTGCGGTTTCTTTTTTCAGGCTTTTATTTTTTCGGATACAGCGGCGATAAAGCCCGAAGTTTTGCCACTATTTTAGGCACGGATTCAATGACATAATCAACATCTTCTTCAGTATTTGATTTTCCAAGCGTTAGCAGTAGCGAGCCGTGCGCTTCCTCATGTCTCAGTCCCATTGCAATAAGCACATGCGAGGGTTCAAGCGTTTTCGTGGAACACGCCGAGCCTGTACTTGCGGATATTCCAAGATCGTTAAGCTGGAGTATGATGCTCTCGCCTTCAATGAAACTGAACCTGAAACTCGCATTATTCGGAAGTCTCTTTGTCCTGTGACCTGTGAGATATGTGTACTCTGTTTTCAGGATATTATCCATAAGCCGGTCGCGCATCCTGATGAGCCGTACGCCGTTATCAACCATTTCAGCCATGGCAAGCTCAGCTGCTTTTCCCATGCCAACAATTCCCGGGATATTCTCAGAGCCGCTTCTCATGCCGAATTCCTGTCCTCCTCCAAGCATGAAAGGCAATATTCTTACTCCCTGTTTGACATACAGGGCTCCCGCGCCTTTTGGGCCATACATATCATTTGAAGAAATGGTAAGAAGGTCGATATGTTCCTTTTCGACACTAACCGGGACTTTACCGCATGCTGCAGTCCCGTCAACATGGAACAAGATTTTCTTATCCGATGCAATTTCTCCGATTTCACGTACCGGCTGCACCGTCCCCATCTCGCCGTTGGCATACTGGACAGAAATCAGGATGGTTTTTTCAGTTATTGCATTCTTGATTTTTTCGGCATCCGCAAGCCCGTCTTTATCAACAGGAACATACGTCACCTCAAACCCGCCTCTTTGAAGGTCTTTTAATGTATTCATCACAGACATGTGCTCAACCGAAGTGGTGATTATGTGGTTTCCTTTATCCTTATACCGGAGCGCTGCGCCGCGAAGTGCCAGGTTATTTGATTCAGTGGCGCATGACGTGAAAATTATGCTTTTGGGGTTGGGCGCCGCAACCATATTTGCAACTTTTGTGCGGGCGGCTTCAAGCTCGCGTTTGGCTTTTCTTCCAGGCGAATGAAGGGAAGAAGGGTTCCCGACCTCTTTATCAAAATACGGCATCATGGCTTCAAGTACCCGCGCATCGACGGGCGACGCCGAACCATAATCCATGTAAACCTGTCTCATTGTTTCACTCTTTGTGTTAGTAACGACTTATCTTTGTATATCTTTTGAAACTTTGCGTTCTTTGCGGTGTGATTTCGCCGCAGATTATATTCTTCTATCCCTGCCTTCCGGTCCCTCGCATTCGGGGATATAGCAGGTCGCATCGATGAATGCGCACGCTTCTTTGCATGAAGGGCATCTTTCAGGCGGTGACGTGCCGCCTTCGAACTGGTAGCCGCACAATGAGCATTTCCATTGGATTTTCATACTTCCCCCTAAAACCACATCGTCCCGTCGGCATCAAGCACAAGGTCATTTAACGTGGCTGCGCCAACGACATCGGCCCCGGGAATAAAATCTCCCCTTCCAAGGTTGATGAGCTGGCAGCTCTGCTCGCAGACCATGAGTTTTACCCCTGCCTTCACGGTCTGGTCCATTACCTCTTTTAGAGAAGGGAATTTCCCGAGCTTAATTTTTTCCGCATTTCCTTTTTTAACGACAGTTATTCCCATACCGAGGAAGTAAATTGTAGCATCAATTCCCATTGCTTTTGCAGTCTGGGCAAGGATGAAAGGTGAATACAGGCGTTCAGGCGTATCGATTCCGCTTGTCTGGACATAAAGTAGGTTTGTCATGATAAATCTCCCATTATATATTATGATTAATGATAGATACGTTTTTCTCTATCTCAGGGTTGGCATCATTTCCTGAAATAATTTCCTCTTTCAATAACTTCTTTTATCTTTTGTACAGTTTTCCTAAAATTCACCAACCAAACACCTTAAATGCAAATACATCAGAATTTTTAATGATTATAATAACAATTATAATTATCATTATTATTTGTATGTATGGATAAATATATATGGTATTGAAAAACATACTGGTAATTAAATTGAAAAACGCATTTGGTTGTTTTAAAAAATGCGGTAATCTGGATTATGGTGGATGAAAATGACAAACTGCAAAAACAGAGGACATCTTCTTGGTATAGCTGTTGGAACAACGATACTTGCGCTCTTGTTGCTGGCGGGTGGCGCGGGTGCGGCGCCGTTTGCTTATATCACTAACAGTGGCAGTAACAACGTTTCGGTGATTGACACAGCCACAAATACTGTAGTAGCCAGCGTGACTGTAGGAAGCATACCAGGTGGTGTGGCAGTGAACCCGGCGGGAACGCGTGTATATGTGGCGAATAGAGGCAGCGGCACCGTCTCGGTGATTGACACAGCCACAAACACCGTTAACACCACCGTGAATTTAGGAGGCACACCCAGCAGAGTGGCAGTCAACCCGGCAGGAACACGGGTATACGTGACGAACGGGGACAATAACAACGTCTCGGTGATAGATACGACCACAAACAACGTTATAGCCAGCGTGCCTATAGTAAAGGCGCCTAATGGAGTGGCAGTAAACCCGGCGGGGACGCGGGTTTATGTGGTGAGTAGTGACATTAACGACGAGCATGGCAACCTCTCTGTGATAGACACAGCCACAAACACTGTTATAGACATCGTGATTGTAGAATATGGTTCTTTAGAAGTGGCAGTAAACCCGGCGGGAACGCGGGTATACGTGACAGCCTCAGGCACCAACCGAGTCTCTGTGATAGACACAGACTCAAACACCGTTACAGCCACCGTGAATATAGGAGTCAGTTCTTCGGGGGTGGCAGTGAACCCGGCGGGAACGCGGGTATACGTAGCGAACTCAGGCACCAACCGTGTCTCGGTGATTAACACAGCCACAAACACCATTACAGCCAATGTGACCGTAGAAAGCTCATCTGAGGGAGTGGCAGTGAATCCCGCAGGAACGCGGGTATACGTGGCGAACTCGGGCAGCAACACCGTCTCGGTGATTAACACAACAACAAACACCGTAATAGCTACCGTGCCTGTAGGAAGCTCTCCTAAAGCTATTGGTAAGTTTATAGGTCCAGCATCGCCGGTTCTGACCACAATCGAAGTCTCACCAGCATCAAAGACGCTTAAAGCGACCGAGACACAGACATTTACAGCTTTACCCAAAGACCAGGACGGAAATGATATGACAGCAGATGTCACCTGGTCAAGCAGTAATACATCCGTGGGAACTATCGATGCCTCTGGAAATTTTACGGCAGTAGCAGAAGGCACTACCCTGGTAAATGCAACCAATGCCAGCGTGGTTGGAAATGCAAGCGTAACTGTTAATCCAAACGTGGCAACGAATATAGACACATGCGGACCGATATCCTTCCCCGGGGAATATACGCTCAATGCGAACATAATCGGCAACGGTAGTTCGCCTTGCATCACCATCGACTCAAGCGATGTGATTTTTGACGGCGCAGGCTTTACGATTGATGGAAATGGGCAAGATGGCGTATATGTCTATAACGATACAATAACTCTTACAAATGTAACGTTAAAAAATTTGATAGTGACGAACTCGAATTATGGTATCTATTATTATGATGTGACTAATGGAAACATTAATAATAACACTGCAAGCTCGAATAACTACGATGGGATCTATCTTGCCTTTTCCACCAACAACACTCTGACAAACAACAATGCAAGTTCGAACACCGACAAGGGAATTTATCTCCTATCTTCCAGCAATAACACCCTGACAAACAACACTGCCAACTCAAACAACTATGGAATAGATATAGAATCTTCCAGCAATAACAATACTCTGACAAACAACAATGCAAGTTCGAACACCGAAAAGGGAATCTACTTGGTTTCTTCCAATGACAACAACTTAACTGGCAACACAGCAAGCTTGAATACCAACTATGGAATTTACCTTGACTCTTCCCTGTACAATCACTTAACAAGCAACACTGCAAACTCGAACACCTATGGAATCTACCTTGTTTCTTCAGGCGACGATAACTCCGATAACAACTTAACTGACAACAATGCAAGCTTGAACACCAACACTGGAATCTACCTGGATTCTATCAATAACAACAACTTAACTGGCAACACCGCAAGCTCGAATACCAACTATGGAATTTACCTTGGCTCTTCCCTGTATAATCACTTAACCAGCAACACTGCAAACTCGAACGACAATGGAATTTACCTATACTCTTCCCAGTACAATCGCTTAACCAACAACACTGCAAACTCGAACACCTATGGAATCCACCTTGACTCTTCCGAAGGAAACACGCTGACCAAAAATACTGTAAACGATAACTCCGATGGAATCTACCTCTTCTCTTCCAGTAACAACAACATAGGAGCATCCGTTACAGTTCCGGAAGTATCATTCCGGTGGGTTAATGTAAACACCTCAACAGCTAGTAATGCAAACTCTGAAGATACCATAACCGACTATGGCAACTATACCTTGCAGGTTGGTGATGACATGTACTTTACTTACAAATTGCCTTTCACTTTCCCCTTCAGGGGCAGGAGCATAACAAACATTTCAGTAAATACCAACGGCTTGATAGAACTTCTTGAGAACGGAGAGACTTGCTCTTTGTGCTCTGATTATAGAACACACGCTGATAATAACCACATGGGTATTATAGACGCGATATTTGCAAGCAATGATGATTTAATAACCGAACCAAGTACATCAAGCGGAAATAATTACACCGCCGTATTCAACTTCGGTAATAAAATGGTAATCGAATGGAACGGCTCAACGCTTGCTGATGATAATTCAGTTTCAAATCCTATCTGGTTCCAGGTGGTGCTGTATCCAAACGGGATTGTGGAATGGAATTTTAACAGGATGGAGTTTTCCAGTTACGGCAACGACATGTTCAGCGGCGCTTATGCAAAGGAAGAAAACCTTGAATATGCGGCAGGCTATGCAATCAGAAGCCACAAATCCTTCCGCACAGACCTGTCGGCAACAGCAATCTCTACTACGTACAATACAATATCAAATAATACCGATACTGGAATCTACCTTGAAAATTCCGGGGACAACATCCTTTCATATTCTAATGTCACAAGCACAGGCGGCAATGGAATCTACCTCACCTCTTCAAGCAGCAACACCATCTTCAACAACTACTTCAACAATAACCACAACGACGCCTACAACGCCCGTGACGATGGAACCAATACCTGGAACACAACAAAAACTCTTGGAACCAACATCGTGAGCGGACCTTATCTTGGAGGAAACTTCTGGTCTGATTATGCTGGAAATGATACAGAAGGTGATAGTCTGGGCAATACCTTGGCTCCTTACAATTCCTCCGGTAGCATATCAGGCGAAGGAGGAGATTATCTGCCATTGCTTACCACAAGGGAAACGTCCATCTCCGATTATATCGATGCAAATGCCACGGTTACAACAGCCTTTATAATGGCACTGCCTGATGAAAACATAACAATTGAAGTCCCGGAAGGTACGGTAGCGCGGAATGCATCGGGAGGAGCCCTGACTTCTATAACAATGGATCCGCTTGATAATGTAGGTTCTTCCGGTCAGAGCGCTGCTGCCTCTTCAAGCCTGTCGTTCCTCGGCAAAAACCTGTCCCTTGAACCTGAAGGAGCCACCTTCTCACCGCCCATACAGATACGGTTCAATTATACGGATGCCGACCTCGAAGCTGCAAACATTTCAGAAAGCGACCTCGTGGTTAAGTGGTATAATAAAGCCTCTGGAGCTTGGGAGTCTTTACCATTCATCCTAAACAGAACTGAGAAATACATAATCGCCAATGCAAGCCACTTCAGCACCTTTGCGCTGCTCGGAACAACAAGTACTGGCGGCGGCAGCACAGGCGGCAGCGGCGGTGGTAGCAGTGGAGGCGGCATAGTGACAGCCGAGCCATACGACAACATAGCAAAGTCAGAGAGCTATGATAAAGACCTGGTTGCCAACACGCCGGTCACATATACTTTCAAAGCGCCTGAACTCGGCGTGTACGAAATAGCCTTTACAGGCAAAGAGAATGAAATCGGAATAACTCTGAGGGTAGAGGGACTTAAAGACACATCAAAAAAGGTAACAGCCCCGGCACCAGGAACGGTATATAAGAACATAAACATCCTGACCGGCACAAAGAGAATGAAAGAAGCCCAGGTTCGATTCAGGGTTGAGAACTCCTGGCTCGGAAGCAACAGCCTTGCTGCCAGCGATGTAAAGTTACTCCATTGGGACGGCAGCCAGTGGACGCAGCTTGAAACCGCACAAACAACAAAAGACGATTCATATACCTACTACGAGGCAAAGACAGACACCTTCTCGTCTTTCGCGATAAGCGGATTAAAGGGCGGGGTAATAGTGCCCACAGCAACGCCGCCCCAGCTTGCTGTCACGACGGCGGTTGAAGGCACTCCACAAACTGGAGTTGCCCCGGCGGCTGGCACGCGCTCAGGTATTCTTGCATCCCTCCTCGGATTGGCTCTCCCGGTGGGCGATGGATCAGTGAGTATATTCTGGATAATAGGCTTGATTATCGCAGCAGCAGTTCTTTATTTAATCAGAAGGAAGAGGTCTCTATAATTCTTGTTTAAGTAAAATATTGGTTTGCAGAGACTGGAGAAGATCGAGCCATCTTCCTTATTCTCTGCTAATTTTTCAATTGTATGAAATCCTCATCCTGCTGTCAATGACCGACACGCTCTGCTGCAATTCCTGTCTTTTTAATTCAATGTCGCGCTTCAGGGATTCAACACGGTTTCTGGATAATTCAAGCTCCTTTTCCATAGCAGTAATCTTATCCTTTAAATCCACAATTCTCTTCTCCAGTTCCGCTTCTTCATCAGCCGCTTTCAGTCCCGATATCTTTTCTTTTTGTTTTTCAATATCCTGTGTAAGAGCATGATGTTCTCTTTTTGACGAATCCAATGATACAAGTACAAGTTTTATTTGCTCAAGGATTTTATCGGTTTTGTCTGTTGTAAGGTTCAGGACGCCGCTTTCAACGATTTTCTGGAATTCGATAAAGAATTCAGGATTTACATTTATCTGGCCTGATAAGCACGAATTCAGCCCCTCCTTGATTTCGGGAGCCAATGTATATCTCCCGCTGTCGCTAAGCTGCTTGAGCCTCGACAGGGCTTTATTCAAAGGAAGGATAAAACCCCTGATTTCAGCCTCCTTTTTCCCGGCGTCAGCCTCAAGCGAGATAAGTTCTTCCCTGCTTTTAATGTGCTCTTTCCAGGGTTCACTTTCCTTTAATTGGGCAAGGGCTTTCTCGTTATCACTGAGTTCTTTTTTCAAAATGGCGATTTTTTCTCCGCTCTCGTTTACTGCTTTTTCATTGAACCCGATATCCAGGGTTATATTCTTGATATTTTGTATTGTGGTTCTGGCACTATTCAGGGCATCCAGCACGTTTCTTTTGTTATCGATTGGTTCTATAAGCTGGTTAAGAAGCCTTCCGAGCGCGTTTACTTTTGCTATTAATTCTTTTGATTCCTCAAAATAAACCAGTTTGGTGTACTGGTAGCTTTTCATCATATTTTCAAGGCAGACTGTCAGGGTTTGACTTGCATTTTCATGAAACTCCATTATGGTAGCAGTATCGGTAGCTTTCGGGATATTAATATTATCAAGAAGCATCCTCACCTGCTTACTCATATTGTCCCTGTTGCTTGATGCGACTTTCACCATTTTAAGATGGAACCTACCTTCAGGCGTTGCCTCTTCAAGTTCGGTCGTGCTTTCCTTTATCGCAGACAGCGCTTTCCCAATCTCGGAATATAGGGATGAAGCATCTTTGCCCATCTCCTCCGAAATCTTGCGCGATCTTGATTCAAGCCATTCAGGCAGGTCATCGAATGGTATTCCGGATGGCGGTGTTTGCTTTTTCCCAAAGAGTCTTTCAATTAATTTCAAATCCAATCCTTCTTTGATAAACTACTACTTAACTTCACAGGCGGCTTCATCTGACATTTTCCCGCTGAAATAGCTGTCGTATGCCCCCATGTCAAAATGCCCATGGCCGCTCAGGTTAAAGAGGATGGTCTTTTTCTCTCCAGTCTTTTTGCATTCCAGTGCTTTATCGATTGCGCATTTTATGGCATGTGATGATTCAGGCGCCGGGACTATGCCTTCGCTTCTTGCAAAGGTCACAGCGGCTTCGAATACCTCGGTCTGGCGATACGCCACTGCGTCTATCACTTTATCAGCATACAACTGGCTCACGATTGGCGAATCCCCGTGGTACCGAAGCCCCCCTGCGTGGATTGCAGGCGGCACATAATCATGTCCCATGGTATACATCTTCAATAGCGGCGTCAGGCCAACTGTATCGCCAAAGTCATACCTGAATTCCCCGCCTGTAAGGCTCGGGCATGCTGTAGGTTCAACCGCGATCACTTTTACGTCCTTTTTTCCCGCAAGCTTATCCATCAGGAACGGGAAACTTATCCCTGCGAAATTGCTTCCCCCGCCAACGCATCCTATGATATAGTCGGGATATTCCTCAACCTGTGCAAGCTGCTCTTTTGCTTCCTGTCCTATAACCGTCTGGTGAAGCATGACATGATTCAACACGCTTCCGAGAGAATAGTGTGTGTCATCATGGGTTGCAGCATCCTCTATTGCCTCGCTTATTGCAATCCCAAGGCTGCCCGGGGAGTCAGGATTTTTTTCAAGTATCTTTTTTCCCGAGTTGGTGAGGCTGCTCGGGGATGGAATAACATCAGCTCCCCATAGCTGCATCAATGACCTGCGATATGGTTTCTGCTGGTAGCTTATTTTCACCATATAGACCGTGCATTTGAGGTCAAAATAAGTAGTGGCAAGAGCGAGGGCGCTTCCCCACTGCCCGGCGCCGGTTTCCGTAGCCAGCCGTTCCATTCCTTCTTTCATATTATAATATGCCTGCGCAATCGCAGTATTGGGTTTGTGGCTGCCTGCCGGGCTTACGCCTTCATATTTGTAATAAATCTTAGCCGGGGTTTTAAGTGCAGCTTCAAGATGATGCGCCCTGTAAAGAGGAGTTGGGCGCCACATCCTGTAAATATCCCGGACCTCATCCGGAATCTGTATAAACCTTTCCTGGCTGACCTCCTGCTTTATCAATTCCATGGGGAAAATTGCTAAGAGGTCTTTTGGACTGATGGGCTCTTTCGTACCCGGGTTCAGGGGCGGAGAAAGGGGCGTGGGCATATCGGGAAGTATGTTGTACCATTTCTTCGGGATATCATTTTCATCTAAAAGTATCTTTGTCTGTTGCATAAGAAAACCTCGTGAGATAATATTTGTTTGGGGGTATATCAAACTTGATGAATGGATTTCTTTGATTTAACAAGAATCACGATATTATGAAAAATGGAAAAAAGAAAAATTATAAAAAACAGTGATAAAAGCCACTATTTTTTAAGCAATCTTTCTTTTATGAAATATATACTGATGGCCAGTATTGCTATGGCATAGAACGCATCAAATACGGGTTTATACCTGTAATCGATAAAAGTTCCTATGAGCGTATTGATTGCATTATAAAGATTAAATACGGAAATCAATGCGAACAACATGGCTATCAGGAAAATTCCAAGATAAAAATAATCCTCAATCTTTTCTCGGTTGACCATTTTATAACCTCCTTCTTAATACGAACACAATTAAGAGCGCAGAAATTGCTGCAAATATTTCAAATCCGGGCTCCTTGGGCGTTGGCGTTGCTCCGGGATACCCCGCATACATTGCCGTTGCCATAGGAGCAGGATAGCCTGGCGCACCATAGCCCTGTGAGGCGCCGCCTTCACGCATGAACTTTGAAACTTCGATATTCGTCTGTTTCTCAACACTTTCCTTTGGAACGGTCTTAGTGGGCGCGAGAAGCACAGGCTTTTCCCAGCTATTTATCAAAATATCCCCTTTCCAGAGTTCCACTACAACCATGTAGTTATATCCTTCAGGGACAGAAAGCACGACACTTTTCACAGCAGTGGTTTCGTTTGCAATCACACCGGTTTCCGTACCAGTCTTATCAGCAAGCAGGTTGGAAGTGGCTTCTCTTGCCTTGACCGTCACTTTCAGGTTTTCGGAAGCCGCAGGGCCCTTGTTTTCAAGGTATATGTCGGATTTAATAGAAACCTTCCCGGTTGAAACGTTGCTGACCGTAAAATCGATATTGCTTAAAGTCACGCCGCTTTGCTTTGACATGGGCGTCAGGGCGTTCAATCCGCTTATGCTTACCGAGCCGCTGTCCATGATGCTCCCGTTATCAAAAAGAAGAATATTAAGGTCATAGCCACCGTTTCTTTTAAGATTTAAATTGGTTGAAATCGCAAGTGTTTTTTCCAATTCGGATTCGATTTCCGGGATCGGGGCTGAAACCTGGGTTTCAAGCAGTCTGGTATCACTGCTTATAGCTCTTATGAGCATGGTCGCGTTTTTTGTTTTAGCGCCTGCATGGTTTATATAGGCAGTAACATTCACCTCAATCTGCGAGCTGGTTACCACGACAGGTTTTACATCCACATCGCGGATGTTAAGGTTAGACGGCGGAACAAATGTTTCAGGCGATTTTTGCAGAACGTCGCTTTTAATTAGAACGATAGCAAAAGATAAAATCAACAACGATACCAAAATTATTGTAAGTAGATGACCCGGTTTCATAATCCAAGCCATACAGCATCACACTACTTATATACTTTATGGCATTTAAATTTTAAACTTGAATAAAACAGGAATCAGCTTCTTTTAAAAAGCTTATCGAGTTCCTGCCTGTTAAAAGAAACCATGGTTGGTCTTCCGTGGGGGCAGGTATATGGATTTTCGGTCATGAAAAGCTGCCGGACAATGCTTTCCATCTGTGAATGAGAACACTCTGCGCCTGCCTTGACTGCGCTCCTGCATGCAATACTTTTAGTCACCCGCTCAAATATCCCGGTTTCATCTTTTATCCTTCCCTCTGAAAGTATGTCAGCAATTATATCATGTATCAACTGCGGGTCCTCAAGCCTGCCAAGCACAAAAGGGATTGCGGTTACCGCAAATGTGTCGGGTCCGAACCCGGATATCCTGAAGCCAAACTCCTCAAGAAACGGGATGCACTCTTTTATCAGGGCTTTCTCCCTTGAATCAAGTTCAAGATTGACAGGCACGATAAGTTCCTGGGAATCCTCGCGTTTTGATTCTCGCACCTTTTCAAAAAAGACCCGCTCATGCGCTGCATGCTGGTCAATTATAATCAGGCCGTCTTTTGTTTCTGCAATGATATACAGGTTGTCAACCTGCCCGAGTATATTGACATGTGGCATTTCAATGTTTTGTTTCCCATGTTCCATCCCGAATTTTTCAGACTGCCGCAGCCTCCTCTCTGTGTCTTTAACAGGTGCCCTGAATCCTGTACCGGTTTCCCGGACCAAAAGAGGGTTTTGATGGACGGTTTCATACACCAATGACTGCTGTTCCGGTATTTTCACATCCGGAATCAGGGTCTCACCGCTGAGGGACATTTTCACAGCCCGCGCCACCACATCGCATATCTCCCGTTCGTGGCTTAACCTGACCTGGTTCTTGGTCGGGTGCACATTGACATCCACCTCCAGGACATTAACATATATTTTTAAAACAGCAATCGGAAAACGCCCCTTAGGGATGAGCGTGCCGTAACCGTCGCGCAGGGCAAAGCTGATAGCCCTTGAACTTACGTTCCTGTCGTTTATGAAAAAGGACTGGAAATCAAGGCTTCCGCGCACCAGCGCGGGTTTTGACACGAATCCCGTTACCCTGGCAGGACCGGATTCAAAATTAACAGGAACCATCGCCCGCGCGACTTTCTGGCCATAGATATGGATTATAGTATCCCCAAGCTCCGAAGCCGGGGCGCGCACTATCTCTTTTCCGTCATTGGATAAAGTAAATGATACGTTGTTATGACCGAGCGCGTTCCTTGTTACAACGTCAATGATATGCGCAAGTTCAGTGCTGTCTGATTTCAGGTATTTTTTTCTTGCAGGGGTGTTGTAAAACAGTTCTTCGGCAAGCATGGAAGTCCCATCGGCAGCTCCGGTTTCCTCGATGGTGATTAATTTTCCCCGGTGGATCACTACCCTTGTACCTGATAATTCATCTTTTGTTTTGGTCGTTATCTCCACATTGGCGACAGCGGAAATAGAAGAGAGCGCTTCACCCCTGAATCCCATAGTCCTGACTGTTTCAATATCCTCGATTGTGCTGATTTTGCTTGTAGCGTGTTTCACGAATGAAAGCGCAGCATCCTCTTTACTCATCCCGCATCCGTTATCGGTCACGCGTATCGAGTTCTTCCCGCTTTTTGCTACTTCGATGCGTATATCGTTTGCGCCTGCATCGATTGAGTTCTCGATAAGTTCCTTGACCACGGAGGAAGGACGTTCTATCACTTCCCCGGCTGCTATCTTGTTTATTGTTGCTTCATCAAGTATGCGGATTTTTCCCATATTCGTTGTATTACATGCCCTTCCTTGTTATTCACTTTTTCGTGTGGGATGGGAAGGGATTGTCCTGGATTCCGGGGGGAGAGGTGAAAAAGATTTATTGATTGGCAGTCACAATCCAAGGTATTAAATCGTTCATGTACCCTGCTGAACCGGCTCCTCCTTTTATTCCATGTATGCCCGGAAGCTCTATGTGCAGACCGCTCCAAAATGCGGCTGTCTCATTATTATGCTTACTTCTCGTTATGGTTTGTAATAATCAGTGATGCTTCAAATTCTTTATCCACCTGTTTCATTTGGTAAATTTCTCCGCGTTGTTCCGCTATTTGCTGGATGTCCATTTCGTCCATATTTGACCTCCCTGCTGTAGTTGTTAGATTGACACGGTATTAAGCATGATTAGCATGAATTTCACACGACCCTCATACCATCCGCGGTCACAGCATACCCATACGACATACGCTGCCTTGTTTCGTTGCCTTAAAGCTTATTTTTGGCAAGATTAAGCAATACCATGCTCAGGATAATGCATATCGAAAGTGCGTAAAACGTTGTATCCGTGCTGAGACCCCCAAGCCCTTTCACCCAGATATATTTCATTCCGCCGACGGCTGCGGTGATTATAAAAGCAAGACACGCTGATGCAATCGCGCCGCCCACGAGCGACCAGGGAAAGACGGCACCTCTTTTTTCAAAAAACACAGAAGCGATAACGAAGCCTATTGAGAACATGAAAAGGATAAGATAAGGCGGAAGCGGAAATGAATTACTCTCCATAATATACGTAATCCCGTAAGCAACAGAAACCATGATAAAAGCCATTCCTGCTACAATCCCTAGCATTTTCACAAAATCATTCGATTCGAATTTAATATCCATCCCTTCAAATCAAAATATAATTAAAAGTATTTAAACAATTTGATAGCCTCCGCAAATCTGCAATCCAAATAGCAATAATTTAATAATAAAACGTCTCAATATGTCCTTCAAGACTGTAACAAATTATAGCGATACATTTGGGAGAAAGAAACTAATGAAACTTCCTGTCATCCACCTGCCTGATATCCAGGCGAACCTGCCTGAGATTCCGATTACATTGACACGCGTGGGTGTGACGGATGTCAAGAAACTTGTTGAAGTGGCAAGAAAAGACAAGCGCCCTATCGTGCTTGTTTCTATATTCGATATTTTCGTGGATTTGCCATCAAACCGCAAAGGTGCAAATCTCTCAAGGAATTTTGAAGCTATAGATGAAGTGCTTGAGGAGATGATTGCCTCGCCCGTTTATGAGATAGAGGATTTATGCGGAGAAGTCGCAAAGCGTCTCATCGACAGGCACGAGTACGCCTTGAACGCAGAAGTGAGAATGAAAAGTGAATACATATTAAAACGCGAAACCCCGGCGACAAAAATAAAATGCCAGGAAGTTGTGAATATTTTCGCAGAAGCAAGAGCGATTCGCGGCAAGACGCTGACCATAAGGAAACTTGTCGGGGCTGAAGTCCTCGGAATCACTGCATGCCCGTGCGCCCAGGAAATCATGAGGGATAAGGCGAAAAAGGAATTAAAAACCTTAGGTGTGGATAACGATGTAATAAGAAAATTCCTGGGCAAAGTACCCATGCCAACCCATAACCAGAGGGGGCGCGGCATTATTTCGATTGAAGTTCATGACAGTCATTTTGTTTCCCTTGAAAAAATCATTGAAATTATTGAGAATTCCATGAGTTCGCAGATGTTTGAACTGTTAAAGAGGTCCGACGAGGCTGCAATCGTGGAAAGGGCGCATAAAAATCCGAAATTCGTGGAAGATTGCGTGCGTTCAATGGCACAGAAAATAGTAAATGAATTCCCGGAGCTGCCGGATGATTCGGTTATCATTATCAAGCAGATAAATGAGGAAAGTATCCATCGCCACAATGCGTTTGCGGAGCGAAAATCCACCCTTGGGGAACTGAGGCAGGAAATTAATAGTATCCCTTAACCTGCAATATAATTTTTATAAAAAGAATCAACATAAATATAAAAACGATTACAGTAATAAGGATTAATGTAAAAATCCATGGTTCTTTAAGGCTTAAAACCTCATTCCATGTGATTCTGTTAATCCCATCCCAATCTTTTTCATACCAGGGAATCTCATAGCTCGGCTGATACCTTTTGAATTTCTCTATATAACAAGAAGGATAACGTACCTCTGGCGGGCACCTGACAGATCCACATGTAAAACGGTGGCTACAGTTTATATTATGATCAGGGTCCGAATAAATATTCTGTTCCATGATTGCGCCATTTATAATATTGAATCTTAAATCCAGTTCATCCTTTCCTTTGCACTCCCCGATGTGATTTTTTTTATGCCTTCACAGCTACATGAAAAAAATGACCTGTAGACATCAGGCACCATTACGCGCTAAAAATATGAAAAGTAGAGCGCGTCACGGATCTACCTCATCTCTACAGATTTAAGAAAATTGTTTAAATGCCATGCTATCTTCTTATTTCGGCTGAGGTGCCTTGCGGGCTCTCAGTTTAGCATTAAAAGCATCCATTCTCTTTTTCTCGGCAGGATCTTCTTTTGCTTTGACTTTTTTAGCATTAGCTGCATTATCCATTGAGCTTTCTAATCCGACCATTTTTTTCACCTCCTGTTGAATCTATTCCTTCATGTATTTTAAATCTTTCGGCTGTTATAAAGTTATTCGATACAAAAAAGATAAATTGGCCCTGAACATAGGATGCATGTGCCAAAAATCGCAATTACGGCTCTTGTGCCCCCTGAATTAATTTTTGCCTGCGGGGGGGAGCCGTTCGATGTCAATAATGTCATACCCGCATCTAAAAAAACACCCAGGAACAAGCTTTGCGCCTGGACTGCAATCTGGCAGGAGATGCTGGTAAAAAGAGAACAGGAAATTGATTCATTAATCGTAGTTGCAGGCGGCGACTGCCATAATGCTCTTGTAGACGGGCAGAAAGCGGCGATGAGCGGGATTCCCACCCATTTTTTCTTTTACCCTTTCGACGGCGATGCGGGATATCTTGAATCGCAATTATGCAAACTAAGCGACTTTCTCGGGAAAATCGAATTCCCGGAAAAATTCAGGGAAATCGGGAAACTCAAAAAAATCGGGCAGCAAATCGATAAGAAAAGGCTTTCCGGGAAAATCTCTTCGGTGGACGCTTTTCGCATCCTGGTTTCTTTTAGCGACCTTCGAGGTGATTTGAATTCTTTTCAAAAAACCATTGAAGACGTGAAGGAAAGTGACATCGAATTGAATAACAGGGTCGCATTGATTGGCGTTCCTCCGATATACCATGATTTTCATGAAGTGGCGCAATCACTTGACCTTCAGATAGTATTTGATGAACTCCCGTATGAGTTTCTGAGACATACTGGAACCGATATACGCGAGATTGCAAGGGATTACAGCGAATATACCTTTGCCAGGCCGCTTGATTTCAGAATAGGATTCCTCCGGAAGGAACTTGAAAAACGCAAGGTTGACGGGATAATACATTACACGCAGTTTGCCTGCCATCACACACTTGAAGATGAGGTCATGAGGCAAAAACTGGATTACCCGATATTGACTCTCCAGGGAGACATGCCTGGAAAAACCCCGGAGCAGATAAAATTGCGCCTTGAAGCCTTCAGGGAGATGATTGCGCGATGATTAAACTTTACGAAAGTTTAATCAAAAGAAGGGGTATGCTTTGCATACCCCTATACCGGATAAAGCGAGGTGTCGCTAAACTTTTAGAAAAGTTTATTAAAGACAACACGTATGGCTTTGCCATACGTGGACACCGCATAAAGCGAGGTGTCGCTTTGTGATAGGACTTGATGTGGGCAGCACGACCGCGAAAATTGTCTGGATAGAGGACGGGGAAATTAAATTCCGTATAACTGAGTCGCATAACTGGAAAGACCTCCTGAAAGGAATGGAAAACGAAGAGATAATTTCAACAGGATATTTTCGAAAATCGGTACCACATAAAGCGTCGGTGACCGAAATAACAGCAGCGCAATTCGGCGTGAAACATTATTATCCCGAAGTTGATGTGATTGTGGATATCGGCGGGCAGGATACAAAAGTAATCGACATAAGGAAAAACCAGTTCATAATCAACGACAAGTGCAGCGCAGGCACGGGGGCATTTCTTGAGTTTGTGGCAAATTACTTTAAAATTGACTTGAAGGACCTGGGTTCACTTCACAGCAGGGCAAAGAGAATCCCTCAGATAAACAATACATGCGGGGTATTTGCAGTCTCAGAGATGATTTCACAGCTTGTGGCGGGTTATTCAAAAGAGGAGGTTATTGCGGGGATGCATTACGCATTTGCGCGCCGCATCTCGTTTATGATACCCGAGGCAAACACGATTGTCCTGATAGGCGGGGCGGTTAAGAATAACGGGATGGTCTCGGCTCTTCGGGATATCCTGAAAAAAGAAATACTGATACCTGATGAGCCCCAGATAGTGAATGCGTTAGGGGCGCTTGAGTATGGGCGTTGAGTTGATAGTAATCTATGTTGCCGAAAATATACCGAAAATATAGTTAAAGCTCGGCAATAATGCCTTTCTTCCCCTTCTTCTTGATATCCCTTTTAAGTTCCTGATTCTCACGCAGGAACGTTGTCGCATCGGATTCTATCTTTTTCTTATCGATTTTCTTGCCCTGTCCCACTCCGGGACAATCCACCACAGGTTTAAGCTTCATCATCGGTTCATCTGAATATGAGACCTCGACAATCCTGAAAGGAAGCAAACGGCACACAAGCGGCTCGTTTTCCCGTATAGTGCATTCAAGTTTTTTCCCGTTGAAAAAGCACTTTCCTTCTATTCCCCTAATCTTGAATACATTATTTTTTTCATCAAATTCAAGGAAATCATCAGGTGAAAATCCCAATCCTTTAATCCTTTTTATATCCTCAATTGTAAGCTGGATACCTTCGGCGCAGCATTGTGCGCCGCATTTTTTATATTCGCACTTCCACTTATCGATATTCTCAAGGATATGAATCATATGCTTTAATTGACTTTCATATAATTTAAGGATACCCATATCTGGCGAGCATAAAATGACAATTGTATAATTATGGAATTAAATGAGAATTACCCGGATGACTGTTTTTCATTTTCATCTATTATTTTCGTTTCAATATCCCATTCTTTAATCTCATAAGTTTCCCCAATTTTCAATTTTTTAAGATCTTTCAAGGTTTTAATATTTGCTTTTTCCATCAATATCACTTCGACATATCAAAAATCCTCTAAAAACAAATACTCCTGTGCGTACCCGCAATATCTCCCAAAATATTCTCGTGCAAATTCAGCAATCTCTTCCCTCTTTTTGCTCTTCGAACCTTTGAATTTGTCACCGTAATACTTATCCATTATCTGTTCGATATGCGTGTCCACGGGAAATGATTCTAGCTTCCCGAATGCAAAAAGCAACACGCAATCCGCAATCTTGTTTCCCACGCCATCTATTTTCATAAGTTCACTGCGCCCATCTTCGTAGGACAGGTTTTTTATCCCGTACAGGTCAAATTCATTTTTCGCTATCATGGACGCGATTTTAAGAACGCGGGGGGCGCGAAAACCGAGCCTGCACTGCTCCATGTCGCAGAGTTGGACTTCAGAGAGCGAATCATGTGTCGGGAAAGAATAATATCCATCATCGATTTTTTCTCCAAAACATTCGCACATGCGTCTTATAGAATTACTGATGTTCCTGATAGTGTTATTGCTTGAGCAGATATACGATACCAGGCATTCCCACGGGTCCTGGCGTATAAGGCGCAGCCCCCTGTATTTTTTTATCAACGATGCTATTTTTTTGTCTTTGCAGATGGATGCGTATATTTTCTCCATGTCATCGTTGAGCCTGAAATAATCCCGGATGAATTTTTTGTCAAGTGCTGAATCGATGATAACCTCGGCATCTGCCTGCCTTATCCTGATAAGTTTTCCATTCACAACCCCAGTCCAGCACTCGTTTTTTTCCCACCTGAAGACCTGCCCGCAGGAAAGAGTAAGGTCAAGATTAAAATCCTTTGTATTGATGCTGTACACATTCATGGATACTTTACAGGCTTAAAATACATTACGGTTTTAAGGATGCACGACAATAAAATAAAATTCATGAATTTCAGGACAAAGCAGTATCTTCGGAAAAGGTTCGGGGATTATTACCAGACTTCCAATCTTACTTTGCCGCCGGAGCTTGAACGGCGCGAATGGGGTTTCATATTCTTCGATGAACTGCCGGAAGTGGTAATGCGCCGCCATAAGGCTTTTTCAAGAGAGAACGAAGCGTTTGATTACATCCGGGGAATGGTGCCGGCACATGTGTACCATTCGGCAGCGTATTACAAGTTTCCCGGCGCCGCTACAATGAAGGAGAAGCAGTGGCAGGGCGCTGATTTGATTTTTGACCTTGATGCCGACCATCTGCCCATGAAGGCAAGGTCGTATGCAGAAATGCTTTCCAACGTGAAAACCGAAACCATAAAGCTTCTTGATTTTCTACTTGATAATTTCGGGTTCCCTGAAAGTAACATTAGCGTTGTGTTTTCGGGAGGGCGCGGGTATCACATTCATGTGCGAGACCCGAAAGTTTTGGCGCTTGAGAGCGCTGAGCGCAGGGAGATTGTGGATTATATAGGAGGAGTCGGGATTGATGTGAATTTTATGTTTAGAGAATATATTATTGGCAGCGAATCCAAAACGTATGGTGCGGCAGGAAGGGGCGGTTTTGGATTTGAACAAAATCGTTTCGATCCATCTTTACAATTCAAAACATATATAGTAAAGGGAGGAACAGCGGGGCCAAAAACGATAACTGTAGGTTCAGGGACTAAAAGAATAATTTCTTTTGAAAATACTCCAGGTGGCTTTGGATGGGGAAAACGTATTAGTAAATATATGGTCTCTTATCTAAAGGAGTTATCCTTCAAAGATGAACCTGATGCTTTAGGAGATGCGGCATCTGCAATATATTCATATTATACGAAGTCCGATACATCCAATAAAAACATAAAAGAAATTGCTTGTAAAATTTTTGAGTTAAAAATGAAGCACCCATCTTGGACATCAAAGCGTATCTCCCAAGAAGTTAATGAAAACGAGCCGTTTGTGCATGATATATTATCTCAAAATAGTAATGCTAGGAAAATTATTAACATTGCAAAAAATGAAAAAGCAATTATTAGAATTAAAGATGAGGGTATTATTGATTTTAGTGGAATGCCAGAATTGTTTGAAATCATTTTAGAAGGTACTAAAGAAAAATTTGGAATTCAAATGGGGGCAAAAACAGACGAACCAGTCACAGCCGACATCAGGCGCCTTATCCGAATGCCCTCGTCCCTGCACGGCGGCTCGGGGATGCGTGTCGTTCCACTCACGCTTGCCGGGCTATCAAAATTCGAGCCGCTGAATGACGCCGTGGTATTCAGCGAAAAAGAAACAAAAATCGATGTTCTGAAGCCGCTCAAGCCTCAGAACTCCATGGTTGAAATGAAAGGAAAAAGCTTTACTGTCACAGAAGGTATCAACACTTTGCCAGAGTATGCGGCAATGTATCTCATGTGCCGCGGAGCAGCCGAATATGCCTGATAATCCTGATAAACCCAGAATCAACCTCCATAATATCCTGAGAGAAGAGCGAAAATCAAAACTCGTCCCTCTTGAGAATGATTTCTATGAAAAGGTGGCAGCACAGATACGCGAGCTTCAGGATGAAAAAACCAGGATTGAAGATATTTACGGAACAAAATATGCAATTATCGACGATGAGCTAAAAACTGCTAGGAAATCCATAGAGAACATTATCGAGAGACGAATCGGCAAAATAATCAAAGAAGCTTCCCTTCGCGCGTCATCCAGACAGAAAGAAAAACAGGACATCGAGTCAATGACACAGGAGGAACGGCGTTTCTATAACCGGCTGCTTGAACTGAATACGGAAATCAGAAGAGAACTTCTCGATAAAATTTCCAGAAAAGAGAATCAAGCTGCCGGTTCTCAGGCCGCAGCAACCCGGGAAATCCATGAATATGAAACTCAAAAAGCAACGCCAATAGAAACCCCAATAGAAACCCAACCAGAAACCCAAATAGAAACTCTTCTTGAAGACAAAAAGGATATAAGTAAAGAGTACATTGTGGTGCGTTTGCTAAAAGACATTCCGACATTTGTCGGAGTCGATGGACGCAATTATACTTTAGCAAAAGAAGATATTGCTGTTTTATCGACCGTTAATGCTAAAGCTTTAATCAACCGTAAAGCAGCCATTCAAATTACAGTTAAAAGGTGATTTCATGAAAATACCAAAAAATTTCAATACTTACTGCCCTGTTTGCAAAACTCATACTCCGCATGTAGTGGAAAGGGTGAAAAAGGGACAGGCTTCGACTTTGACCAGAATCGTGAGGCAAAAAGCAAGACATACAGGCATCGGGAACTCTGGAAAATTCTCAAAGGTGCCAGGCGGGGACAAGCCCACAAAGCGCATTAACCTGAGATACAGATGTAAGACCTGCAAGAAAGCTCATCAGAAACCCAAATGCTTCAGGGCAGGAAAATTCGAACTTGTGGAGTCATAAACATGGAACCCAAAAGCAGATTTTTAAAAGTAAAATGTAATGATTGCGAGAATGAACAGGTTATTTTCGGATGTGCAAGCTCTCCTGTGACCTGTCTTGTATGCGGAAGAACCCTTTCAGAACCAACCGGCGGGAAGGCATTCATAAAAACTCAAATCGTTGAGGTTCTTGAGTAATGGAAAGAACCGGCTGGCCTGAAACCAGTGATCTTGTAGTATGCAGCGTTAAGAGGGTCACCGATTTCGGGGCTTTCGTAGAACTGGATGAATACGGTCATAAAGAGGGATTAATCCATATTTCGGATGTAGCCTCCGGCTGGGTAAAGTACATACGCGACCATGTCAGGGAAGGGCAGAAAATAGTCTGTAAAGTATTGTACGTGGATACGGCCAAACATCATATCGACCTTTCGCTCAAGGATGTTAATGAACACCAGCGCCGCGAAAAAATCCAGGAATGGAAGAACGAGCAAAAAGCCGAGAAATGGATACAGTACGTGGCCAAAACCACAAAACAAAGCCCTGAGGACCTTAATAAATTAATCAGCCTCTTATATGAAAAGTTCGGAAGGGTATATTCGGCTTTTGAGAAATCAAGGTTTGATGGGACTGAGGTCCTGACAAAAATCGGGATTGCCAAAGAAATTGCAGATGCAATCACAAAAGTGGCGCACGAGAACCTGAAAAAGCCGCAGGTGGATATTTCAGGCTATGTTGACCTGACAATTACTCTCCCCGACGGGATTGAGTACATAAAGAAAGCATTGATTGCAGCTAACGAAGCCGATGGGGAAGATGTCAAAGTGGATATCTCTTATATCGGGGCGCCGCGATACCGGATACATGTAATTGCCCCGGATTATAAAAAAGCCGAAGGCATTCTTAAAAAATCTGCGCAATCTGCCATTAAAATCATTGAAAAGGCGGGCGGAATCGGAGAATTCCACAGATATACTGAACAAAATACCTGAAGATTATGGTATCAAAATGGTATCAAAAATAAGAAAATGCCAATGCGGGAGATATACGCTAAAAGAAGTTTGTCCCGTGTGCGGTTCCCCGACAAAATACTCAAGGCCTGCACGGTTTTCTCTTGAAGACAGATACGGGAAATATAGAAGGATTACCAAAAAGACATAATTATGATTAAAACTACAATATTGCGGGGTAAAAAACCGCGGCTCAAGAATCCTGTACTTATTGAGGGGCTGCCCGGCGTAGGCCATGTCGGGAAACTGGTTGCCGAGCATATGGTCGAGGAACTCGGCGCGAAAAAGATAATGGAGATTTACTCACCTCATTTTCCTCCCCAGGTCATAGTCGAAGACGATGGCACAATCCGGCTTGTCAGGAACGAACTATTTGCATATAAATCAAAAGGCAAACATGACCTCCTGATACTGGTGGGCGACCACCAGAGCGCCACGAACGAGGGTCATTATGAGCTTTGCGGCATATTCCTTGATATTGCTGAAGAATTCAAGGTTAAACGTATATACGCGCTCGGGGGTTATGGAGTGGGACAGCTTGTCGAAACCGAGTCTGTCATGGGGGCCGCAAACAACATAAAACTTGTGAAGGAGCTTAAAAAATACGGCGTGGAATTCAAGGCAAACGAGCCGGCTGGCGGTATTGTAGGCGCATCCGGACTGCTTCTGGGTTTAAGTGAACTTCGCGGGATTGATGCCGCATGTCTTATGGGAGTTACATCGGGTTATCTCGTTGACCCGAAGAGCGCACAGGCAGTGCTGAAAGTGCTGTGTAAGGTTCTTGAAATTGATGTGGATATGGCGGCCCTTGAAGAGCGGGCTGCTGAAATGGAAAAGATTGTCGCGAAACTTCGCGAAATGGAGCAGGGGCAGATGCCGCCTACTACGGATGAGGATTTGAGGTATATAGGGTAAATGCTTTTTCTACTTGTAATTCAGCAGCAAAATCACCCTTTATCTCCCAAAAACTTATAAATCCAATATCCTATAGTATACAATAAGGAGACGAAAAGGATGGCGGATCTTCAGGCAGCAGGAGAAATTATTACATGGACAGTCAGGGGTATTACAATCCTTCTTATGATTATAGCATCTTCTATTGCTATAAAGAAAAATAATAATATTGCCCTGATTATCGTGATTATGGGAAATCTGGTTGCTTTTTATTTTACTCGTTCTCCTCTGGTGTGCTGGATAATTTCAATTGTCGGCATTATAGGGATTAGTTCAATGAATAGTCCTGGGCAAAATAAACAAGGAACTCAGAAAAAGGGGGTGAAAGCCGGAAATATAATAGGGATTATTATAGGAATAGGGCTTGTAGCAGCGCCTTTAATAGGATACCTAAGGCAAGAGGCTTCATTAAAAGATCCTACAAATCAGGCCCTGGGTATTTTGTTTGCAGTGATTGGAGGTTTTATGATAATAAACAATATTTTTAAGCTAATTGGAGGAGAAGATTCTTCTTTGCTCCCTCCTGTAAAAGCGCCTCCTGTAGAAGCGCCCTATGAGCCGGGAATTGAAGCTGAAAATATTAAAGACAAAGTAAGATGCAGATTCTGCGACAAGCTGTACAGCGCAGAATATAACGGCTGCCCATACTGCAAAATGAAATAAAATCGAAATACAAATTCTGAAATCACAAACCTAATACTTAAGGATGAGGTTTGGATATCCTGCTTTTCAAGAACCAGACATTTCTGCAGATTGTACTTAAAATTAATGCTAACACAAAAGTTATTTGACAGACCAGAATTATCTATAATCTAAAAGGTGAACATTGTGGGAGATGAAAAAATCAAACTCTTCGGTATTTGCGGCAGCCCCAGAAAAGGAGCCACCGATTATATCGTGCAGGAAGCGCTGAAATATGCAAAAGAGAAGTACGATGTAGAAACCGGATACTTCTCTGCAATGGGAAAAGAATTAAACTTCTGCATTCACTGCGATTATTGCATACGCGAGAAAAAAGGATGCATCCACAAAGACGACATGGGGGAGGTCTATGAAAAGCTGAAATGGGCTGATGCGCTCGTAATCGGCACACCCGTATATCAGGGCATGGTGAGCGGCCAGACAAAGGTCATAATGGACAGGTGCAGGGCGGTTGCAGCACAGGATATTCATTTTATCCGGAACAAGCCAGGCGCGGCTCTTGCTGTGGGCGGTGACCGCATCGGCGGGCAGGAACCGTCAATCCAGGCAATACTTGGCTTTTATGTCATAAACGAAGCGCTCCCTGTCGGGGGAGGGTCGTTCGGGGCAAACCTTGGCGGGACTTTCTGGTCAAAGGACATGGGCGCGGATGGGGCAAAAGAAGACGGGGAAGGATTGAAAAGCATGCGCAAGACCATTAACAGGTTAATTAAACTGGCTTTAATCCTAAAGAAAACAAAAGAAACCCTCTAATTTTGCCGCATAAAACCAAAATTATCAAATCCTTAGAAATATTCAAATAAACCAAACGCAATATCTTAATCCATGAGCTTAAATAGTGTATTTGAACCTCTGGGGATTAATAAAATTACCCTGCCTAACCGTATTGTTTTTCCGGCATGCCAGACAAATTATGCCACATCAGACGGGTTTGTCACCGAAAGATTGCTCCGGATGTATGGGAAGCTCGCAAAAGGTGGAAGCGGTCTTTTAATTGTCGGGGGAGCGGCTGTATCGGATAACGGAACCCCGAACACAAATGCTTTGAAAATCAACGATAACAAATATGTTGCCGGGCTAAAGGAACTTTTTTCACTCATCAGGGACAACGGCGCAGTACCTGCAATCCAGTTGTTACACGCAGGAAGGCAGACCCTTTCGGTGATGACAGGACACCAGCTTGTCGCCCCATCAGCCATACCGTGCCCTGTTATGAAAGAGACTCCTGTTGAACTTGACAGGAACGGGATAAAAAGGATACAGGAGGATTTTGCGGATGCTGCTGCCAGGGCGAAAAAAGCCGGCGCGGAACTGATTGAACTTCACGGCGCCTTCGGATACCTTATTGGCGCATTCCTTTCACCATATTCGAATAAGCGAAAGGATGAATACGGCACTGATAGGGCGCTCTTCTTTACAGAGATAATAGAAAAAGTAAAAAGAAAAGTCGGGGATACGCCGATATCGTGCCGCATCAGCGCGGATGAATTCGTTGATGGCGGGCTCACTCTCGATGAGACCGGAAAAATCGCTCCCCGCCTTGTTAAAGCCGGGGCAAATGTTATCAGCGTCGGCGCGGGAACGTATGCGAGCATGAAACACATGGCGCCCACAATGGATATGGGCGAGGGCGTACATGTGCACCTCGCTCGGGCTATACGTGATTCTGTTCACGTGCCTGTTATATGCGCCGGCAATATACGAAGTCTTGAATATGCAAACAGCGTTGTTTCTGATAAGACCGCAGACCTTGTCGCGATATGCAGGCCGCAGCTGGCAGACCCGTTATTTGTTAAAAAATCGAGGAACAAAGAACCATTAGTGGAATGTATTGACTGCGGCACATGTTTATTCTTCCTGCACGGGGCAAGCGCTGTTTCATGTCCTCAAAACCCGGAACTTTAAAAATTGAAAAAATGAAAAATATTGAAAAATCAAAACTCAAGGCATTATCCGATATTGCGTCAATAGACATTTCTCTTGAATTTAACGATATCTTACGAAGCATCCTTAAAATCACATGCGATGCGATAGGCGCAAAATCCGGAACCATAATGCTGGTTGATGAATTGGATAACAATATCAGGATGGTGGCGTCATACGGCCTGCCGCGGGATTACATCGAACGTGTATATGAAGCTGCAAAAAAGGCGGGTGTGGAACTATCATCAAGTCCTTCAGGCACGGTATTGGAGACCGGTAAATATTATCTTGTTCCAAACACCTTTGAAGAACCCAAAAATAAGCCCTTTAATGATTTACCACGGGAACTTGGATTTTCATCCCAGATATTCACTCCCATGAAAAAAGGAGCGAAGGTAATAGGTCTGCTGAATGTATATTGGGCAGAGCCGCGCCGGTTTACGGACGAAGAGATTGATTTTGTGACCATCGCAGCATCGCAGGCATCATCCGTGGTTCAAAATGCCAGGTTGTGCGGCAGTCTGGAAAACAATGTTTTGGAACTCAAACAGTATAAAGACCACCTTGAAGATAAAATAAAGGAGGTGCGTAAGAAATTATATGATTCCGAAAGGTATCTCAGGACGATAATCGAGTCATCTTTTGACGGAATACATGTAGTGGATGAAAATGGCAGGTTTGAATTCGGGAATGATTCGGTTTTCAAAATACTGGGCTGGCCAAGGGAAGAATTAATCGGACAATTTTTCATGAAAGTTATTTCCCCGGATTTGGAAGAATTCATGCTTGACCGCTGGCATGAGGTCCAAAACGGCATCGAAAAACCATATGAAACCAAAATAATAACAAAAAACGGTGAAATAAGATATCTCTACGTATCGCACGCCCGCACTGAGGTTAAAGGGAATATGAAATATGTGGTGGTTATTAAGGATATTTCAGATAATAAAAAACTCTTATTAAATCTAAAAGCCTCAGCAGAAAAATACCGGGAGCTTTTCGATAATGCCAACGATGGTATCTATACGCATGATATTGAGGGTTATTTCCGGACAATGAACGATGTAGGGTTAATGATACTTGGATGTGCTGCAAAGGAAGAGGTGATAGGCTCTCATATATCAAAATGGCTCACACCGGAGAGTTTTGAAGTATCAAAAGAAGTCATAATGAAATATGTCTCAGGCGAACCGCTAAAACAGCCCATAACCCTTGAAATTATCCGTAAAAATGGAGAGCACGTATGGGTTGAATTCAGGAACCGGCTAATCAAAGATGGTGACAGGATAGTAGCAATACACGGCATAGGCAGGGATATAACTGAAAAACGGAGAATGGAACAGCAGCTTAAGGAATACCATGAAGAACTTAGGAAATCCTACGAAGAGCTCAAGGAAGCAGACAGGATAAAAACAGAGTTCATTTCAAATATTACACATGAACTGATGACTCCCCTGACCTCCATTAAGGGATTTGTTGAACTGCTTGATGACGAAGCAATAGGCTCGATAAATGAAGAACAGAAAAAGAGCCTCGGAATAATTCATCGCAACTCCGAGAGGTTAATACATCTTATTAAAGAGTTACTGGATATTTCCAATCTTGAAAAAAATACGCTGGGAATGCAATTCGGATTGGTTTCGATAAACGATATCCTGTCAAAATGCATCCTGGATATGCAGCCCCTGGCTAAAGAAAAACAAATTTCTTTATTCAATGATTCTCTGCCGCTTCCAAGGATATGGGGGGATGAAGACAGGCTTACCCAGGTTATAATAAACATACTTGCAAATGCAATAAAATTCACTCCCAATAGTGGAAAAATAACCGTGATATCACGCGACTTACCAGAAAAGGTTAAAATAAGCGTTAGAGATACGGGCATAGGAATCCCCGATGACCAGCTTTCACGCATTTTTGAACGGTTCTACCAGATAGACAGTTCAACAAAAAGAAAATACGGCGGTACCGGAATAGGGCTTTCCATATGCAAGAACGTAATTGAAAAGCATTATGGTTCCATATGGGCAGAGAGCGATGGGAACGGAAGCACGTTTCATATTTTGTTACCCAAATTGACATCAGGAAATGGAGTTAGCAATGTTAGACACGAACCTTGAAGCAGGAAGGATAGCAGCTTCATTTTACAAAAGCTGGATAATGGCGAAACGCAATTTCTTTACTATTTTTGAGGTAATATTCTGGCCGTTTATCGGTCTTATGTCTATCGGTCTTATGGGGACTTTTTTTTCGTTGAGCCCGAATACAATTTCTTTTATCCTGATCGGTGCGATAGCGTTTAGCATAATCCAGGTATGCCAGATAGATATCGCATACGTGATGTTGTTTGACATGTGGAGCAAGAGCATAAAGCATACATTCATCGCTCCTGTGAGAGGGCACCACCTGATATTTGGCTCGCTGCTTTTCGGAATACTTCGAAGCAGTGTTGTTTTTATTATCCTGATGGTTCTCAGCTTCTACGCTTTTGGTTTTAATTTCCTGGTAGCAGGTCCTGTTCCCGTGCTGGTTTTCATGGCTGGGCTGTTCCTGACCTCGGCATCGGTCGGGATACTTGTCTGCATCTCGATTCTCAGGTTCGGCCAGCGCGCAGAGGTGGCTGCATGGACGATAACAGGGATAATGATGTTCATTTGCGGCATTTATTATCCGGTTTCAGTGCTGCCTGGAAGCGCCCAGATTGTAGCGCGGGTGATTCCCCTTACGTATTTCCTTGAGTATATGCGCTCATTTTACGGTTTTGGCGAGGCAAACGTGATGATTGGCTTTGGGCTTGGGATTTTCTATTTCGCCGTCGGGCTAATTGCTCTTGAGAGGGCGATTATCATGGCGAGGCGGTCGGGGATACTTTTGCGGCTGTCGGAATGAACGGCTCACCGCAAAGACGCGGAGTACGCAAAGTATAGTGAAAAAACTTTGAGGTAGTATTCAAGCCAATCCGTACATATCCTTTAACCCGTGCCCGGTCGCGAGGCAGACCACTGTTCCGGGCAGCTCTTTCTTCAAAAATCCTGCATAAGCGACTGCGCCGCTGGGTTCTACAAAAATACCGTTCCTGGCAAGCGTATCCCGTGCGGAAAGCGCCTCGTCATCACTGACCTTGATTGCAAGACCGCCTGAATCCCGGATTGCCCGAAGCGCCGCAAGACCGTCTATCGGGTCGCCGCATGCGATTGCAGTTGCTATTGTATCCGGGTTACGGACAGGTATTATCTCCGAAAGCCCGTTCTCCCACGCATCCGCCACAGGGGCGCAGTTCTCAACCTGTACCCCGATAATACGTGGTATTTTATCAGTAATCCCGACAAGTGAAAGCTCCCTGAAAGCCTCATAAATGCTCCATATCAGGGTACCGTTGCCCACAGGCACGACAACGTAATCGGGAACGTGCCAGTACAGTTGGTCTGCTATTTCAAAACCAACGGTCTTTGTGCCTTCGCTGCGCCATGGGTAATCGCCAGTCAAAAACGAGTCGCTGTTGGAAAGAACATATTCCTCGGCCCGCTTCATCGCAACTGAATAATCCCCTTCCACGAATATCGTTTCGGCGCCGTAGGCTTTTATCTGCATTATCTTTTCCTTACCTACAATATCAGGAATGAATACTTTACACTCAAGCCCTGCAAAAGCCGCATAAGCAGCCATGGATGCGCCCATGTTGCCTGTGGAGGCAAGCGCAACTTTGTGTTTTTTGAACTCAAGCGCTTTGGTTATTTCAAGAGAAGACCCGCGGTCTTTAAAGGAACCTGTTGGATTTACGGCTTCATATTTTATGAGCAATCGTCCAGCTTTTGAAAGTCTTTTGTTTTCAAGAAGCGGCGTACCTCCTTCACCCATTGTGATACACCTTGAGAGGTCTTTTACAGGCATGAAAGCCCAGTATTTCCAGTGAGTGGGCTGGCTTCTCATGAATTCATCGCGGAGGATGACTTTCTGTATCGATTTGTAATCATATTCAGCATCGACAGCCGAGCCGCATTCGCATCTCGGTATAGGGAGCCTTTCTATTTCCTGCGGTTTATGTGTTCTCCCGCACCTGAAGCACTTAAAACCTGTAACATACACCATGATTATTAATTCTCGCGCTTTTGTTAAATATTATTCGACAAAACCGGAAACGTTTCGGATGGGTAACGAGGACTTTTATCATCAGGCCGGAAAAATCAAAAAATTGTTAAAAATCCGGACTTTTTTTGCTGGGTTTTTGGTCGTTTTCAGGCACATTTTTTGGTTTTATTATTGAATTTTTAATAAAAATTAAAATCGCTATGCGTTGCTGTGATAAGGTATATATGCCTTGAAAACAATTAGACCCCGAAGGAACTAAAGTACTGAAGGCATGAAATTTGGATCGGATATTGTTACAAAAAGAAATTTTTATAACAATATATTATTATAACTATTAAAAAGGTACTCGATATGAACGATGTCAATAATGGATATGGCGCTGAGCAGATACAGGTACTTGAAGGGCTCGAAGCAGTACGCAAGCGCCCAAGCATGTATATAGGAAGTACAGACGCGCGCGGGCTTCACCATCTGGTGTATGAAGTCGTGGATAACAGCATAGACGAGGCGCTCGCAGGTTACTGCAACAATATCGAGGTGATAATCAGGTCAGACCACAGCGTAAGGGTTGTGGATAACGGCAGGGGCATCCCGGTTGAAGTCATGCCGAAATACCAGAAATCCGCGCTTGAAGTTGTCATGACAATGCTCCATGCAGGAGGGAAATTCGATAACAATGCCTACAAGGTCTCAGGAGGCTTGCACGGCGTAGGAGTTTCAGCAGTCAACGCTCTATCTGAATGGCTTGAAGTGGAAGTCATCCGCGATGGCAAGCTGTATAAACAGAGGTACGAATGCGGGAAACCAGTTACGGCAGTGACTCTCATAGGCGAATCAACGCAGGCGGGCACCACGGTTACATTCAAGCCTGACAAAACTATTTTCGAAACGTTGGAGTTCAACCTCGATATGCTGGCTGCCAGGCTGCGGGAACTTGCTTTCCTCAATAAAGGCGTCAAAATATCGATTAAAGACGAATTCTCGCAAAAAGAAGAGATATTCCAGTACGAAGGGGGTATCGTATCGTTTGTTGATTTCCTGAACAAGAACAAGAATCTCCTGCACGAGAAAACGATATATTTCCAGAAGCAAAAGGACACGACTGTGGTTGAAATCGCAATGCAGTACAACGACAGCTATACTGAGAATGTCTATACTTTTGCCAATAATATTAACACCCATGAAGGCGGGACGCATCTGGTCGGGTTCAAGGCTGCGCTTACAAAGGTCTCAAACGACTATGCCAAAGCAAAAGGGTTCCTGAAAGGCGAGGATAAATTATCAGGCGAAGATGTAAGGGAAGGGCTGACCGCCATAATCAATGTCAAGCTCACATCCCCGCAATTTGAGGGACAAACAAAAACGAAGTTGGGCAACAGCGATATAAAAGGTATCGTGGAAACGCTTGTTTCCGAGGGGTTATCGGAATTCTTCGAAGAAAACCCTGCTGCAGCCAAGAATATCCTTTCAAAGGCTCTTGAAGCTGCCGAAGCAAGGGAAGCCGCGAGGAAAGCCCGGGAACTCACGCGCCGTAAGAATGCGCTTGAAATAAGCTCGCTGCCCGGGAAACTGGCAGATTGTTCGGAGAAAGACCCGGCAAAGAGCGAGATATATATTGTGGAAGGAGATTCAGCAGGCGGAAGCGCGAAACAGGGACGCAACCGCAGGTTCCAGGCTATACTTCCTCTTCGCGGCAAGATATTGAATGTGGAGAAGGCGCGCCTGACAAAGATATTGAAAAACGAGGAGATACGCGCGCTCATAACTGCCATAGGCGCAGGCATCGGAGAAGGAGAGGAATTCGATATTGAGAAGACACGATATCATAAGATAGTGGTCATGACTGATGCTGATGTTGATGGAAGCCACATCAGGACATTATTGCTTACATTGTTCTACAGGTACATGCGCCCGCTTATCGATAGCGGCTTTATCTATATTGCCCAGCCCCCGCTTTTCAAGGTGAAGAAGGGAAAATCCGAATTTTACGTGTATAATGAGGAAGAACTCAACAAGAAACTTGCCGAGATAGGACGGGACGGTATTGCCATGCAGCGCTACAAGGGTCTTGGTGAGATGAACCCGCAGCAGCTCTGGGATACAACCATGAATCCAGAATCGCGCACCATGCTTAAGGTCACTCTGGAGGATGCCATCAAGGCTGATGAGATTTTTACAATACTTATGGGCGATAAAGTGGAGCCGCGGCGCGAGTTCATCGAGAGGCATGCAAAGGATGTAAGGAACCTGGATGTGTAATTGTAGGTGGGAAAGCAATTTTTATGCAACCAATAACCGAAGAACTTATCCAGCAAATCAAAAACCGCATTGTTAGCGAAGTTCATCCTGAAAAGATAATTCTTTTTGGTTCATACGCTTATGGGAATCCAACGAAAGACAGCGACCTGGATTTATTGGTAATTCTCCCGACGAAGGAACCAATGCATAAGAGGGGGATTCGGATAAGAAAATTACTTCGTGATATCAGGATTCCAAAAGATATTCTTGTTTATACACCGCAGGAAGTTGAGAAATGGAAAAATGCATCTGCGGCATTTATTACTTCCGTCATGAAAAAAGGAAAGATCATTTATGGTTAATAGATTTAAATTAAATAAAAAACCGCAGATAAACGCAGATGAACGCAGATTAGTTTATCGGGTATCCACCATACGCTCGCAGGGTGTAGGCGTGCGCGCCTTTCCGAGGCGCAACTCAGGAGTTAATCTACAATGCTTTTAAACATCGCACAAATTTCAAAAGACAAGAAAATCCAGGACGCATTCACCGATATCATCCAGAGCATAATCAGCAACTATGCTCCACAGAAAATTGTACTTTTTGGTTCTTACGCAAGAGGAGAAGCGCATGAAGGCAGTGATATAGACCTCATGCTGATAAAAAAAACTTCAAAAAGATTTATAGATAGAATTGCAGATGTAATAAAGCTGAACAATACTCTCCTTACGCTTGAACCTCTGGTGTATTCTCCTTTAGAGCTTGAAACTATGAAAAAAGAAAAAAGGGATTTCATAATGACTATTGAAGAAGAAGGAATTGAAATATATGACGCGAGACGCAGAAAGATGGCTTAATCAGGCAAAAAATGACCTTGAAGCAGCGAAATGGAATTCAGAGGGAAAATTTTATGCTCATGCATGTTTTCTCTCACAGCAGGCTGCCGAAAAAGCGCTGAAAGCTTACCTTTATTCAATCGGGAAAAGAAAAATAATTACGCATTCTACATTTACTCTTGCCAGAGAATGCGCGCAAGAAAACAATGCGTTCAATTCGATTTTGTCCATTTGCGCGGAACTTGATAAACACTATATACCTTCCCGATATCCCAATGGACTCCCGGATAGTATCCCTTCTGAAGTCTATCTCAAACAAGATGCAGAGGTTAGCATTAATAATAGTCAAAAAATTTTAGATTTTATTTCAAAATTAGTAAATATTTAACTTATATCAATTTGAGTTGATACCATGACCGACCCAGAACCCAAGAATCCCCAGCAAAACCTAATAGTTGAAAAAATCACAGATGTTAACATCGAAGTTGAAATGAAACGCTCATACATCGACTACGCCATGAGCGTCATAGTGGGGCGCGCGCTTCCGGATGTCAGGGACGGCCTGAAACCCGTTCACCGCCGCATTTTGTATGCGATGAACGAGCAGGGAATGACCCACGACAAGCCATACAAGAAATCCGCAAGGATAGTGGGAGATGTTCTTGGTAAGTACCACCCGCACGGCGATATTGCTGTTTACGATTCTCTCGTAAGGATGGTACAGGAATTTTCGCTTCGTTATCCACTTATTGACGGGCAGGGGAACTTCGGCAGTATCGACGGCGACAGCGCCGCAGCGATGCGATACACTGAAGTGCGGCTCGGGAAAATAGCAGATGAGATACTGGGCGACATCGACAAAGAAACCGTCGATTTCGTACCCAACTACGATGATTCATTAAAAGAGCCTTCAGTTCTTCCATGTAAACTTCCCAACCTCCTCATCAACGGTTCGACAGGCATCGCCGTCGGCATGGCGACCAACATGCCGCCGCACAATCTCGGGGAAGTTATTGACGGAATTAATATGGTCATAGATAATCCCGCTGTCGAATGGAACGAACTTATGACCGCAGTCAAGGGGCCTGATTTTCCCACAGCCGGATTCATATACGGACGGCAGGGCATCAGGGATGCGTACTCGACAGGCCGCGGCTCAATAAAGATGCGCGCCCGTGCAATAATCGAGGAAGTAAAGAACAAGGAAACAATAATCGTTAATGAGCTCCCCTACCAGGTGAATAAGGCAAAATTGATAGAAGATATAGCAGGTCTTGTAAGGGACAAGAAAATCGCAGGGATAACCGACCTTCGTGATGAATCTGATAAGGACGGCATCCGCATCGTAATGGAGATATCAAGACAGGCGCAGGCGAACATCATTTTGAACCAGCTTTATTCGCACACCCAGCTTGAAACCACATTTGGCGTTATCAACCTCGCCCTGGTGGATGGGAGACCAGTTGTTCTTCCGTTAAAGGAAATAATCGTCCAGTATATTTCCCACAGGAAGCAGGTCATCATACGAAGGAGCCAGTTCGAGCTAAAGAAAGCAGAGCAGCGCGCCCATATACTCGAGGGATTGATTATCGCGCTTGACAATATCGATGCAGTCATTAAACTCATAAAAGCCTCAAAAACACCTGATGAAGCGCGTGACGGTCTTGTTGCAAAGTTCAGCCTGAGTGTTGAGCAGGCAAAGGCTATCCTTGACATGAGGCTTCAGAGGCTCACTGGTCTTGAGCGGGAGAAGATAGACGCTGAATACGCCGAGCTATTGAAAACAATTGCCTGGCTCAAAGAACTCCTTGCAAGTGAAATAAAAATACTTGCGGTTATAAAAGAAGAGCTTGCAGACATCAAAGCCCGCTTTGCAGATAAGCGGCGGACTGAGATTATTGAAAGTACAGGTGACCTGGTCACAGAGGACCTCATCCCGAAAGAGGACGATGTCATCACAATCACCAACAGCGGCTACATCAAGCGCATCGCCGTGGATTCGTATAAACAGCAGCGCCGCGGCGGGAAGGGTGTTATGGGCATGGAGACCAAGGAAGAGGATTTCGTAAGCGACCTCTTTATCGGCAATACACATGATTATCTCCTTTTCTTCACTGACAAAGGCAAGGTTTACTGGCTGAAAGTATATGGGATACCCGAGGCGGGAAGGCAGGCGCGCGGTACGGCTATCGTCAACCTGCTGCAGCTTGAGCAGGGCGAGAAGATAAACGCCTACATACCCATCAGCAAATTCGATGAGAATCACTTCCTGTTGATGGTCACAAAGAAGGGCACAGCTAAGAAGACGCAGCTTACTGATTTCTCAAATCCCAGGAAAACAGGGATAATTGCAATCTCTCTTGATGAGGGGGATAAACTTGTTTCCGTGAAGCTCACAGATGGAACTAAGGAAATGATAATTGGCACAAAGCATGGAAAGGCTATCAGATTCGAGGAGAACGATGTCCGCGACATGGGGCGCAGTGCTTATGGAGTGCGAGGCGTGAGGCTTGTTGGAGAAGATGAAGTTGTGAGCATGGCTGTTGTCGAGGAAAGTACAACGCTTCTCACAGTGACCGAGAACGGCTTCGGGAAGCGCACGGCATTTGAGGAATACCGCACATCAAACCGGGGTGGGCAGGGCGTGATTACCATTGACGTGAACGTGAGGAACGGGAACGTTGTGGATATCAGGAGCGTGCGCGAGGACGATGAGATAATGGTTACGACTTCGAACGGCATTATCATCCGCGTGCCTGCGAGCGGGATTCGCGTGCAGGGAAGGAATACGCAGGGTGTTAAGATAATGAATGTCGGGGAGAAGGACAGGGTGGTTGGAGTGGCGACGCTTGCGAAGGAGGAGGAGACGGGGGAGGAGAAAGCGGTGCAGGAGAAGCTGGAGGAGATACAAGCGCCTTCTAAGGAGAACTAATTAATTGACTTGATTCCCCCTCATTATCTCACTTCTCAATCAGGCGTCCTCCGGCTCGATGACAGGGCGGCGCCGCTAATTAAAACAGCATCAACTTTTCAAAAACTATTCACTTCTCTTCTTCCTGTCTTATTGCTTTTGGCGCCGACATAACTGCCATAAGAACTGACGAAAAATAGAACGAAATAAATAATTATTAACGCTATAAGTATAAAATTGCCAGATAAACTTACTTTGTTATATTTTGGGTTAATAAAAACATCCAAATAATAATACACAGTAAATCCAATAATTGGAAGTGTAAGCCAGAATCCCCACTCCCACGAAGGCTTTTTCCAGCGTTTTCCGCAGTATTTACTGGCATAAAAATAACTAAAAGGTAAAAAAACTATCATAATTAAGACATATAAACTCATAACAATCGGACCAATAGATTGAGATAAATGTAAACGATAAAGATAATTATTCATATTAAACATATAATTATACAAAACCGAAAAGTTGAACAGTAAAAGGCCAGTGCCAATTGCAATTCCCAAGCCAATGGATTTTAATTTAGTAAGCCGTTCATTTTTATCCATGCCATTTATGTATCGATCTGTTTGCTCCATATTATTCAATCCGTCATTTTGTGTAATTTCTTAAATATAAATCTTTTAACTATTTAAATACATTTGCAAAACAAGGGGACGTACCTCGATATCTTTTAGGCTCACATGCTTTGAGAACCAGGAAAGACAGAATTTTTGGGGAACTTTACGCCACCCCCTCTCATGTGGGCGCCCCCCTGCTCGATGACAGGGCAGCGCCGCTAATTAAAAACCGAAGATAAATACAGATGGATATTACCATCTGCCTGAGCGAATAATCGAAATAAGCAGCCCGAGTCCGAGAATTCCTGCAATAAGAAATCCGAAAATCCCCAAAAACGGCACGCCAAAAAGGCTCGGCTGCATTCTTGTCTGGATAATTAGGGCAGAACCCACAATAAGCGCAGCAATTATCACGCTAAAAGACAGCCTGTTGCTCAGTATATCGAGTTCCTCGACAAGAGATTCAAATCCGCGGTGTTCCAGTTCGAATTTTATTGTTCCTTTCTCTACTTTTTTAAGAATATGCTGGACCTGCTTCGGGAAACCTTTGATAAAGCGCTCATAACCCTGCAAATCCTTTTCGATTTCTTTTATAATATATGAAATACTTGTTCGCTCTTCAATAATCTTCTTAATATAAGGCTCGACAAGCTCTGAAAAGTTATGCTCGGGATCAAGCAATCTGCTGATTTCATCCCTCATAAGAAGTGTTTTTGAAAGAACCATTATATTATTCGGGATCCTTCCCCCGTTTTTTATCAACACATTAATCAGGTTGTGCAGGAACTCCGTGGGATCTATGAATTTGACATTTAAACTGTAGTACTCGTTTATGAAATCCTCAAGATTGGCTTTGAGCATTGGATCATATTCACCGATATCCCTTATCAATCCGATTTCACTTAGTGTTTCCATTAGCAAATCTATGTCGCCTTTCTGGACGGCCAGCATAAGATTAACAAGATTTTCCCGAAGGTACGAATCCACAATTCCGGCCATCCCGAAATCAAGGAAAATTATCACTCCTTCCGGAGAAACAAGGATATTGCCTGGATGCGGGTCTGCATGATAGAATCCATCCTCGAATATCATTTTCAAATAAGCATTAGAAAGGTCAATTGA
>JBGPUU010000006.1:0-47905 GCA_041491305.1 Candidatus Methanoperedens sp.
ATATTGAGCACCAATATCTCTAGTAAGTGTATAGTGAGAAAGAAAATCATACATTTCCCCCACTGTGTAATCCACGTAGGGAATTCTCATATCTTTAGGTGCAAAGTTTTCTGGCATACTTGGTAAACCTGAGGTATGTGTAGCCAAATGCTTTAAATTAATTTTTTTGCCATTTCTCAAAGGGATATTTACCTCTCTTGGAAGAAATTTATCAATAGGATCATCTAAACTTAGTTCTCCTTCCTCCACCATATCTGCCAGTATCAATGAAGTAAACACTTTTGTTATTGACCCAATCTCATAGATGGTATTTTCATTTACATCTTGTGTGCTATTTTTAGCCATTCTTCCATAATTATAAAATTTGGAACCATTTTCATCTAATACGCCAACAACAATACTCACACTATATCCGCCATCTACTCTCTCTTGGATTACTTTTCCAATTTCTGTGGATAATTTTTTCATAATACTCACAGAACCCTCGTTCGTCTATACCATCATTTGTCTGAACAGTCTAAATCATTTCTTACTTCTTTTTTCATGATTAAATCATAGTCGGTGTGAACGACGAAGAGAGCCGATAAACAATGCTCTATTCTTTTCCTTTTTTTGCGCTCCCTTCACCCATCAGCATCTTTAACAAAGCAGCAGCTACTTCCAAAGTTGTATAATCTTCCTGGGTAAGTTTTTCAACCAGGTTACTATATTCTCCCAGATGTCCTGCATCAACAGTCCCTTTAACTTTTTCTAAAAGCAGGTTTGTCCTGATATCTTCCACATCACTGACAGAAGGAACCTTCTGGGCTATGATTTTCGTCTTTGTGAATTGCTGTATCTGCCTTATCCTGTATACCTCCCTGCCTGTCACAAAGGTAAATGCCTGCCCCGCCTTTCCGGCTCTTGCTGTTCTTCCTATCCTGTGTAAATAATATTCATCATCCGCAGGTATATCATAGTTGAACACAGCCTCGATATCCCCCACATCGATTCCCCGTGCCGCCACATCGGTTGCCACTAAAATCTCAATTTCCCTCCTTCTGAATTTAGACATGACAGTGTCTCTTTGTCTTTGCTGCAAATCCCCATGCAGCCCATCAGCGAGATACCCTCTTGACTTGAGGGTTTCCACCAATTCATCCACACGTCTTTTTGTATTACAGAACACCAGCGATAATTTCAGGTCGTGAAGATCAATTAAGCGACACAGGGTTTCTGTTTTTGCCTGCGATTTGACTTCAAAATAAAATTGTTCAACCTCGGGAACGGTCATCTCCTTATGTGCCAATTTTATCATTTGTGGTTTGTTCTGGTATTTTTTGGTCAAATCTAAAATTGGACGGGACATCGTTGCTGAGAAGAGGATGGTTTGTCTTTCCTTCGGGATTTTTCTCATAATAATTTCAATATCTTCCCTGAATCCCATATCCAGCATTTCATCCGCTTCATCCAGTATGATTATTTTTACGCCTTCCATTTTCAAAGTACGGCGGTCAAGGTGGTCCATGACGCGGCCCGGAGTGCCTATTATAACCTGTACCCCCTGTCTTAATGCTCTTATCTGGCGGTCAATCGGCTGCCCGCCGTAAACCGGTAAAATCTCAATGCCCCTTTTATATTTTGAAAGCTTTTTCAGTTCTTCTGCAACCTGGATTGCCAGTTCTCTTGTGGGGCATAAGATTACAGCCTGTAATCCCCTGTTTTGCGGGTCTATCCTCTCTAAAGTTGCAATTCCGAAAGCTGCGGTTTTCCCCGTACCTGTTTGCGCCTGCCCGATGACATCTTTTCCTTCCAACATAAAGGGAATGGATTGCGCCTGGATCGGGGTAGCTTCTTCAAAACCCATATCTGTAATTGCCTTTTGCATCTCTTTTGATAAATGTAACTCTTTAAATCCTGAATTTTCCATGTTTAATCCCCCTTAAGTTGTTTGTTACTTTTCTTATAGCTATTCATCACGTTAGTATGAATCCGAGTCCTGAATAACTCAAAGGAATTCCCACTTTTTTTCACTCCTTCTATCGCAGGGCTGGTATAAAATCGTGTCTGGCTGTTATAAGTCTGGTTTCTATAACAATTCACTGCCACCATTAATTACAATTGAAAAATTATATATACACATATAACCTCACCTACGTTTCAAAGGGAAAAAAATCCGAAAAACGCATTGGGTGAATTTTAAAAAATGCGATAATCGGAACTATGGTGGTATCGAAATGAAATTGAATTACAATAACAGGGGACATCTTCCCAGAATAGCTATTGGAACAATAATACTTGTGCTCTTATTACTGGCGGGCGGGGCGAATGCAACAATAATCCCAACGATAGATTCTCCGGCAAATGGTTCATCATTCCTACAGGGTGAAATCATATCGTTTCAGGGCAATGTGAGCGGCGGAACTTCTCCGTTTAATTATAGCTGGACATCAAGTATAGATGGGCTTATTGGGAATGTTTCAACTATCGATAACAGTCCATTTGACGGAAACCGCACTCATATTTTTAACTTTTCTTTGAGTATTGGAACCCATGTTATAACAATGACGGTAAATGATTCAGATGGAGGGACAAACAGTACATCGGCAACCATTACGATAAACACGGCCAGTACAACCAATATTTCCGGTCAATCGGCTACAGGCGGAATGACATGGAATGCCTCGAATTTTCCTGCGCTCACCACCGAAACACTTTATGTGAGATCCGTGGCAGTTAGAGATATTGTGGGAAATGATCTATGGTATAATACCACTAAACAGTTAGTGCCATACAAGGTATTTTCAGCCACAGGTAATACTGTTGTAAATGGAGAAAGCGGAGGTGGATATTATGCAAAAGTAGGATGGTTTGGAAAAACCTATGTGGCATTGAGGGGTCAAACGAGAAAACTGGCTAAGCCCCTACTGGAGCAGAATGAAACCGAGAATAAAACCCTTTTAGTCGGAGAAACATGGGATATGGGGGATGGATATACCCTTAAATTGAGGTCAACAGATGTAGCAGCATTGCCATTGCAGGCTTGGGTAATTCTCAATAAGAGCGGCATAGAATTGGATGATAAAGTAATAGCCAACGGCTCGGTGTACACCTATGTTGAGAGAACTATAGGAGGAGAATCCAATGTTCCCATGTTTGTAACGTATTTTGACAATATATCTGCAAACTCAGTGAGGCTAAAGTACACATGGCTGATTTCAGGCAATAATATACTGGAACTAGGGGCTGCGGATAGATTTGGAAATTTGGAAGTAATGACAGCTTCAACTGATGCAATAAACATGACCAATAAGGATACTTCTATTACATTGAGTCAAGACTCTACGCAAAACATAGGTTATGTATTGCGTTTCAGGGTCAATAACACCGGCACGCTGGAATACTATCCCGAGATGACAGTAATCAGTAGCGGTGGAATTGGAGCATCACCCTCCTTCGTCACAGCCCACCCCATAAGGGCGCTCACCAGAAACGGGACAGCAACCAGGGTGCCGACAAATGTTTCTTTCTATTATAACGGCTCGATTATCCAAGTAAACGTCAGCCTGAACCAGTCCGGTCTTAATGTGTCTGGAGACTTCTCGCCGGTCGGCAACGGGACAATCAATACGACCACTTATTATCAAAATGCCTCAAATGAGTATATTTACACGCTTACCGCAACAGCAGGAAATGTAGGAGTTGGTGCCCAGCCAATCACCATAACAGCCGCCAATACATCAACAGGCGCAAATAACACAAACGTATTCATAGCATTGATGAACATCGACCCGCTTGTATTCGATACCACCCTTGGCGGAACAAACTGGACAGGGATTGATGACTTCACATATACAAGACTGATATTCGAAAAGTTCAATGACCCGGATCACAGCATTAGCATCGGCAAACTCGAATTCCTTGACCCCATGAATCTCGCCGACCAAACAACAGGTGAAGCCCTGTCAAACCTGAGCGAGAACCTTAACATTTCTGCAACCTCGATGGGCCTGAATTCAGCCGCTGATGCGCTAGCGGCAATGAACGTCTCCTCAAGGCTTGTCATGTACAACCTGACTATGTTCACAAGTCCGCCCGGCATCCTTATGAACGGCGTGCCTGTGGTTATGTCAGGGCAAACAAGCGGGGGAGGAGTATCAGGATATGGATGGTATCCGAATTACACGTTGGTATTCACAGTATCCCACTGGACGAACTATTCATCAGATGGCCAGCCGCCTGTTGTAACTTTCGTATCGCCTACACCTGATGATGTTTCAACAAACACAACTGGTAATGTTACCATACAAGTTTCACTGAATGAAAATGGAACTTCTCGACTTAACTGGCAGGGTGTAAATGAAACAATGACAGGAATTGCGCCCGATACCGGAAGGAACTTCAGCATAAACAAGACCGGCTTGTTGAGCGGAAATTATACTTTCAGGGTTTATGCAAACGACTCTGTCGGAAATCCCAACGCTACCGAGACAAGAACAATAACTATTGACAGGAGCAATACCACAAATATCGCAGATTTGGGTTATATCAACACAACCAATGCCACAGTCACGACCGCGATAATTTTAACAGCGCCTGATACGAACGTAACTGTTGATGTTCCGGTGGGAACAGTGGCAAGAAATGCCTCAGGCGGTGCGCTTACTAATATTACAACCGATTCGATAGCTGATGTAGGCTCTTCAGCCAGGGCGGCAGCATCTTCAGCGAGCTTATCTTTCCTTGGCAAGAACCTGTCACTTGGTCCGGAAGGAGCAACATTTGTGCCGGATATACAGATACGTTTCAATTACACCCATGCTGACCTTCCAGAGGGTGTTTTAGAAGGTAATCTTAAAGTCAAATGGTACAACAAAACCTCCGGGGTTTGGGATACGCTAACCCCGTATGACTACAACACAACAGCAAATTACATAATTGTGAATGTTAGCCACTTCAGCACTTTTGCTCTCCTCGGAACAGTAACCACAACCACAGTGACCAGCAGCGGCGGGGGCGGAGGCGGTGGAGGCGGAGGCGGTCCAACAGGTGAAAACTACTCGAATATACTGGTAAAAGAGAATTACGACCTTTTTATCTCCAAAGACGTAATCACATCATATGCTTTCACAAACAAAAGCAGTCCGGTAAAGTTTGTGAACATAACAGGAAATACAAGTGCTGGTATAATCAATGTTGCAGTGGAAACATTGAAAAACACTTCTACACTCGTTAAAACTCCTGTACATGGGTTAATCTATAAGAATGTTAATATCTGGGTTGGAACAACAGGTTTTGCAGTCCCACGTAACATAAAAGAAGCAGCAATCGTATTCAGGGTCGAGAACTCATGGCTCGGAAGCAGCAACCTTGCAGGCAGCGATATAAAGATGTTCACCTGGGACGGCAACCAGTGGACGCAACTTGAAACCGCACAAACGACAAAAGACGATACCTATACCTGGTTTGAAGCAAAGACAGACCACTTCTCGCCCTTCGCAATAAGCGGAATAAAAGGCGGTGTGGTGCCCACAGCAACGCCTGCGGCAGCAGAAACACAGGTTATGCCGACAGTTACTCCTGCGCCCACAAAGAAGGTACCAGCGTTTGAATTTGTTTTAACAATAGCCATACTTTCGATGGCTTACATGTTTGGCAAAAAGAGAAGATGAGTAATCATCTTCCTTATTTTTTCTTCACAATCGGCTCTCCAGAAGCCGAACGAAATAATATCCGTACTATACACGGAAACCTGGTTGCAAGAAGTTTTATATATCATCATTATAGTTTCTATGTTGGTTCTTAATCCATCGAAGAAATAATCGGTGGCATTATAAAAGGGATTTTAAAAAATTGGTATAGGAGGAAATAATTACTATGGCTAGAGAATCTATTAAATACATAGCACCTTTGGTGCTGGCACTGTTGGTTTTCGGGATGATGGCAGCACCGGCGGCGGCACCAGCGCCGCCACTTTCATTGGCAGATATAGGCACCGTATATGGACCATTATGCGGTGGTTATGCAAGCGACACCTGTCCGTATTTTACCTTGAACGTGGTTGTGATCGATACCGGCAACGGTGTCAACTCTTCAAATGTAACGGTAGATGTTTCAAGATGGAATAGCACACCCTCAGGCATTTTACTTATGAACCCAAACGGGACATCAGGGGCTAATTATAATTTCAGTTTAAATGTAACTGTTGATAAAGTTGTACGCGGTACATACAATGCAACAGTAACTGCATACAATAATATTGGCGATCCTGGTACCACTAATCTTTCTGTTGAAGCTCATATACAACCCGGATTAAGTGTCGTAGGATACAATTCATCCAAGAGCTATCCCGCATATCCGACCTTTGTATCCATGTTTTATAATAACAGCCCAATAGTAATGATTATCAACACAACTGACGCAACACAATATACTAACATCACGGTAGATTTCTCAGGCGTTGACGGCAGTCCCTCTCTTGAATATAATAATTCAGGAGTTTTACTACCGGATGGCACAAATTATACTTACAGGATTATCCATAATTTAGGCACAATCCCGACTAATGACGTGAGAACTGCGTGGGTAAATGCAACATTTTCAACACAGGGTGGACCTATAACTATACCACAAATGGCATCCCTTGTTATAGTTTCAAACATAAATCCAATAAATATGAGCATGGGACTTGGGGGCGCTACCACAAACTGGCCTGATATACTTGATTATACCAATGCTTATCTCACTTTTGAAGCGGTCAATGCCACAAACGGATTTAAAGTTGCCACGCTTACATTTAATGATCCTATAAACCTGACGAACCGTGCGACCGCTATGAATCTCAGTTTACTTGGGCAGAAACTGAGTATTGCTGGAAGTTCCATGAGTCTCAGCGGTGCGGCGGATGCGCTGGTTGCGTTTAATAAATCTGCGAATCTCACAATATATAATTTGACTAACTTCGCAACAAGCCCTGCGATTTTCGCGGATGGCGTTTTGATAGCCTTGCCCGGCCATTCTTCAGGCGGGGCGGCAGCAAATATAAGCTGGAACCAGACGGCACAGTCACTGACCCTGAATGTTTCCCACTGGACAAGTTATTCATGGGGAACGTACGGTGTTAATCTGACGAACATTTCCGCACTGAGCAACACAACTATTACTGCAACAAACGCCACTTATACGTTTATCCTGCAAAATAACGGGACTCTGGCAGATTCCTATAACCTTACTATCAGTAATCCAGATACTGCATCTGTTGCAGCACTCAATATCAGCGGAAATATCACTTTGGCAGCGAATGCGATTCAATCACTGCAATTGAATGTGACTAATACCATTGCAGGAACGTTTCATGTAAACGTCACAGCTACATCGGTCAATTTTTCAAACAGGACAGGTTCCATCAACACCACAACGACAGTAAACGCAGTCAGGGCAGTAAACCTGACAGTGGCTTCAGGCGCAAAGACAACAAATGCAAGCGCAAATGCGACCTACACACTTACTCTGCAAAACAACGGAACCGACCCCGACTCATATAACCTGACAATCGATAATCCAGACCATGCCTCGGTTGCAGCCCTCAATACCAGCGGAAATATTACGCTGGCAGTAAATGTGGTACAAACTGTTCTATTGAATGTTACCAATACCACATCAGGCACATTCAGGGTTAATGTAACCGCCATATCCGTCAACGACAGTTCAAAACTCATGTATATCAACACCACAACGACAGTGCCTATCGTAATTACCATCACGAACCCGGCAGATGGCAGTGTTAACGATACAGGTTCTGTCAATGTGACTGTTACACTGGACAATAACGGTACAGCGAAATACCTGAACTGGAATGGCGTAAATAATACCATGACGCCAACAACATCGCAGCCTGCAGGTACGGTTTTCTCAATGAATATGACCGGTCTCTTGAGCGGCAATCACAGTTTCAAGGTATTTGCAAACGACTCAAACGGTTTAATGAACGTTTCTGAAACAAGAATAGTAACGGTGAACAGGACAATCGTTAACACAACCATTGGAAGCGTTATCAATCTATCAACTTTCATCACCAATGCCACCCTTGAAATATCAGCACCCAGCGGGAACGTTACAATCACAATCCCGAACGGCACCAATGCATCGGTGGGTGGGGCTGCACTGGCTTATATTTCGACAGACTCCCTTGCACAGGTGAATTCAACATTCACACTTGGCAGCAGCGACAGGTGGGTAGGAGAAAATATTTCCATGGGTCCAGAAGGGGCTCGCTTCAGTCCTGACATACAGATACGTTTCAACTACACAGATGACGAGTGGCGAGCAGCAGGTATTACCGATGAATCACAGTTGAAAGTCCGATTCTATAATACATCAGCAACACCAAATGCATGGGAAACCCCTACACAATCTCAAGATAAAACTCTCAACTATATCCTCGTTAACCTAAGCCATTTCAGCACCTTTGCGCTGCTCGGAACAACAACCACAAGCGGCGGTGGCGGTGGTGGAGGCAGCAGCAGCGGCACAGGCGGAGGCGGCATAGTGACAGCCGAACCATATGACAACATAGCAAAGTCAGAGAGCTACGATAAGGACCTGACTGCCGATGCGCCAGTCACCTATACCTTCAAAGCGCCCGAACTTGGCGTATACGAAATAGCCTTTACAGGCAAAGAAAACGAAAACGGCATAACCCTTAGAGTAGAGGTTCTTAAAGCCACATCAAAAAAGGTAACAGTCCAGGCGCCCGGAACCGTATATAAGAACATAAACATCCTGGCCGGCACAAAGAGGATGAAAGAAGCCCTTGTAAGATTTAAGATCGAGAACTCCTGGCTCGGCAGCAACAACCTTGCAGGCAGTGATGTAAAGATGCTCCATTGGGACGGCAGCCAGTGGACACAACTTGAAACCACACAAACGGCAAAAGACGATACATATACCAGCTTCGAGGCAAAGACAGACGCTCTCTCGCCTTTCGCAATAAGCGGATTAAAAGGCGGCGTAATAGTGCCCACAGCAACGCCGGCAGGTGCGGTAACAGGAACCCCTGTCGTGCCAACCGGCACGGGCACTCCGGCCCCGGCGCCGACAAAGAAAGTACCCGCGTTTGAATTTGTCTTAACAATAGCCATACTTTCAGTGTCTTACCTGTTCGGAAGAAAGAGAAGATGAGCAATCATCTTCCTTATTTTTTATTTTACTATTAATTTTATGCATTAACTTTTTGTATTTCATCTTTCTGGATCTCTTCAGTTCGAATTATCTAAAAGTCATTTTGACCTATCTCCCGGTTGAAATCGAAATGGTTTTAAACCAGAATATCCAATATTAATTTAGTGTTTTTTGGGAGGTTTATGGATAGATTAATTAAAACGACTTCAGTCCTGATTGGGACTTGCGCCGCTTGCATGGGACGGAAACGGAGAAAGCTATGAAACAAAATCTTATCCCGGTTATCCTGGGATTTTTGATACTGGTTATGGTTAGCGGATGCCTGCAATCGCCCAAAGCTGAAGTGCAGGTAATCAATATGACTGTGGATGCATCTGGCTGGAATCCGGATATTTTCGTGCTAAAGAAAGGAGTAGCGGTGCAATGGAACATAAATGTGGCGGAACTCACAAACTGCAATAAAGAGATAATAGTCAGGGATTACGGACTTGACATTAATCTAAAGAGCGGAGAAAATATTGTTAAGTTCACACCCAATAACACAGGGGCCATAAGATGGGCATGCTGGATGAATATGATTCCGGGGACTTTCATTGTTGTGAATGATCCGAAAAATGCAGATGAAGTTGCCAATATGACCGCTTCCGGTCTTCCTGTCAAAATGAGCGAAATGCGTTAGAAGGCCGGGGGTAGAAATTGCAGAAATAACCGTGAAAACAGCCGGGATGACCTGCGTAGCATGCGAGCGCAGGATTTCCGGCGCGCTTCTAAAAACTCGGGGGATAGTAGAAGCCGTAGCGGATTACGTGAACGAGACGGTAAAAATCGTTTACGATGAAAACAAGATAGACATAACAGGGATAAAAAGAACAATAGAAGACGCGGGTTACGGATTTGTATGTGAAGTGAAAAGCGATGAAATAAAAAGTCCGGGTCTATCTCCTTTTGGAATTGCATTTATTTTTATCGGATTCCTGATAATCTTATTTGCCTATTTCACTTATGGGGAAACCTTAGGGGGGCTGGCGCTTGAAGGAAATATTGAGCTGTCTATCCTCTTTTTATTCGGGCTGATTACGGGCGTGCACTGCATCGGGATGTGCGGAGGTTTTGTAATCGCATATTCTTCAAAAAGCAAAAATGGAAGTAACTGGTGGTTACATATCAAATATGGCACAGGTAAGCTCCTGTCAAATGTCCTGTTAGGAGGTTTTTTCGGGTTATTGGGTTCGGTCGTCTCCTTCACCACTGAAATAAGGAGCGCAATAGGCCTGTTGGCAGGGATTTTCCTGATAATTTACGGATTGAATTTATTGAACGTATTTCCGGCTCTCAGGAAGCTACACCTGCCATATATTTCAAATATGGGCACAACCAAAAGCAAAGAACCTTTTTTGATAGGTTTTGCGAATGGGTTTTTCCTTGCATGCGGCCCCCTGTCTGCAATGTACATATATGCAGCCGGAACAGGGAGTCCCGTGACAGGCGCTATTTCACTATTCGCTTTTGGCCTTGGGACTCTTCCTGCTATGATGCTCTTCGGGTTTGGTTTGAGCAGCATGACAAAGCATTTGCATGGAATAATGAGGTTTTCAGGGATTTTTTTGATATTTCTTGGCTTAATAATGATTAATAACAGTCTTACATTGTCCGGGGGTGGAATAAATCTGAAAACAACTGCGGGAACACAGGGTGCAAATATAACCGAAGACCTCCAGGTTATCAGGATGAGCGTGGATGCCAATGGATGGACGCCTGATACATTCGTACTTAAGAAGGGAATAAAGGTAAGGTGGATAATTGACGTAAAACAGCTTACAAATTGCAACAAAGAGATAATAGTCAGGGACTATGGGCTTGACATAAAGCTAAAAGATGGTGAAAATATTGTGGAATTCATCCCGGACAAGGAAGGGACGATAAGATGGAGCTGCTGGATGGGGATGATACCGGGAACTTTTATAGTAAAATGAAGTCAGGCTATCAGTACTGATATTATCCCTGTCAGGAATATCCCGTCAAACGTCCCAGCTCCCCCGATTGAAGCAACAGCTACCTGCAATTCCGGGATTTTTTTAAGGTTCAGGAGGTCAGCGCCGATGAGACTTCCGAGAGTGCCTGAGATATACGCAATCATTGGAGCATCCTGCGGGGAAATTATCAGGGCAAATACAGCAGCCATGACAGGCGGGATTAACGCCGGAACTGCTATCCCGAGGCCTCTCACTGGCCTTGCCATCATGTGGATAAAGAGCGTCATGACTAGGATTCCTGTAAGAGCATCAAACACGTTCACCCTTGTGAGCAGGAACATGGATACCGCTACGGGAATTACAGCGCCTCCAAGATTAATGGCCATTGTTGTGCGGCGCTCGACTGTAAGTGGGGGAAGGATATACCTGAACCAATAAAATTCAATCGCTCTTCCAGATAATACGGATTCCCGCGATGTGATTTCCCTGACCGGGATGTTGATATAACTGCCAAGCAGCGACAGGAATAGAAGAATGATTGAATATTCGGGAGGAAAGCCCAGCTTCCTGAAAGCCTGCCCGATGAGATCAAAGCTTATGAGAATAAAAAGCGCAATTACCAGCGAGAATAACAGTAATATCAGCGATGCTGCAACCCTCGGATAAACGAGACGTCCCACTTCAAACCTCCATGTTTCTTTCTTTATTCAATACCCCATTTCTCATGCATCACTATCTCATCGAGATTTTTTCGCGGTGTAGGGCGCGGAATGGCTGATGGATATCCAAGAGTCAGAAGCGCAACTACCCGTACACTTCCCGGGATGTCTAATATTTCTTTAACCTTATTTTCATCGAATGCGCCTATCCAGCATGTACCAAGACCTTCCTCGACTGCGGCAAGAGTCATATGGTCCACAGCAATTGCGGTATCAATCGGATAAGCGTGCTGGCCGCATGCCATTATATATTCACTTTCAACCGAACAGGCTGCAATTACGACAGGCGCTTCTGCCACAAATTTCTGGCCTCTTGCAGCTTCGGAAAGTAATTGCCGTTTCTTGCCGTCCCTGACTATGACAAACCTGCGCTCCTGGCGGTTCCCGGCAGATGGAGAGAGCCTGCCGGAATCAAGGACTCTTGCCAATTTTTCCTCTTCCACCTCACGGGAATCATACGCCCTTATGCTTCGCCTTGATTGTATTGCTTTTCGAACATCCATAATTCTTCAGTCCTTTATTATTTCAAATTCTATTAGTCAAATTTTTCAGTAATATTCCATTAGCATCTCTCTAATTATAGGTATTTCAATACTTCGGCAAGGAAAGAATTTTATGAAAATAACCTCTTTGCAACTACAGAGTAATCTATAAGTCATACAATTCTATTGAGTACCTCAATGTACCACCTCGAATGCATCGAATGCCGCAAAAAGTATCCAGAAACCGAAGTCATTTACACTTGTACCTGCGGTGGTCTTCTCGATGTCGTTTATGATTATTCAGAAATAAGTCTCACCAAAAAAGACTTAAAAGGCCCACTTTCCGTCTGGAAATACAGGGTGCTTCTCCCTGTAAGCCGTGAGCCCGTGTCCCTGAAAGAAGGCGGGACGCCGCTATATCGCGTTGACAGGATTGCAAAAAGCATTGGCATGAAAGACGTTTATGTCAAGCATGAGGGGATGAATCCCACAGGTTCATTTAAGGACAGGGGAATGACAGTGGGCGTTACAAAAGCCCTTGAACTTGGAATGAAGACAGTAGCCTGCGCCTCCACAGGAAATACATCGGCGTCACTTGCTGTTTACGGGGCAAGGGCAGGCGTCCCGGCAGTCGTACTGCTTCCTTCAGGAAAGGTAGCTCTCGGGAAATTAGCACAGGCGCTGATGCACGGGGCAAAAGTGTTAAGCATCAGGGGAAATTTCGATGATGCGCTCAAGCTCGTTCGCGACCTCTGCGACAGGGAAGGGTTCTATCTTTTAAATTCCGTGAACCCGTACCGTCTTGAAGGGCAAAAGACCATCGCTTTTGAGATTGCAGACCAGCTTGGATGGAAGGCTCCTGACAGGCTTATTCTTCCGGTCGGGAATGCAGGCAATATCACTGCAATTTACAAAGGATTCAGGGAACTAAAACAACTTGGTCTCATAGACAGCATTCCGAAAATGACCGGCATTCAGGCCGAAGGCGCAAGCCCGATCGTAAAAGCCATCAAAAGTAATGCGGCGATGATAACTCCTGAAAGCAAACCCGAGACCGTAGCGACGGCAATCCGCATCGGCAACCCGGTTAATGCCATAAAAGCGCTGACCGCAATAAGAGAATCGGGCGGAACTGCGGAAACCGTTTCTGACGAGGAGATTGTGAAGGCGCAGCATGAATTAGCATATCTTGAAGGGATAGGCGTTGAACCTGCAAGTGCATCCTCTATTGCAGGGCTTCGGAAACTCGTGGAACTTGGGATTATTGAACCGGATGAATGTGTGGCATGTGTGACGACAGGGCATCTTCTTAAGGATTCCGAGCATGTGCTATCGGTTTGCCCCAAACCCATAGAAATCGATGCAACCATTGAAGCCGTAAGAAAAGCTGTTTTTTCAAATTGAAGAGGCAAATTTTTTAAAAATTATGAAGACTCGTCATCGGTTTCCTGGCATTTCAGATAATGGTAAATCGCCTTTGAGATGGCTTCCTTATTAGATGACTCGCATGTTTTTTTTCTCAATGCAAATAAATCGTCCAGCGGCATTACTGTTTGGACATGAACTATCTTTATCGGTTCGTCCGTTCCTTGATGTTTAGTCTCGTTTCTTAACATCAAAACCGGTCTTTCCTTCATTCTTTTATGCTGGATTGTCCTCATTGCTTCTATAATTTTCATTTTTATACTAACGACAAAAAGGTCTTGTTCTTGTCTTCTCTCATCAAAAATACACTGAACATAAACATAATATCATTTGTGAAAAAAGTGTGCAAGAAGATAAAGGCGCAAAATATTTGTATTCAGCGGGTATTGTAAAAATGGGGTTTGATATGCAAGAACAAAATCAGTATATACCCGGAGTATGCAACATCGGGAGAAGTGAAATCAATATGAGAAAGCTTGCGGGCCGGGTTGGGCTGGTCATCATGATCATCCTCTACGGCTCATTGGTATATCTCGGAGCCCCACGGATATGGCGGCTTATTATTTTTATCCCTTCTGCATTGGCTGCTATTGGCTTCTTGCAGGCGCGTATGCATTTTTGCGCCAACTTCGGGATGCGCGGCATCTTCAATTTTGGTGAGATTGGCAATACTGATACGGTCGATCAGGCGGAATTCCGGGCAGCAGACCGCAGGAAGGCGATGCGGATTATCGCATATTCGGTAATTGCAGGTATTGTGGTAGCAGGAATTGCTTATAGCCTGCCCTGGAATTGAATATGAACAGGAAAATTGTTCTAACTTTGATCGTAGCAGCTGCAATATTAATAGCTGTGGTTTTTCTGTTTGGTATCAAGCCGTCTGTCAAATCAGATTCTCTCGATAATATTAACCTCCCTCCGGGGTTTAAGATCGATGTTTTTGCAAGTAATCTGGGAGGAAGCCTGGTTTCTTACCCGGGCACAAATCCGGGCCCGAGAATGATGCTTCTTAAGGATAACGTCTTGTTTGTCACCATACCAAACCAGGGAAGGGTTGTTGCACTTCCTGACAGGAACGGCGACAGCAAGGCCGATGAAGCCATAACTTTTATCGAAAAACTCAACAATCCTCATGGAATAGACTTCTACGACGGCTGGTTTTATATCGCCGAGGAGAACAGGGTAATAAGAGTGAAACCCGGCAGCAACAATTTAATTGCCGACAGGGGAACGCTTGAAGTTCTTATTGATAATCTGCCGACAGGCGGTCATTTCACGCGGACAATTAAAGTCCATAATAACAGTTTATACCTGAGCATCGGCTCTTCCTGTAATGTCTGCTATGAACAGGATGAAAGGAGGGCTGCAATATCAATATGCGCTCTTAATGGAACTGGCTGCCGGGTTTTTGCGCGGGGTTCGCGGAATGCCGTGGGTTTTGTATTCCATCCCCTGACAGGCAAAATGTACGCCACGGAAAACGGGCGCGATTACCTCGGCGATGACCTGCCGCCTGATGAAATAAATCTTATCGAAGATAGTAAGAACTACGGCTGGCCGATATGCTACGGCAAGAATATCCATGATACGGATTTTGACAAGAACGTTTATGTCCGTTCACCGTGTGCCGAACCGTTTGAAACGCCAGCCCTCATAGACCTTCAGGCGCATTCTGCCCCGCTTGGGCTTGCTTTTTATTATGGCAATAGTTTCCCAGCGCAATACAGGGGCAGCCTGTTCGTTGCTTATCACGGTTCATGGAACCGCCAGATTCCAACAGGCTACAAAATTGTGGAAATAAACATGACTGATTTTACTGTAAAGGATTTTGCAACTGGCTGGCTTTCAGGGAATAATGTGCTGGGAAGACCTGTGGATATAATTGTCGCAAACGACGGGTCGCTTTTTGTGAGCGATGATAATGCAGGGAAGATATACAGGATTTATTACACAGGCAAGTAAATACAAGTATAATGTCCCTGTCCGAAATCATTAAAGAAAAAATCCGGCACCTTGGCCCAATCTCTTTTCGTGATTTTATGGAAATGGCATTGTATTACCCCGGGCTTGGTTATTATACCTCTTCCAAAGAAAAAATCGGAAAAACAGGGGATTACTATACAAGTCCCAACCTGACACCAGTTTTTGGGGAAATAATAGGCAGGCAGCTTGAAGAGATGTGGCGAATCCTTGGCCAGAAAGAGTTCACAGTCGTAGAGATGGGGGCTGGCATGGGTATTCTTTCAGGCGATGTCATTGCATATCTAAAAAAAAATGAGGAACTATATAACGACCTCAATTATTGCATAATTGAAAAAAGCCCGGCTATGCGAGAGGAACAAAAAAAGTTACTTCGTGAAAAAGTTACCTGGCATGATTCTCTTGAAGAGCTTCAGGGAATCAAAGGATGCATTTTCTCAAACGAACTTGTGGATGCATTTCCCGTACACCAGGTCGTGATGGAAAATGAATTGATGGAAGTCTTTGTTGATTATGAGAACGGTTTTATTGAGACATTAAAACCCGCAACGGATGAACTTAAAAATTATTTTGATGAACTTGGAGTGGTTTTACCGCATGGGTACAGGACAGAGGCAAACCTTAATGCTATAAAATGGATAAAAGAAATCGGGGCATCTCTGAACGTTGGATTTGTCATAACAATAGATTACGGCTATCCTTCTTTTAAATTGTATCAGGAATACAGGAACAGGGGGACGCTGATGTGCTATTATAAGCATACCGCGAATGAGACACCGTTTGAGCATATCGGGGAGCAGGATATTACTACGCATGTGAATTTCTCGGCGCTTTTTCACTGGGGTAGCAAAAACGGGCTGGAACTGTGCGGTTTCACAGACCAGTCGCATTTCCTGATGGGACTCGGGATTGAACAATACCTGAAACGGTTGCAGGAAAATGAACCTGAAAATTATCTAAAAAAAATGCTGCCTGTAAAGACGCTGATGATGGAGATGGGTGATACCTTTAAAATCCTGATACAGGAAAAAGAGGTGGAATGCAGCGAACTTTCAGGATTGAAATACCCGAGCCGGTGGCAGATTAAGTAATCAGGAAAAAAGTAAAAATAAATAAAAAATAAAAATTTGGTCTAATCAGCAGACCAGGCACATTGGCTCTTCGCAACAGGTAATTGAACCCGCGCTGTCTTCCACGCAGACGACCTCGCTCCCGCAAACTTCGCAGTAATACATCTCGCCTTTTTCTGCTTTGGCTGCTTTCTTTGCTTTAGCCTTCTTTGCTTTTGGTTTTGCAGGTTTGGATGCAGCCGTCTTTGCCACAATTTTACTTCTGTCTTTCCACCATGAAGATTCAGGCTTGGTGGATTTGGGTTTTGTTTTCTTTGCCATAAAATATTACCTCCACTTTAATTATGTTAAATTTTAATTAACAATACTATAACTTATACGTATCGGTCATAACTCTTAACCATTATTTCCTGTCATTATATTCCTATCATGACAAGTGATATAAATGATAAAATTATTAAAAGGATTATGATCCTTATCCCCTTCTTATCAGGAATAGAGGAAACTATCGGGATGCATGTTATCTTTTCAAATATCTTCTGGTGGGCATCCCTCCTCCTTGTCTTCACAGCATACAGGAACCGGAACCTGTGGCATGTAGGTGATACGCCATGGACTTTTTTGTTTTTAACCTTCCTCTTTTTCGGAATCCGTGAATTAGGCCACCTGAGTAGTTCATCTTTGATTGCATCCGTACGATATGTTTTCGGAATATGGTCTGCAATTTTTATGGCTTCTCTCTTTATTTACCTGTATGTGTTGCTCTACATGAGAAGCACAATTCCAAAGATTGCAACATATCTACCTTTTGTTCTTGCTCTTGTGTTCCCGCTTGTCATTCTTTTCCTGTTTTTTGCAGGAAAAAAACCCGATGATTTGAAAAATATCATGTTTTCAATAGAAAATTTCGTATGGATAGCGGGAAGCTCAATAAGCATTTTAACAACCTTCCTGCTCGGAACCCGGGCAACGGGAGGATTTGTAAAAGTATATATGTTATTCCAGATAGCCGCGATTTTAGCTCTTTTATGGAAATTCCTTGGTTTCGTAGCAAGTATGGGCTGCATAATACCTTATTCTATCAGGGAAACTCTTGAAACGCTTTTCGGGGTGTTTGCGGTAATATCCGTATACGTATTGACAAAAATGCTAAAATCGTTAGCAAGGAACATCCGGTGATTAATATGGCTACTAAAGCTGAATTATATCACCTTGCACTTGAACAACTGGAAGATTCTACTGGTGATATTTTAAGCTCTGCACTGGTGACCGATGACGGGCTGGTTATGGCAAGCACGACTTCAGGAGAAATAAACAAAGAAACCTTTGCGGCATATTGTGCAGCAGCATTCAAACGTGCAGGTGAGACCATGGAAGAACTTTCAAGCGAGAACATCGATACATTGCTTTTTGAATCCAAAAATCACCGGGTTGTAACCGTGCGTGTCGGGGAGCATGCCCTTCTGGTGGTGTTGACCGGCATGAATGTCCAGATGGGGCTTGTACTTATCAATATTCAGAGGACTGCCCAGAAAATAAAGGAATTAAGTGAGACAAGCAGTTTCACACCATCCGCAGCATCGGCGAAAGCGCATTAACCAAATTGACGAATCCGCAAAGCAAATGAACAGGACGCTGGCTAAAACCAAAATATGGCTGGTTAACGATAAGGAGGAGCCGATTATGGGGGAAGGGAAGGCCGCTCTTTTAAAAGCTATAAATGAGGAAGGGTCGCTGAACAAAGCATGCAGGAAAGTGAAAATTTCCTATAAACATGCATGGCTCCTGCTTAAAGAAATTGAAGAGAGCGTGGGAGAGCCGGTGATAATTAAGAAACGGGGTGGAAAAGCCCAGGGCACATTCCTGACCGAAAAAGCAATAAACTTACTTGAGGAATATAATGCATATGAAGCTATACTAGCTCAAACCGTTTATGACAAAACTTTCTGGGAGGTGATCGGATTGAAAATCTCTGCAAGGAACCAGATGAAAGGCAAAGTTATAGAAGTTGAAAAAGAAGGTCTTATTGCAAAGGTTAAGATTTCTATCGAGCCGACAACGATAACTGCGGTCATCACGAAAGAGGCTGCTGATACTCTTGCAATCAAAAAAGACGATAAGGTACTGGCGGTTGTAAAAGCAACTGAAGTCATGATAGGGAAAGAATGACTTAATCTTTTTCTTAATTAAAATATTAAGAGCGGTACAACTTTTTCGAAACTTTTATTAATTAGCATTATGTTTGAGTGAACATAAAGAGGCAATAATATGAAAAACCTTTTTGCTAAAATAATTTTTGTTTCGATTTTAATATCTCTATTCGCTGGCTGCGTCCAGCAGGCACCGGCTGGAAATACAACAACTCCCACATCGACAGTATCCGCCCCGCAGGATTTGCGTCTGGCGACTACAACATCCACTTGCGACACGGGATTGCTCGACGTGCTGAATAAGAAATTCGAGGATGAAAATAACGTGAAAATCCTGACTGTATGTGAGGGAACGGGCAAAGCTGTAGCTACGGGCGAGCTTGGCGCTGCTGATGTTGTGATGGTGCACGCAGTCCAATTGGAATTACGGGCTGTTGCCAACGGAAGCTTCATAAACCGAAGTTACCTGATGTACAATTATTTCGTAATCATCGGGCCTGAGAACGACCCCGCAGGAATTAAGAACGCAACAAATTCTACGGATGCTTTCCGAAGAATTGCTGCAAAACAGTCCCCATTCATATCGCGCGGCGACGGCTCAGGTACAGATATAATGGAAAAATCAATCTGGAAAGCCGCGAACATCACGCCAGGCGGATCGTGGTATCAATCAATTGGAAAAGGCATGGGCGATACAATTACAACCGCTGACATCAAGAATGGTTATACACTCTCCGACGGGGGAACATACCTTGCCATGAAGGATAAAATACAACTGACGCTCCTTTTCGAATCTGACCAGAAGTATCTTTTCAACCCCTACCATGTCATGGCTGTAAACCCGGCGAAGTTCCCGAACGTGAAATACGACCTTGCAATGAAATATGTCAACTATACGACATCTTCAGAGGGACAGGACATCATAAGGAATTACGGTAAGGACAAATACGGTGAAGCGCTTTTCGTGCCCGAGGAAGATGCGGGCAACGTGACCAGTCCATGAAAATATTGAAGTGACTGGAATGATATGAGCAGTGCTGACTTTTTGATACAGGGAATTATCAGGGCGTTTGAGCTGATATTCAGCGCTAATCCATATATCCTGAGTATAACAGGCGTTTCTATCAAAGTATCCGGCACCGCTACCATCCTTGCAACCCTTACTGCCATACCGCTGGCGTTTGCCATTTCCTTCATGAACTTTCGCGGCAAGCAGGCGCTGATCACACTTATCAATACGGGCATGGGGCTGCCGTCAGTTTTTGTTGGGCTTGTTATTTTCGTGATGTTCGTGCCTGCAGGTCCACTGGGGATTTTGAATATGATTTTTACGCAAAAAGCCATGATTTTAGCCCAGTATATACTTATCACGCCGGTTATAACGGGTATCTCGCTTGCTGCAATAAAAGCAGTTCCCCAACCGATAATCGAGACAGTTTATACACTCGGCGGTAACAAAAATGACGCCGCGGTCGCGGTTTTAAGAGAGGCAAGATTCGGCATCATCACAGCCGTACTTGCCGGACTCGGGAGGGCGCTTGCAGAGGTAGGCGCGATTCTCATCGTGGGCGGCAATATCGCTCTCACTGGAAGTGTGGGCGGGATAGGTGAAGGGCTTTCGGAGACGCGCACGCTTACGACTGCGATTACACTGGAAACGAGCAAGGGCGATATATCCACGTCAATTGCCCTCGGTATTATCCTGATTTCTCTTGTCCTTTCTGTAAATATCCTGGCTAACTTTTTCCAGAGGAGGGATTGAAATGGCTGAGGAGTTAATCAGGATACAGAGCCTCTGCAAATCCTTCGGAAGCAAGGAAGTATTAAAAAACGTAAACCTGGTGATTAACCGGGGAGAGATATTTGCCCTCATCGGACCGAGCGGAGTTGGGAAAACCACAATGCTTCGGATATTAAATTTTTTAGAGACGCCCTCGGATGGCAGAATTGTATTCAACGGTATTAACAGCAGCCACAAAATCGATGCCCGGCGCCGGATGTCGATGCTATTCCAGACGCCAGCCATTTTCAATACCTCAGTGTTCAACAATGTTGCTTATGGATTGGAAGTCCGCAAGGCGGATAAGGAAACTATGAAGAAAAAAGTCATGAATGCATTAAGTATTGTGGGACTCGATGGGATGGAACATCAAAAAGCCCGTACTCTCTCAGGCGGGGAGGCGCAGCGCATGGCTTTTGCGCGGGCTATAGTTTATGACCCCGATATTCTTCTTCTTGATGAGCCGACAGCTAACCTTGACCCTGCGAATGTAGCGAAGATAGAGGAGATTATCAAGCGGATACGGAGCGAGCTCGGTACGACCATCATTATTGCAACGCATAATATCTACCAGGTAAAGCGTATCGCAGAAAGAGTAGGGATTTTGTTGAACGGGGAATTGATCGAAGTGAATAGTAAAGATGGCATTTTTACGGCGCCGAAAGATGCAAGGTCGGCTGCCTTCATAAAAGGGGAGATGATTTATTAATTTCCCATGACGATTCAACTTCGTCTCATCACAGCCCCGAAAAACCCATCCGTACCATGAACATGCGGCAGCGACCTGAAATATCCTTTTTCAGTCGTAAATTTGCCAAATATTTCAGGGTTAATTTCAGAAGCGGGAACCATGCAGAAATCCGTGCTCTCATCAAGAAACCCTTGCACAACCTCCTCATTTTCTTCCCTGCTGATGGTGCATGTTGCATAAACAAGCCGCCCGCCGGGTTTTACAAGACCGCTATATTCCCTTAATATTTCTTTTTGCTTGGCAGAAAGTTCTCTTATATCCTCCTGTGTCAGCCTCCATTTCGAATCAGGGTTTCTCCTGAATACTCCCATGCCCGAACACGGCGCGTCAATCAATACGCAATCAGCCCGGCTTTTGTATTCACCAAGCATGTTAGTTTCAACAGTACGGATATTCAAAGCGCCTGCCCTCGCCGCCCGCCGCCTCAGGTTTGAAAGCTTTGAGGAGCTTGTTTCAAAAGCAATAATGGTGCCTTTATTATTCATCAGTCCTGAAAGGAACAGGGACTTTCCGCCATTTCCAGCACATGCATCCACAACAAATTCTCCGGGCTTTGCGCCTGTGAGAAGGGTAATAAGCTGGCTTCCTTCGTCCTGCACCTCAAAAGCCCCATTCGCAAAGGCATCTGTTTTAAAAATATCTTCTTTTTTATCAACAACAAGCCCGAAAGGCGAGAACATTGTCGGTGATGAAGTATAACCCTCATGGTCAAGCGACTCCCGGAGAGATTCGCGTTTTGCCTTCAGCGGATTGAGGCGTATTGTTAAAGGTGGTTCGTGATTATTGGCAGCGCACAGCGCTTCCACCACGCATGGTTCATGAAACTCTTTCAGCCATTTTTCCACAATCCATAGAGGGTGTGAATGATATATTGAGATAAATTCAAGAAGTGTTTTTTCTTTATCGGGGAAGGTAACTTCATCTTTATTTTTTATTATCCCTTCAACTGTTCTTTTTACAAAACCTTCAAGCCTTTTCTCATCCAAGCAAAGCGCAGTCGCGTTATTTATGACGCCGGCAGCCGATGCCCCGGTAAACACTGCCTGGTAAGTGCAAATCCTGAGTATGTTAAGAATATTTAAATCAATGTCAGGGAGTGAAGCTCTTGATGCATGTCCGATAATATAATCAATCCGCCCCCGATGGCGCAGGATTCCGTAGGTGAACTCAACGATGGTCGCTTTTTCGGCTGATGAGAAGGTTTCATTTTTAAAAATCCCGCCAAGCTGCATGTCTGGATATTTTTTACCGGCTATTACTGAATCCAGAAGCTGCAGGATGACGAAATATGCTTTTTGCCTTATGAAAATGCTGTTATTTCTCAAAAATTATCATACCGGTTTTAAGATGAGTAACCTCGTCCGCTGTAAGCTCCTTTTTCGTGGCATTTTCTGCAATTATGGCGCTGTTACCCAGTGGGTCCTCGATAATAACGGTAATCTCATAATTACCTGCTTTTATTTTTTCAAGAATCGAGAGAAGTTCCAGTGCGCGTTCTGTTTTTTCTTGTTCTCCCCAGCGCGACACCATTCCAAGTATTTCTTCCACCCTGTCAAGCACGCCTTCGATATTAGAGACAAAAGATTCGGATGCCGGCCCAGGTTCAATGTCCACCCCGAGTTCTGGAATCCTTATCGTCCCTGACGTGGAACGCACCACCCGCGCATCAAGGTCGTCCAGGTTTTTTATTTTCAATTCGTACCGCACAGGCTTACTTTGTGCCAGAATTAAAGTATCCGAATACCGGAATCCGCATTCACACAGGGTAGTAATGTGCATCACTTCCCCGAAAAAAGGAATATTATCCGGAACCCAGTTTGTCAGGAGTTCCTTATTACAGAGCGGGCAAACGCTCCTGGTAACGGTTAATGGGTGGATTGGTTCGGAGTTCACTTTAATTTTTGTCTGTCGATTCTGACACCGCGCGGGGTTACAATGACCTGGTCTTCTTTTATCATTGCAATGTCGCCATGCACGTCGCCAACAACCTGTTTTAAATCCTTAATCGCCCGGTCGAAAACCAGTTTATCCTTTTTTGCAGGCGATATGTCAATCATAAGGATATTCCCGCCGTATATCTGCTTCTTCAATTCCGGCATAATATCAAGCCCGGAAAGTTCAGCTATCCGGATGAAAGTACCTGTTGGTTCATCCTTGAAACCTTCTTCAAATTCCGATAAATCAAGTTCTTGATATTCCTCTGCCTCAGCTTTTGCCTTTTTCCCGCTTCCAAGGAACTTATCTAAAAATTTCGACGCCATGAAATCATCACCTTTACTCCTTACTGTTTGTATCTATTTATTTATTTCTGTTCAAGCTTCCATATTTCGTCCCCGACAAAATGTATGGATTTGACAGCCTTTCCTTTTCCGCCTTTCATGCCTATTCCCGGCATAAGAGCCCTTCCGATAGCGAGTGCCTTCCCATGAGCCTGTTCTACTACTATAACGAGGTCTCCCTCCCTGATAGCAGGGTCGGCATCCACTATTCCCGGCGCCATTATGTCAGCCCCGTTTATTATGAATTTCACTGCGCCCGGGTCCACTACAATCCTGCGCCGCGTGGGGTTCAACTTGAGAGCGCCTTTCACTGTCGGGAATATCTTCCCTTCAATCTTGAATAATAGCGGTTCACCGTCCACGAAAATAAAATCCGATTCATCCGACTGTACATATTCAAGCTTCTTTCCAATAAAAGAAGAGACATCGCCAAAGGCTTCCATAATATCACTGACGAGAGCCTTTTCTTCAGTTTTTCTCAATATATTCCGTGATTTTATCTTCATAAAGAGTTACGCCCCTCTATGTCGTATAGGGGTATGGCATACCCCTTCTTTTGATAAACCTTTCTTAAACGTTTTCATTTGCCACCAATAGTTTTAAATATTGTCCTGACCACTTTGGTGCACTATTGAATTAATAGTTTACTAATATTCAGGAGCGTTATATGGGAAATAGACCCCTCGACATTCTAAACAATGCATTAAATAAATCCGTACTGATACGGTTAAAGGGCTCAAGAGAATTCAGAGGCGAATTGCAGGGCTACGATATTCACATGAATATAGTACTGGAAAAAGCTGAGGAAATAAAAGAGAACGAAACAAAGAAACTTGGAACTGTAGTTGTCCGCGGGGATAATATAGTATTCATTTCTCCTTAAAAATTAACAAAGGTGATAATAAATGTCAAAAGGTACGCCGTCAATGGGTATGCGCCAGCATAAGACCCATATAAAATGCAGAAGATGCGGAAGCGTTTCATTTAATACCCATACGAAAATGTGTGCATCGTGCGGATTCGGAAAGACCAAACGAATGAGATCATACAAATGGCAAGAAAAATGCGGATATTAAGGTGACCCCGGTTGCATGAAGAATGCGGTATAGTCGGTGTCTCTTATAAAGAAGAGGCGCCTGCCGCACTATCAATCTATTACGCATTATATTCTCTCCAGCACAGGGGCCAGGAATCTGCAGGCATAACCGTCCATGACGGGAACTGTGTCCAGACTTTAAAAGGCATGGGACTTGTTCCCGACGTTTTTAATAAAGCCGATATCCAGAAACTGAAAGGTCATGTCGGCATCGGGCATGTCCGTTATTCGACTACTGGCGGCTCAAAGATTGAGAATTGCCAGCCTCTTCTTGTCAGTTTCAGCAGCGGGACGATAGCGATTGCCCATAATGGAAATCTTGTAAACTCAAAAGAATTGAGAGAGGAGCTTGTAAAAGAAGGGAGAATATTTCTCTCGGATTCTGATACCGAGGTCATTGCGCACCTGCTGGTTAAAGAGCTCATGCACAACGGACTTCCCGATGCTGTCAGGGAGATGATGAAAAGACTTGTGGGTTCTTATTCGCTTGCCATCCTGATAGACAAAACGCTTGTCATTATCCGCGACCCGCTTGGAGTAAAGCCCCTGTGTCTTGGGCGTATTGATAATGGTTTTGTTGTTGCGTCTGAAAGTGTTGCTATTGATATATTAAACGGGGATTTCATTCGTGATGTTGCCCCGGGAGAAATGCTGATATTCAGCAACGGGTCGTATGAAAGCCGCCAGCTTATTAAATCAAAGAATTGCGCGCACTGTGTTTTTGAATATATTTATTTTGCGCGCCCCGATTCTGTGATAGATGGACAGCTTGTCTATAATGTCAGGATGCGCATCGGGGCAACGCTTTTCAAGGAGCATCCGATAGAAGCCGATATTGTTTCCCCGGTACCCGATTCTGGAATTACTTATGCGATAGGTTTCTCCAAGAGTTCGGGCATCGATTATATGGAAGGATTGATGAAGAACCGATACATTGGAAGGACTTTCATCATGCCGGGACAGGATATGAGGGAAACTGCGGTCAGATTGAAACTCAATACCATAAAGCCAAATATAGAAAGCAAACGCGTTGTGCTTATCGACGACAGCATTGTGCGCGGAACAACCTCGCGGCGGATAATAGATTTGATCAGAAAAGCAGGAACGAAGGAAATTCACATGAGGGTTGCCAGCCCGCCGATTATTTCACCGTGTTATCTGGGGATTGATATGGCTACAAGAGAAGAACTTGTGGCTGCTTATAAGTCGGTGAAAGGTGTGGAGGCTTTGATTAATGCAGATTCATTGGGGTATTTGAGCATAGAAGGGCTTGTGAGTTCTATAGGGATTCCTCTGGATGATTTGTGCGTGGGATGTTTGAGCGGTGTTTATCCTGTTGAGATTCCGGGCGAGAAGTGTTCGAGAAGGCAGTTGAAACTAAGTGAGTTTTGAGGATTTAAGCTGTATGGGAAAAGAAATAAAAATATGGTACGACAAAGAAGGTGACTACCTTGAAGTCCTTTTTGAGAAAAAAGCAGGATACTTCAAGGAAACGGAAAACGATGCAGTGATGGAAAAAGTTGATACACAGGGAAATGTTATTGGTTTTTCCATCTTAAAAGTGAGCGCGTTGAAAGCAGAAAGACCGCTTTCAGTTAGTCTTAAAAATCTTGCTGTTGCTTAAACGTATATATCCAAAACTGCCTCTGATATTCAGGAAGTAATTTTAAAAGACAGATTTTTTGATGCATGGAATATAAAGATGAGCTGAAACATATTGACAGAAAACTAAAAAAGAGAGAACCGATATTAAACACTGAGGCATAATGACTATGGGCATAATAAAAAGGCTGGGGCTGGACTTTAAGTGGATAAAGCGGCTATTCAGGAAAAAGAAAGCGAGAATTGGAATATATGGTCCTCCCAATGCGGGAAAGACCACACTTGCGAACAGGATTGTCAGGGACTGGACCGGCGATGCCATGGGTTCGGTATCCCATATACCACATGAAACCCGAAGGGCGCGCCGACGCGAAGGTGTTACCATTGAATGCAACGGCTCGTCTGTAACCCTGGATATAATTGATACTCCCGGCCTTGCCACCAAGATAGATTTCCATGATTTCATGGCATTCGGGCTGACTGAAGAAGAATCGAAACGGCGGGCAAAAGAAGCGACTGAAGGCGTGATTGAAGCTGTTAAATGGCTGGATGACCTTGACGGTGTTATACTTGTTATGGATGCGACTGAAGACCCCTATACGCAGGTGAATGTGACAGTGATAGGCAACATGGAAGCGCGCAAATTACCTCTGTTGATAGCAGCAAATAAGATTGACCTTCCCACATCATCGCCTGCAAGGATTCACAGCGCTTTCCCGCAGCACCCTCTCGTTCCCATATCCGCTCTTGAGGGACAGAACATAGATGCACTGTATCAACAGATTGCTGACCACTTCGGGTGATTATTATGAAAAAATTTATTAAAGACAACACGTATGGCGAAGCCATACGTGGACACCGCATAAAGCGAGGTGTCGCTTTATGATAAAAGGAATTCAAATGGATTTAATATCCGAGGATAAACTCGATTCCATGACCTCGATGGAAAAGGTGCGGTTAATCCTGGATGAGGTAAGAAACGGGAAAATCCTTATTCTTGAGAAAGGCCTCACCCCGAATGAGCAGACAAAACTTATAGAGCTGACCATGACAGAGATAGCGCCTGACGATTTCTCGGGGATTGAGATTGAGAGTTACCCTGTAAAACATGATAACAATATACTGGGTAAACTGTTCGGGAAAAACACTGTGAAGACAAGGCTCACAGTAATAGGGCCTGCAGACCAGTTAAAGACGATAAAAAAGGACAGGGACCTGATAAGCGCACTTGTCTCAGCACCATAGACCATGCCGCATAAATGTACACGATGTGAAAGCGTTTTCAAAGACGGCGCTGCAATAATACTTAACGGCTGCCCGAAATGCGGCTGGAATAAGTTCCTGTATGTAAAAGACGCAGATGAACCCCATTCCGGAACCGGAATAAAGGATGCAGTTCCTCCCGCAGCTTCGAGGTTTATCAAAGAGGTTGACGAGATTCTTGGGAATAAGGAGCCCGAATCAAAAGAAGTGAAAGCAGAGCCGAAACCTGAAATAGGCGAGCGGGTAGAATCCGTGAGAATAGTATCTCCCGGTTCATACGAATTAAATCTGGAATCTCTATTGGAAAGAGATGAAATCGTAATGGCGCTTAAAGAAGATGGGACATACATTGTCCATTTGCCCTCGGTCTTCGAGAAAAAGAAACATCATGAGCGGTAAAATGTGTCGGGTGTTGAATTAAGATTGAAGTATTCCTTTGAGCGAGGTGAGTCCGGGGTGGTAACGAAGATGGTATTTATAGTGTCTCCAAACTTGCGTGAATCGTGCAGATAAAATCCCTTTTCAAGCCGTGAGATGTTTTTCACTTTGAGAATTGTTTCGTCCTGGTTCATTTTCACAATATCATAATCAAAATTCGAGAAGAGATCTCTTACCTGTGGTTCAATGCTTTTACTTCCGAATAGAAGAAGATACATCTTTGGTATTTGACCAATATCATATTTCACTATGAATATGGCATTGGTTTTATCAAAATTGATTGTGAGTGAAGTAATTTCAAAAGTGTGATTTGCTGACGCCCCTTCTGAGATTGGAAGTATTGATGCGAAAAACAATACTAAGAAAATTACTATGATTGATTTTTTCATCTTGGAATCACATTGTACTCTTTGAATATATCATTTTGCATCGTTTTTAACTGCCGTTTTTCTTCAAAAACCAGACCGGGTAATGTTTCTTTGCCCAATCAGAATTTACTTCCCCGTTAATAATACCTTGCAGTGACTCGATATTAAACAGCGTGAGGATGACATGCCCGGCTAACAGCAATATGGATATTTCGGCCAGGAAATCATGAACAATGAAACTAAATTCCACAAAGCTCACACTGAACAATGACTTCATCCATATTATAAAACCGGATAATGAGAGCCCGATGATAAGAAGTAATGTCAGGAAAAAATTCGCTTTCTGCCCGCCGTTGAACTTGCTTGAAACGTTTGTTTTATTATTTTTCAGGATTTCGATGAACCATTTTAAATCATCTCCTGTCCAGTTTTTCAAATCCCTTATATCGTCGCGGGTTTTTTTGCCGCTAAAAATATAAATCAGGATTGGGACCAGTATAAAAGGAAGGGAAACATACACATGAGCCAATTTTAATAACGGGTTTCCAAGAAGGGATTTTGGTGTCAGGAACATGCTGATTCCCGTTATCAGGAGCCAGATAAAAAATACGGCATGAGACCAGTGTAAGAACCTGCTGCTGATGTCGAATCTCAATATTTTCATATTAAGGATATGACACCCCGTCAATGTTATAACCGAGCCTTTCCCAGTAACCGACCTCCTGTGTTTGTGTAAGCGTTATCCTGTTTACCCATTTAACGCTCTTATAGCCGAACATTCTGGGCATCACAAGACGCAAAGGCCGTCCCTGTTCCTGGGGCAGCAGTTCATCATTCAGCTTATAGGCCAGCATGACCTGGGGTTCCATGGCATTTTTCAGTGAAAGGCTGTCGCTATAAAGGCCGCTTGCAGAGTGAAATGTCACAAATGCAGCTTCAGGCTTAAGACCAGTCTTATCAAAAAGTACTTTTAACCTGATTCCTTTCCATTTCACAGCGTCCACAGACCAACCCTCCACGCAGTGAAAATCAGATACCTGTTCTTCGCTATCAAGATCCAGAAGTTCATTATAGGTTATAACGAGAGGAGAGTTCACAAGTCCTTCTACAGTCAGTTTCCATGTCCCGGGGTCAAACTGAGGTGTTTGCTCGACACTCCTTATGCGAAACATGTTGATAGTTTTTATCCCGGCATTTTTTAATATAGTGAGTAAACCAATTATAATACCCAAAAAAATTCCCAGATAAATCAGGAATCTTCTACGACTTAAAATGGATTTTGATTCTTTTTCCTCGTCCACAAATATCCCCCGATTATATTTTTTGTGCCTCTTGTAAATATATACTCATTTGTCTCAAATAATTTTCCATATTTTTTTTAGACCGTATTTTATTCATTCAAAAATACCATAAAAAGAAAGTTATTTGATATATTAAATCATTATTTGGGTATCATGGAAAAAAATAGTCCTTTTTTTACAGCTACTGTTGCATCAGTTTTCTATTTTGTTATTTTTATCATGCTGAAATATTTCCTGCAAAATAAAACAGTTGATTGGCAGAGCGCTTTATTTGGTGCAGTGGTTTTCTGGCTTGTTATTTTTATTGTACATTATTTCCTTGATAGACGTTATGGAAGCTAGTTTTACATCATTATATTACAGTGCTTTTTTTAAAAATAAATACACGATATAAGCGATTATCAAAACTACCAAGAGCAATATAAGCTTGAATACTATTCCTATTAAAGTGAATACTATGTTTATTATAATAAATGCAATAACCAGGGCAATTATCGCAATAATAATATCTTTGATTTCCATTTCGCCTCTTAACATTATACTTAGCCTTTAAATTGTTTCAATTTCAAAAAATTCTCCACTATCCTCAACCCTTCCGGCGTCAGCACAGATTCGGGATGGAACTGCAACCCGAATATGGGTCTTCGCTTATGCCTCACTCCCATAATTATGCCATCTTTCGTCTTAGCCGTAATCTCAAGCTCTTGCGGCAGCCTCGTTATGGCAAGCGAATGATAGCGCCCTCCCACAACAGGATTGGGCAGGCCCTGATAAATGCCGTCGCCATTGTGGTATATCTGCGAGGTTTTCCCGTGCAGAGGCCCTGATGGCGAGTGGCTTACCTCGCCGCCGAAAGCAACTGCTATTGCCTGATGACCGAGGCACACGCCAAGCAGGGGAACACTCGATTCCCTGATAATCTCAAGGCAGGTTCCAATGTCCTTCGGGTTTGCAGGATGCCCCGGACCGGGCGATATCACGATTGCATCAGGATTAATTTTCTTAACTTCGCCAAGCGAAATGGTATTTGGAACAACAATGGTATCGGGCTCGAATATGGACACGTAATCCACAAGGTTCCAGACAAAGGAGTCCTTGTTGTTCACGAATAAGACCTTCATATTCCTCCAGAAGCTTCAAAGATAGTTAGATGGCACACAAATCTCACCGCAAAGAGCGCAAAGGACGCAAAGATTATTGTATCTATACTTTGCGCTCTTAGCGTCCTTTGCGGTGATTGTATTGATTCATTTTCCGGAGAAACTATAACAATAAATCTGCGTTCATCAATGCAGAAACCCTGCGGGTTCTCGACTCCGCGCACACGCATGGCTGCGCCATGCGTGGACACGCCCTCCAGAGGCGTGACTCTGGGCGCTTTTATCTGCGGTTCCATTTTTCAAGCACCACCAATAGCCTTAATCATCGCCGCCATCTTGCGCTCGGTCTCGTTATACTCATATTCCGGGTCGGAATCTGCGACAATCCCTGCGCCGGCCTGCACTATTGCAGTTTTGCCGTTCTTGATTATAGTCCTTATCACGATGGCAAAATCCGCATCCCCGTTCCAGGAGTAATAACCCACGCCGCCGCCGTAGATTCCTCTTGCATCTTTCTCAAGGTCGTGTATTATCTCCATTGCCCGGATCTTTGGCGCGCCCGAAAGCGTTCCGGCAGGGAATATGGCGCGTGTGGCATCGAACTGGTCGCATTCATCGCGCAACATGCCGGAAACTGTGCTCTCGATATGCTGGATATGGGAGTATTTCAGGACAGACATGAAATCATCCACTTTCACCGAGCCGCCTTTTGAGACCATCCGTACATCATTGCGTCCGAGGTCAACGAGCATCACATGCTCAGCCCGCTCTTTTTCGCTTTCCAGCATCTCTTTTGCGTATGCTTCATCCTCGGCTTTAGTATTCCCGCGCGGGCATGAGCCTGCGATCGGGTTGATTATAACCTTCCGTTTATGGACAGAAAGCAAAGTCTCAGGGCTTGCGCCTATGATACTTGTGCCGTCAAACTCGAAAAGATACATGTAAGGGCTTGGATTGACGCTGCGGAGCACTGTGTATAATTCAAGCGGCGTCTGTTCTGTTGTTACCTCGTACCTGCGTGACAGTACCACCTGGAAAATGTCGCCGTCGATTATGTGTTTTTTTGCTTTCCTCACAGCATCTTCGTATTCTTCTTTTCCCATATTGCATGTTATTTGGGCAGGACAGTTTTTCTTTAAAACAAGCGCATCGGCGTTGCTTATCACTTTCGCCAGTTTTTCGGCATCCGACTTTGCAGCTTGATAAACAGCCTCCGGATTATCTCCCTTCATGACGAACGGCGTAACAACTATATACGTTTCATTGGTCATGTGGTCAAAAACCACGGTTTTTGTAGTGAGCGCAAACTGTGCGTCTGGAGTATTGCTTTTCTTTGAAGGAATATCCAGCCAGCAGTCATACACCATATCATAAGCGCAAAAGCCGATTGCTCCGCCAAGAAATGTCTGCCTGTCAAAACTTTTGCCGATAAATTTAACCCCGGAGGATGCAAAAGCCGCCCTTATGGCATCCATCGTATCAAATCCGGCTTTAAGCTTCCCTCCATTTCCCTTTTTGGAATCGCAAACATCCGAAAGCGAGGACTCGATTAGCTTAATCAGGTTTGTCCTATGCGTATAATCAAGCGTTAACTGCCTGTTCTTTATTGTAATGACCGCATCTGGCAAAGCCCCGACGAAAGAGAAACGGGCATGCTTTTTTTCCTTCTCCGCTGATTCAAGAAGGTATGCGCATTTTTTATCCATCGCCGCATAAAGGTCAAGAGGGGAACATCCGGTTTGTACCTTAGCCATAAGCTGGATGATAACAGGCTTTTCTTCTGCGAGGCTTATGAAATCCGGTTCACTTATATCAAATTCCATGATTCCTCGCGTTATTGATAAAAGCCATCACTTTCTTTTCGTCTTTTTTCCCGTCCGTTTCCACGCCCGAAGCCGTATCGACCGCATACGGGCGCACGGTGCGCACAGCCGCTCTGACATTTTCAGGGTTCAAGCCGCCTGCCAGTATCACAGGCATGCCAGCATGGAGAACCACTTCTGAACTTATCTCCCAGTCATGCTGCGCTCCAGTTCCGCCGGATTTCCCATCGATAGAAGTATCAAGAAGAACGGCATCAGCTATTCCTGAAAGTTCACTAATCTGTTTTATTAGCGTTCCGGGTTCCGAATCAGATGATACCGGGATTGTTTTAATGAGCTTTACCCCGGTTTCCTTTATTTGTCTAAGTTCAGAAATCGCCATTTCATTATGAACCTGCACAGCGCCCGGTCTTGCAGTCTTTATCATATTGATCGCCTGTTCGGCTGTTTCCGGCATTATTACAAGCACCGAGGTCATAAAAACAGGCACTTTTGAAATCAGCCTTGATGCCTCGGAAATACTGATTTTCCTGGGTGAATCCACTGGCACTTCGGTTATAAATCCCACAGCGTCAGCGCCTGCGTTAATTGCCATGTTAAGGTCGCGGTCTGCTTTGATACCGCATATTTTTACTTTCATTATTTCCCTTTACAAAAACCGTGCAAGCTTTCCGGGGTCGCCTGCCGCGTTCACAAAATCCTTCAATTTATCAAGGGCTGCGCCTGTGTCAATAGACCGGTTCGCCATTATTATCCCGGATTCGATTGTTACAGCCTTACCGCTGACAAGCAGGGCTGCGCCTGCATTTATTACTATGATATCCCGCTTCGGGCCTTTTTTCCCTTTCAGCACTTCTACGATAACCCTTGCATTTTCTTCCGGGGTTCCACCTGCGATTTCACTTGCCGTGGCGCGCTTTATGCCAAGCTTTTCCGGCGTCAGGATATATTTTGTTATCCTGCCCCGATTCAATTCTGCTACCCGGGTTTCTCCAGTATTTGAAATCTCATCCATGCCGCTGCCGTGGACAACGAGCGCCCTTTCAGTCCCGAGTATGTTAAGGACATTTGCCATGGGCTCGCACAGGGAACCGTCAAAAACGCCTATCAATTGTGCCTTTGCATTCGCCGGGTTCGTGAGCGGGCCGAGGATATTGAAAACAGTCCTGAAACCAAGGTCCCGCCTTATCTGAGCCACTCGTTTCATCGATGGATGGAATACAGGAGCGAGCATGAAACCAATTCCCGTTTTTTCTATAATCTTTTGCACTTCCTGCGGTGATGAGTCAATCTTTACGCCGAGTTCCTTGAGTACGTCGGCACTGCCTGATTTTGAAGTGATTGAATAGTTGCCGTGCTTTGCTACAAAAACACCGCATGCAGCGGTCACTATGGCTGCTCCCGTACTTACGTTGATTGTGCCTGTCGAATCTCCGCCGGTGCCGCAAGTATCGATAAGGGTTCCGGAAACCTTCGGGGAAATAATATTGGCGGCTTTCTTCATTCCAAGCGCCAGCCCCGCTATCTCGGCAGGCGTTTCGCCCTTCATCTTCAGGGCTGTCAAAAATGCAGCTATCTGCGCGTCGGTCGCCTCGCTGAATATCTTGGTTATTGCGAGGCCCGCTTCTTCTGTTGTCAGGCTCTGGTTCTGTATGAGTTTCAGGATATATTCTTTCATAATTTCACTGTACAATCTTGTACAACAATGTATAAATGAGTACATTGTATATAAAAGTTACGTGATGCTTTAATATAAGAAAAGCATTAGGAGGGAACATGAAGCAGCAGGATGCATATAAATTACTCGCCGCATTTATGATTTTAATTATGATTATCGTGCCGGTGGCTTATGTCATAACAAGCCCGAGAAGCGATACGGCATCGCAGACACCCGGCCAGACATCGCAGCAGGATAAATACAATTCTGATTTCTGGATTGTGAACCAGCCGTTCTATTCCATCTCAGACGCACTGAACATGACGCCGTATGGTGTGGTTACGGCGGATTACTTTGACGTCGAGGGTATGACGCCACAGATGAGCCAGTGGGCAAGGCAGAGTTTCCAAATCATCAGCGAAGCGGATTCGGTTTATAAATCAAATTCCACAATAGTATATTATTCAAACATGCAAGACGGTAAGAATAACTCATTCCTGTTGCTCAGTACTATGTCCCCGGAAAAAAATGATTTTGAATACATTCAGAAGCCTAACACAAATATTCCAATCCTCATAAGACAGGAGCAGCAATTAAACGGATTATATAATATAATGGGAAATCCGGTAATTCTTGCGCCGCCACAAACCGCGATTGATGCCCTGAACATCATATATAGCCAGAATAAAACAACCACGGCCTATGATCAATACGGTGGACTTCTAAGTAATGTGGTGGAGCCTGCACAGTTCCAGGTTGTAAATTCAAATGTGAGTTTTGCAAACCAGTTTTATATGGGTGTCAGAATAATCAATGGAACTTACGAAAGAACTACAGCCTATCTCAATATCAACTCAAGCAACCTGACAAGACTCAACATGTTGGAAACAAACAGCACTCAGCGGGGTTTTGCACAATATAACATAACCCGGCGTGGAAATTATACTATCGTTAAGATAACTTCACCTGACCTTTTCAATATATTGAATGAAGAAACTTCCTAAGCGCAAAATATATACCCCATGGCGCTGTAGAGAAGCCGATACTTTTAATCGGATGAATGATGAAGGATTAAATCCTGAAGGAAGTAATTAAAATGGCACAAACATATATCAAATTTGAAGTTCCCGCCGAGTTATCCAATAAAGCATTAGAAGCTCTGGAGATGGCACGGGATACAGGAAAGATTAAGAAAGGAACAAACGAAGCCACAAAAGCAATCGAGCGTGGAATTGCAAAACTTGTAATAATCGGCGAAGATGTGAACCCGCCTGAAATCGTTATGCATTTACCTGCACTTTGCGAGGAAAAGAACACACCATATATTTTTGTCAAAAAACAGGTAGAACTCGGAGCAGCTGCCGGATTGAGCGTGGGAAGCGGCGCAGCGGCGATAGTTGAACCAGGAAAAGGCAAAGAGCTGGTTGATGAAGTGGCGCAGAAAGTCCAGGCCCTGAAGAAGTGAGAGCATGGCAGATGAAGACGCGGGATATCCCGCAGAAATAATTGAAGTCGTCGGGAAGACCGGCATGCATGGTGAAGCCATGCAGATACAATGCCGTGTTCTGGACGGCAGGGATAAAGGAAGGATTATTACCCGCAATGTCGTCGGACCTGTAAAACGCGGGGATATCCTGATTTTGCTTGAGACTTCAAGAGAAGCAAAGAAATTAATGTCAAGGTGAAATCATGGAAAAAAAGAAATGTTCTTTCTGCGGAGGCGCTATTGAGCCCGGAACCGGCAAGCTTTATGCCAAAAAGGACGGGACTGTCTTCTATTTTTGTTCATCCAAATGCCAGGGGAATTTAAACCTTGGCAGGATTCCACGCAAGGTCAGATGGACAGAGGCGGGACGTAAAGCAAGAGGGAAAACAGCATAAAAGGTGGGAACCGTGGAACGCACTTACGTGATGGTTAAACCCGACGGCGTACAGCGGGGGCTGGTCGGGGAGGTTATAAGCCGGATAGAGCGGCGCGGGCTTAAGATAGTGGCCATGCGCATGAATACGATTTCCACGGACATTGCCAAAAAACATTATGCTGAACATTCCCAAAAACCTTTTTTTAATTCGCTTATCAGTTTTATTACATCAGGACCCTCGGTCTCAATGGTTGTTGAAGGCAAGAACGCGGTCGCGGTAATGCGGGCAATAAACGGGGCTACCAATCCTGTAAATGCTGCCACGGGTTCTATCAGGGGCGATCTTGCTCTTGATACCGGGCGCAATATCGTCCATGCCAGCGATTCACCGGATTCGGCAAAAAGGGAAATAAGCATCCATTTCAAGGATTCCGAAATAGCTGGATATTCCAGAGTTGACGAAGCCTGGATATACGAAAATTAAGTATATTTTCAATTGAATTTCTACTGTTTTGCAGGTGAGAAATTGAGCGCAAAAATCGGGTTTGTAATTCTTGGAATTGTGATATTGATTATTAGCGGATGCGTGCAATCTCCGGAAAAAAAAGAACCGATAAGCACGAATATATCCGGTACGAATATGTCCAACGTCACTCCTGTTCCCACAATAGAAATAACGACGCCAAAGGTAACACCAACTATACCCAAAGAATTGCCGCCTAATACAATCTTTGTCTCGGCGCGGATGCTGAAACCAGTTGACTGGGGCAACGGGAAATTAGAACTCGTATCAATGAAAGTTCAGATATATAACCAGCGGAATACTCCGCTCTCCATAAAAGCGCAAATAATAAATGATAACACGATTCTTGAGGAAAAATCGTTTAGTCTTGCGGGGGAAGGTAGCAATACCGAGTTTACAAATCAAAAAAGACATTTTATAAATAGTACTAATATAACATTACGATTGCTGGTTCAGGATTATAAGCCAATTGATTACGAAGTTGTGGAGACTGGCGGTTTCAGTTAATTCAAGACCATCCTGAACTATTGATAGTAAAATTAACAGAAAGTGTATAATAACTTAATACAATCTTAGGGTATGGAAAATAATCTGCGCACCCCCATCGTGTGCGTGATGGGGCATGTCGACCACGGCAAAACTTCTCTGCTTGACAGGATAAGGGGCACCACTATTGCAGAACGGGAAGCGGGTCTGATAACGCAGCATATAGGCGCTACAGAAGTGCCGCTTGATATTATAAAACGCGTATGCGGACCGGTTTTTAAGGGAGATACAAAAGTCCCTGGACTGCTCTTTATCGATACTCCGGGGCACAGGGCTTTTACAACGCTCAGGGCAAGAGGCGGCGCGCTTGCCGACCTTGCTATACTGGTTGTTGATGTTAACGAGGGATTCCAGCCCCAGACGATAGAAGCAGTCGAGATACTCAAAAGATTCAAGACGCCGTTTGTGGTAGCGGCGACCAAGATAGATAAAGTCGCAGGCTGGAACCCGCAATCCGGGCAGCCGTTCATTGTCTCATATCCCGGACAGCCGGAACATACAAAGGTTGCGCTTGATGAAAAAATCTATGTAATAATCGGCAAACTCTATGAAATGGGTTTCAGCTCTGACAGGTATGACCGTGTGCGGGATTTCCAGCGCAATATTGGCGTGGTGCCGTTAAGCGCTAAGACCGGGGAAGGCATACCCGACCTCCTGATGATATTAATGGGATTGGCTCAAAAGTTCCTTGAAAAAGACCTTGAATACAGGGCAGTCGGCCCGGGCACAGGAACAGTCCTTGAAGTAAAGGAAGAAGTTGGTCTTGGCACAACGCTTGATGTGATATTATATGACGGCGAGCTAAACGTGGGCGATACCATAGTCGTGGGAAGCAGGGGAAACCCGATTGCCACAAAAATCCGCGCCCTTTTGAAACCGCGCCCGCTTTCCGAGATTCGCGCTGAAGAGAAATTCAAGCAGGTAAAGAAAGTGGTCGCTGCGTCGGGTGTTAAAATCTCGGCGCCGTCACTTGAAGGAGCGCTTGCAGGTTCGCAGGTACGCGCCGTTTTTGGCAATCTCGAGGAGGTATCGGCCGCGATAAAATCCGAAATAGATGCGGTGAGGATAGAAACAGAATCAAACGGGATTCTCATCAAGGCTGACACTATAGGCTCCCTTGAAGCTCTTGTGAACGAATTGAAAAAAGAGAACATACCGATACGCAGGGCTGATATCGGCGATGTCTCAAAACGCGATGTTTCGGAAATAAAAACAATTAAAGACCCGCTATTTTCTGTAATCCTGGGCTTTGAAGTGGATGTCCTGCCAGATGCCAGGGAGGAACTCATGGGTTCCGACATCAAGCTGTTCGTCAATAATGTCATCTACCGGCTTATCGAGGATTACAAGAAATGGGTGGTCGAACAAAAGCAGCTCATGGAGAAAAAACGCTATGAGACTATTATCAAGCCCGGGAGGTTCCAGATTTTGCCCGATTGCACGTTCAGGCAAAGCAAGCCCGCAGTTGTGGGCGTAAGAGTGCTTGGCGGAGTTATAAAGACAAATCTTGAAGTGATGAAAGATAACGGCGTGATTGTGGGGACAATAAAAGGAATCCAGGAAAATAGCGAAAATATAGGCGAGGCTGGTGCGGGCAAGGAGGTTGCTGTGGGTATCGATGGACCAACAGTCGGGCGGCAGATAAAGGAAGGGGATACGCTTTATATAGACGTGCCTGAGAAGCATGCGAAAATCGCAGAGCAGGAGCTTTTTGAGGCTATGAAAATCGAGGATAAGGAAACTCTCATGGCATATATGGAGATAAAGCGCAGGGGAAATCCTTTCTGGGGAAAATAATCATCCTTAATAATTAGCAATCAAGAGACATTGTGCCGCGTTTTACACCACGTTTTACACAATAAGAATTATATAAGAGTTACAACCATATTATCTATTTACGAGGGTACACAATGTCAATATTAGATGTAACTGAGGATCAGATATTCCAGACCTTAGGCAAAGGAAGAGATCCTAATTTCAAGCCTATAGAAAAGGTCAGGCCTGTAATAGTCAAACCAAAGAAAACATATACGCTTAACAACATAAAAACGACGCAAAGTGTGAAAACCGTGCAGCCGCAAGTTCAAGCTGTATCTCAACCTGTGATAACCGTCCCTTCACCGCAAGAAGATGACTCGGTAAGGAAGCTCACGGAAGATTTGAATGAACTGAACAGCCGCGTGGCAGGGCTCCAGAAAATGGTAAAATGGTACATAGTGCCGCAATTTGTGGTTATTGTTGTACTGGTCCTGGCTTTTGTAGTGAAAAGTTAATATTTCAGTTTTTGGAATTTCAGCGTATCTTTTCATACCACACGTATCTGACGGATTTTAACCGAAATTATCTTGTATTAGCTTCTCTTTAGTGGGCGGTATGAAATATATCGTCCTCGTAGGAGATGGAATGGCAGACTATCCTCTCCCTGAACTTGGCGGTCTCACGCCTCTGGAGGCTGCAGATACTCCCAATATGGATTTTATCGCAAAGCATGGCAAATGCGGCGTGGCAAAAACCGTGCCTGAGAATATGCCTGCAGGCAGCGATGTGGCAAATCTTTCCATAATGGGCTATGACCCGGTACGATATTATTCAGGGCGCGGCCCTCTTGAGGCTGCAAGCATCGGGGTAGCTCTTGATAAGGATGACATCGCTTTTCGGTGCAACCTGATAACCGAGAAGGACGGTAAGATTTCAGATTACAGCGCCGGCCATATTTCAAGCGAAGAGGCCGGGGTTTTAATCGAAGCCGTTGATAACGAACTGGGCAATGATTGCAAATTCCATGCGGGTGTGAGTTACAGGCATTTGCTCGTAATGAAACATGGTGAAAAAGCAGAGTGTACTCCTCCTCATGATGTAGTGGGACAACCTGTTAATGATGTCCTGCCGCGCGGGGACGGCTCGAAACTCCTGATTAATCTCATAAAAGCCTCAAAGCCGATTCTGGATAAACATGAAATCAATATGAAAAGAAGGAAAGACGGAAAGAACATCGCGAACCTTATCTGGCCGTGGGGCCAGGGCAAAGCGCCGTCCATGCCTCTTTTTAAAGACATGCACGGCGTTTCGGGTTCCATAATATCTGCAGTGGATTTACTGAAAGGCATCGGGAAGTATGCGGGTCTTGATGTCATAGATGTTCCAGGGGCTACGGGATATCTGGACACCAACTTCGGAGGTAAGGCAGCATATGCGCTTGAATCATTGAACAACCATGATTTTGTGCTTGTGCATGTCGAGGCGCCCGATGAAGCGGGGCATATGGGAAATATCGAAGCCAAAATAAAGGCGATATCGGATTTTGATGAGAAGGTGGTGGGAGGCATGCTGAACGAGCTTGGCGGGTTCGGGGATTTCAGGATTATGGTGCTGCCCGACCACCCCACGCCAATATCTCTGAAAACGCATACAAGAGATCCTGTTCCCTTCGCAATCTATTCTTCGACCGAGAGCGCGGATTATGTGGAGAGGTTTGATGAGGCTGCGGCAAAGGAAGGTATTTTCGGGCTTGTGGAAGGCCATAAGTTGATGAATTTGCTGATTAAGTGATGGAGATATCAAAAACATGGAATGGTGGTATTTGGTAGGAATGGGGGGGGCGCTTCTTACGACTTTCGGGTTTGTGCCCCAGATTATAAAAATGCACAGGACAAAATCGGCCAGGGATATCAGCCCTCTTACATTATTACAATTCAGCGCCGGCACAATCCTGTGGGCGCTGTACGGTTATCACATCAGGGATGTAATAATTGTTTCAGCCAATCTTATATCTTTTATAATCATGGTCGTCGCAATAATCCAGTATAATTTTTATAGCCGAAAATAAAAATGCCCTTTTTCTCCTGAAGACTAATGTTTGGAAATCTTTCGGTTAATTAGTAAGATGGATTAGATAAATCACCGCAAAGCGCGCGAAGAACGCAAAGCCGAGAATAACATCTTTGCGAACTTTGCGTCCTTCGCGGTGAGTACTTCATGCCCACATAACTACCGATGGAAAGAACCTATAAAAAGAACTAAGTATTTACCAGACATGGTAAAGCCATAATGCTCTCACTCACTTTAACAGGACTCAAACTCAAAAACCCACTCATGCTCGCCGCGGGCATCATGGGCACCACAGGCGGCTCGCTTAAAAGAATAGCCGAAAGCGGAGCGGGCGCAATCGTCACAAAATCCATTGGCCTGGAGCCAAAAGGTGGTCACAGCAATCCGAGCATGGTGGAAGTGGACTGTGGTTACCTGAATGCGATGGGTCTTCCAAACCCATCCTATAAGAATTTCCAGGGCGAGATAGATATTGCAAAAGAAGCCGGAGTTCCTGTAATCGCAAGCATCTTCGGCGGCTGCTCTCTTGATTTTTCAGAAATCGCAGGTGCACTCAGCGCCGATGCGTTCGAGCTTAACGTAAGCTGCCCGCACGCACACGGTTACGGCGCTGAAATCGGTACAGACCCCGAGCTTGTGGAAGACATAACAAGAGCTGTCAAAAAAGCCGCAAAAGTGCCGGTCTGGGTGAAGGTTACTCCAAATGTTACGAATATAAAAGACATAGGACTGGCAGCGCAGCGCGGCGGGGCGGATGCAGTGGTCGCGATAAATACTGTCAGGGGAATGGCTATTGATATCGAAAGCGGGTATCCCATACTGGGCAATAAATTCGGCGGGCTTTCAGGCAGGGCTATTAAGCCGGTGGCAATGAAATGCGTTTATGACCTCTATGAAGCCCTTGATATACCTGTGATTGGCGTGGGAGGGATTTCGGAGGCATCGGACGTTATTGAATTCATGATGGCAGGGGCGCAGGCTGTTGAGATTGGTTCTGCGGTTGGGAATAATATTAACATTTTCAATGATATTTCTTCATGCATGGAATCGTTCCTTGAAGAAAAGGAATGGACTCTTGAGGACATACACGGGATGGCGCACAGAGTATGAAACCGGTTAATGCAATAATCACAAAAGTTGTGGATGAGACCCCTACAATCAGGACTTTTTATTTTGATACCTCTTTTGAACTGATACCGGGACAGTTCGTGATGGTCTGGATACGTGACGTGGATGAAATTCCTATGGCGCTCTCCTATGAGAACGCGATAACAGTCCAGAAAGTAGGGCATGCAACATCCGCATTGTTCGATCTTGGAGAGTGCGATTCCGTGGGCATCCGCGGGCCTTTCGGCAACGGATTCGATATAAAGAAAGGGCACATTTTGCTGGTCGCTGGAGGCGTCGGTGCCGCTCCACTTGCGCCGCTGGCTGAAAAAGCATGGGCGTCCGGGCTCAAGGTTACAACGCTGCTGGGCGCCAAAACAAAGGATGAGTTGCTCTTCAGGGAGCGATTTGAGGCTGTTGGGGACGTGCAGATTGCCACGGATGACGGCTCAGAAGGAATACACGGCTATGTGACGCAACTGCTCGATGATGAGAAAAAATTCAGTCAAATATACTGCTGCGGCCCCGAGATTATGATGAAAAAGGTTCTCGATAAGGTCGCACCGTCAAAGGCGCAGTTCAGCCTACACCGCTATATCAAATGCGGCATCGGGATATGCGGCGCCTGCTGCGTGGACGGGCTTCGGGTGTGCAAGGACGGGCCTGTGTTTACAGGGGATGTTTTGAAAAAGACAGAGTTCGGGGTTTACAGGAGGAATGAGTGCGGGGAGAGGGTGAAAGTATAAACTCTTTGAATCACTTCCCCTTCTCAAGCTTTCTCACCGCAAAATCCGCCGCCTTATTCAGCACATCATAATTCTCGGCAACCATCGGGCAGTAAGCCATTTCGGTTTTGCTGAGAGAATAAACATCCATACCTGCTTTAACCGCAAGTGAGAGCACGTTTATTCGTGCACCAGCTCCCTCCTCTCCCACGACCTGTCCTCCCAGCACCCTGCCTGTTTTCGCATCCGCTATTATCTTGACCGTGATATCCTTAGAGCCCGGATAATACTCAGGCTTGGTCTTCCCGCGTGCCTTGCCTGCTATTACTTTAAATCCGGCGGATTCAGCAAAGAACTCATTAAAACCGGTCGCTCCGACCTCAAGGCTTCCGATAAGAGCAACATATGTGCCAAGCGCCCCTTCATAAATATCGTACCCGCCTGCCGCATTCGTGCCAGCCACCATCCCCTGCCTGTAAGCGGCCGAGGAAAGCTGCATCACTGTTGGCCTGTGATTGATTAAGCTAACAGTTTCGATACAGTCCCCGACAGCATAAATATCCTTAATATTGGTCTCCATCCTCGCGTTTGTCCTGATGCCCCATTTCCCTATTTCGATACCTGCGTTTTTCGCCATATCAAGGTTTGCCCTGACGCCGGAGGCAAGAATCACCATATCTGCAACAACTACATCATCCCCGACCGAAACCGATTCGACAGGCGCACCGTTTATACTGCTCACGCTTTTATTCATCAGCAATTTTATCCCGCGCTCTCCGAGCGAATCTTCCACCATTTTCGCCATATCACGGTCAAGGGCGCGGGGAAGCGCATAAGAGAGCATCTCTATCACTGTTACATCGAGCCCTTTAGCCCGCAAAGCCACAGCAATTTCAAGACCAATGGGTCCCGCGCCGACTACCGCAGCCCTCTTTGCTTTTCCGCAATGTTCTATGATTTTACGTGCGCTTTCAATGTCATGCAGCACAAAGACACCTTTATCAAGAGCTTCCTTTGCCCCTTTTATCGGAGGAATAAAGGGCTCCGCGCCCGGTGCGAAGATGAGGGAATCGTATGGCACTGAAATGTTCTCCCCGGTTTTGAGATTCTTTACAGCCACGTTTTTTTCAAGCTGATTTATTGCCATTGCTTCATGCCCAAGCAGCTTTGTAATCTTTTTATCTTCAGGCAGGGAGAACCGGAGCTTATCCAGACCGACAATACCCTCTATCGCAAAAGGCATACCGCACGGGGAGAACATCTCATAAGGTCTTTTTTCTATAATTGTGATCGACGCTTCAGGGTCAGTTCTGCGTATTGCCAGGGAAGCTGCAAAACCCCCGCTTCCAAGACCTATTATTACGATTTTTGACATGGTTAATCTGGTTTATTAATTGCAAGCTAGTTATAACTTTTCGATGGTAATTTAGTTAGGTTAGTATTTATATATATCAAAATCTAAATAGTCTCATCAATACGATAATTATGAGTGATTATTCAATCGGCATCAAGGAACTGGACGACGCAATCGGCGGCATAAAAAAAGGCTCGAATATAATGTTAATCGGGCCTCCAATGAGTGGAAAGGAGTCTATCCTGAAACTCATCGCTTACCACGGAGCTGTGAAAAATGAAAATGCAATTATTACGGTTACAACACGTGAATCAGCGACTAATATCCTGGAATGGTACAAAGAGAACAAGTTGAATCTCCCGTTATCAAAAATAGCCATAGTGGATTGCGTCACAAAAACACTGGGCGGTGCCGCCCTGGAAAATGAGAACATTAAAATTGCAAGCAGCCCGGTCGACCTGACCGGAATAGGGGTTAAAATCAGCCAGTTTTTTGAGGATTTCTTCATGAAAAAGAATATGCGGAAAATCCAGCTTCATATTAATTCCCTGTCTACAATATTGATGTATTCCAATATCCAGACGGTTTTCAGGTTCCTTCATGTATTTACAGGACGAATCAAAGCTGCCGGAGCCCTTGGGATATACGTAATTGAAAGCGGCATGCATGATGAACAGGCTATCGCAACCTTAAAACAGCTTTTCGATGGCATGATAGAAATTAGAATTGAAAATGATAAGAATTTTTTAAGGGTGACCGGTCTTTCTTCAAAGCCTACGCCCTGGTTTGAATATGAGCTTGAGGGAGTAAATTTAAAGATATTGGGGGGAAAATAATGGTAGAGACAGGTATCCCAAGGCTTGATGAAATCCTTGGCGGCGGTATACCGAAGGGCAAAAGCCTTGTTTATTATAGCCAGCCGGGTGTGGAAGGCGAGGTTTTCGGGATGCAGACTGTTTATAATACCCTGAAATCCGGAGGGAACTGCGTTTTCGTGGTTTCAAGCACCATTCCTGACATCATGAAAGGACTTTTCAAGGAATATGGCTGGGACATTGACGAGTACAAAGACAGATTATGCCTGGTAGATGCGTATAATCCTCTGATTGGCGCTCCTTCAAAAGAAAAATACATAGTTGCAAATCCTGACAACATCGAGAGTTTTAATGAAATAATCACAGGCTTGATAAAAGAATTGCCTCCAAGCACCATAGTTTTCGGGTCACTGTCGACAATCATGGATTTATGCGGCGAGAAGGAAACGATAGAAGCCGTAAGGAACTGGAATAAAATGGCGATGGTCTATGACCATGTTATCGTTTATAATTTTACGGTATGGCCATATTCAAATGAGATATTGGATTTAATAAAAAAAGATTTATTCAATGCCGTTATTTCAATCGGAAGCATAGCCGAGCGGGTCATTTTTGGCCAGTATTTCGGGATACTCAAATCAGACTGGGCAAAAGAAACAAAAACATCCATGCTTTTCAGGGTATTGCGGCCCGGAGGAGTAAAGTTATTCATACCGAAGATTCTCGTAACCGGGCCTTTTGATGCCGGAAAGTCGACGTTCGTGCATGCGCTTTCAACGCGGGCGATATCTGTTGACAGGCTCGGGACAACAATTGCCCTTGACCATGGCCACATCGATTATAAAGGTTTTAGCGCAGATATTTTCGGGACTCCGGGCCAGGAGCGGTTTGACCCGATTATCAAATTATTGAGCGGTGAATCGATGGGCGTCTTCCTGGTAGTGGATTCTACAAACCCTGCCGATTTTGCCCGTGCAAAACACATGCTTGAGATTACAAAATCCTACGGGCTGCCATATGTTGTTGTTGCAAACAAACAGGATATGCCGGGCGCGCTCACTCCCGAAGAGATAAGGGAGCAATTTAACCTGCCAGACGAAGTCCCTGTTATTTCCGCCGTTGCGAAGGATAAGGTCGGTGTGTTTGAGGCATTTGAAGTGCTGATAAATAATATTACCGGGGGAAAATAATGGTTGATACCATTGATATGGTGGATAAATTACTTGCAGATTTAAAGAATATCGGGGGAGTGGAAGCCAGTATTGCTGCAAGCCGTGACGGGTTGCTTATACGCGGCAATATGCCGAAAGAAAAACTTTTGGCCTCCCTTGCTGCCATGTCCGCCACCATGCTCGGGGCTGCCGAGACTGCGACAACACAGGTTGAAAAGGGGTTACCTGCCCGGGTTATTGTGGAATCTGAATACGGGAGATTGATAATTGTCGGCGCAGGACCCAAAGCGCTTTTGATTATTCTTGCAAATTTGAATTCTTCATTGGGTTTAATCCTGATAGAACTTGATAAATCAGCCAAAACGCTGAAAGAGTTATTAAAATGAACAAACAAAAAAATAAGGCAGAAGCGACGCTTCTTGAACCTACGCTCCATGTAGGCAAATCCGGCATAGAGCCCGCGGTCGCGGAACTCCGGACCCAGTTAAAAAACAGGACTATGATAAAAGTGAAATTCCTGAAGACCGCTTTTATCGAAACAGGAAAAAAAGAATTGTCAGAAAAACTCGCAGAACTTACAGATTCTGAACTTATTGAAATCAGGGGTAATACAGCAGTTTTTCGCCGAAAAAGGTAAATACTATCCGACAAATAAGACCCTTGAAAGATTCCCGAATACCCCTTGTTAATCCTGGGGATATTATGGGATTGCCTCTTCATTACGTATTAAGATAATTTTACGGAGGATCAACATTGACAACAGTATATGACGTGCCCGCAGAAATGCTCATAAATAATGTGGCACAGAAATTGAAAACAGATGAGAAAGCAAAGGCCCCCGAGTGGGCGAGTTATGCAAAGACCGGTGCTCATAAAGAGCTTTCGCCCGATAATGCCGACTGGTGGTTTGTGAGATGCGCTTCGATTTTGAGACGCGTCTATATAGACGGGCCTGTCGGGATTTCACGCCTGCGGAGTTTCTATGGCGGGCGGCACAGGAATGGAGTAAGACCCATACACTTTTCAAAGGGAAGCGGCTCCATTGCAAGAGAAGCGTTACAGCAGCTTGAGAAAGCCGGATTTGTTAAAGCACAGAAAACCGGCAGGGTGATTTCACCGGTTGGTATGTCGTTTTTGGATAATGCGGCAAACGAAGTAAAAACCGAACTCACCAAAACTAATCCTGCACTTGCTAAATATTAGATTGACGAGACACCAATAAGTCCCCGCATTTTAATGCGGGGACTGGGATTGATGAATATGGACGAAGATCTCGAAGAGATAAAAAGGCGCAAGCTTGAGCAGATGCAGCAGCAATACAGCGCCCAGGCGCAGTCAGCCCAGCAGGAACAGGCCCGTGCCGAGTATGAATCAAAGAAAGCTGCAATCATGCGCCAGATACTCACGCCTGAAGCAAAGGAGAGGTTAAATACTCTCAAGATGACAAAACCCGAGCTTGTTGCGAATGTTGAGGCGCAGTTGATTTCTCTGGCGCAGAGCGGAAGGCTTACGACTAAGATAGATGATGCCAAGCTAAAAGCATTGCTTCTCCAGTTG